>JASGGS010000048.1:0-23512 GCA_047602685.1 Sphingobium sp.
ACCAGGAAGGCCAGGACGTGCTGTTCTTCGTCGACAACATCTTCCGCTTCACGCAGGCGGGTTCGGAAGTGTCCGCGCTGCTCGGCCGTATTCCTTCGGCCGTGGGCTACCAGCCGACCCTCGCCACCGACATGGGCGCGCTTCAGGAACGCATCACGTCGACGACCAAGGGTTCGATCACCTCGGTCCAAGCCATCTACGTCCCCGCGGACGACTTGACCGACCCGGCGCCGGCCACGTCCTTCGCTCACCTCGATGCGACGACGACGCTGAACCGCGCCATCTCCGAGCTGGGCATCTATCCGGCGGTCGATCCGCTCGACTCCACCAGCCGCGTCCTTGAGCCGCGCATCGTGGGCGACGAGCATTACACCACGGCTCGCCGCGTTCAGGAAACGCTTCAGAAGTACAAGTCGCTTCAGGACATCATCGCGATCCTGGGCATGGACGAGTTGTCCGAAGAGGACAAGCTGACCGTCGCCCGCGCCCGCAAGATCCAGAAGTTCCTGTCCCAGCCGTTCCACGTCGCCGAGGTCTTCACCGGCATTCCGGGCAAGTTCGTGCAGATCGAGGACACGGTGAAGTCGTTCAAGGCAGTCGTCGACGGCGAATATGACCATCTGCCGGAGAACGCCTTCTACATGGTCGGCGGCATCGACGAAGCCATCGAGAAGGCCAAGAAGCTGGCCGCCGAGGCGGCTTGATCGGCTGACCGCCCTGATCTAGTCTCTCCCTTGCATTCGGGCGAACCCGGAGCGAGGGAGAGCAGAATATGGTGCGGTCGCTGAATGCACAGTGGAGCCGCCGGCATGGGTCCCGGCTGCAAGGTGCGAAAAGGATGTTTCGCGATGCCCGGCCGCTTCTGGCCATCATCGCGGGTTTCGCGGCGGTGGCGCTGCTGATCGACTTCTGCTTTGCCTGCCTGTTGCAGGCGCTGCGCTAAGGAGCCGCCAGCACCTCCGTCAGATGATCGGGCCATGAGGATCGGTGATCCCGCGGCGATTATACAATGGACGGTTTGCTCGACATGGCACTGCATTTCGAACTCGTGACCCCTGAGAAGCTGGTCCTCTCCGAGGAAGTCCACATGGTCGTCGTCCCCGGCAGCGAGGGCGAATTCGGTGTGCTGGAAGGCCATGCGCCCTTCATGTCGACCATCAAGGACGGCGCGATCAAGGTCTATGCGACAGCCAATAGCGAACCCCGCTCGATCCTGGTCGAGGGCGGCTTCGCGGAAGTCGGCGCCAACGGCCTGACCGTGCTGGCGGAACGCGCCGAATAATCTCCCGGATATGGCCGGTGACGGCAAGGAAGGGCGCCCGCGAGGCGCCCTTTTTCATTGGCGCTTTCGTCAAGGGGCCGACAGGCGCAACCGATCTGGCGGCAAGGTGTCCGTCCCTGCCGATCATTGACGGAAAAGCAGAAATTTCCGCGCGCATTAATCTTTGTTCATAAATTCCGCATTAACCATGATTTCCATCCCAATGGATCTCAAAACGGAAGAAGGCGGAAATGACTGTCATCAACACCAATATTTCCGCCGTTCGCGCGCAAACCGCATCCAACTCGGCGGGCCTGGGTCTTGAAACCGCCATGCAGCGCCTGTCCTCCGGCAAGCGCATCAATTCCGCGAAGGACGATGCCGCCGGTCTCGCCATCGCGACCCGCATGACCACCGAAATCCGCGGCCTGGGCGTCGCCGCCCGCAATGCCAATGACGGCATTTCTCTGGCGCAGACCGCGGAAGGCGCGCTGGGCGAAGTCGGCAACATGTTGCAGCGCATGCGGGAACTGGCCGTGCAGTCGGCCAACGGCACCAACAGCGCGGACGACCAGAAGAATATCCGGACAGAGCAGACACAACTGGCCGAGCAGATCATCAGCGTGGTCTCCAACGCCAGGTTCAACGGCGTCAGCCTGCTGCAAAGCGGCAGCGGCATAACCAGCCAGAGCATCAACATCCAACTGGGTTCGGGCACGGACGATCAGCTGAAAATCGATATCCCGAACCTCGCCTCCGGATCGAAGCTGCTCGACATCGTTAATTTTGCGTCCGCGACCGACCCGATGGTCTCACCCCTGAACAGCTTTCCACTCGAATCCTATGACGATGCGATCGGCGAGATCACGACCGCCCGCGCCACCCTGGGTGCCGTGCAGAGCCCCGCCTGGAATCCACCATCAACAATCTCAACACCACCGTCACCAACCTGACCGAGGCGCGCTCGCGCATCGAAGATGCCGATTTCTCGGTGGAATCCACGCAGATGGCGAAGAACCAGATATTGACGCAGGCCAGCCAGGCGATGCTCGCACAGGCCAATCAGAGCCAGCAGGGCGTCCTCAGCCTCCTGCGCTGACAGGAGGCCGCGCTCCGAATAAAGATTACGGCCCGGACAGCGATGCCCGGGCCGTAATTCCTTTCCCTTTGCGCGAAAGGGCGGCGGTCAGCCCGCCTTGAAGCCCCAGCTCATGAAATTGCCGACATTGACCGGCAGGCGCAGGCCATCCAGCCCGGATTTCCGCACCAGCCCCGTCAGGCCCTGTTTCGCCCCGTCCGGCATGGGGACGAGGCGCAGCCAGTAGCTGGGGCTATAGGCGTTGCGGAAGCTGGTCCCGCCCACATCGACATAGCCATGGCGGCTGAGGAGGCCCTTGGCGCTTTCGGCGGAGAAGAGTTGCATATGCTCGATATCGACGATGGGCGAGCGGCGGCCGAGAAGCCGGTTGAGCCACGCGCGGCGATCGTGCGTCACGCCCACGAACACGCCGCCGGGCCGCAACAGGCGATGCGCCGACCGGACGAGGGCGCCCGGATCGGGCACATGCTCCAGCGTCATGAAGCAGCAGATGAGGTCGAAGCTCTCCGGCGCGTAATCGCCTTCGACGAAGATGCCTTCGCGAATCCATCCCCTGCGATGATCGGGTGCCGCCGCGATGGCGGCCGTGGAGGGTTCGACGCCGACCAGTTCGGAAAAGCCCGCCCGCTCCAGCCGTTCCAGGAAAGCGGCGGTTCCGGTTCCGATTTCCAGCGCGCGCGCCCTGCGGCGCAACTGGCCAAGCGCGGGCGCGATGGCGCGGGCATAGGCATCGGCGGCGTCCTCCGCCTCCCGCGCGCTGTCATAATCGGCGGCATGATAGCTTTCCGCCAGCGAGGATGCGCTGGGCGGCCGGTCGACATAGGCCAAGTCGCAGGACCGGCAGCGGACCATGGCATGGCTCATATATTCAGGCGTCTTGCGCGAGGCGAAGCTGAAGCCGCTCAGCCGCTCCTCGTCGCGCGTGTCCGACAGGAAGGGTTCGGCCATGTCCGGCCCGGCTCCGCAGAGCGGGCAGGCGCGCGGCGGCGATATGGTTTCATGCCTCATGCCGTCCCTGCTACCCCATCATGGTTGAGCAAATCTTAACCATATCCGGCGAAACAGCAGGGCATGAAACATGCTCCCCTGATCGCGATCGGACCGGCCGACACGCGTCAATTGGCCACGGCCATTCGCCGGCAGGCGCTGCGCATGGTGACGCGCGCCCGCGCGTCCCATATCGGCTCCGCCCTGTCGATCGCGGATATCGTGGCCATGCTCTACGGGCGAGCCTTGAACGTGCATGCCGCGCAGCCCGACCATCCTGACCGCGACCGCTTCATCCTGTCAAAAGGCCATGCCTGCGTCGCCGTCTATGCCGCGCTGGCGGAGACCGGGTTCATCGACCCCGCCCTGCTGGAGACCTATGGCACGGACGGTTCGCCCTTGATGGCGCATATCAGCCACAAGGTGCCGGGCGTCGAATTCTCGACCGGCGCGCTCGGCCATGGATTGCCCTTCGGCACCGGCAAGGCGCTGGCCGCCCGCCGCCGTGGCGAGGACTGGCGCACGGTGGTCCTGACCAGCGACGGCGAATGGGACGAGGGCAGCAACTGGGAGGCGGCGCTGTTCGCGGCGCATCACGGCCTCGACAACCTGCTGTGCATAATCGACTATAACAAGCTGCAAAGCCTGCGCACCGTTGACGAGACGCTGCGCCTCGAACCCCTCCATGCCAAGTTCGAAGCCTTTGGCTGGGCCGTGCGGGAGGTGAACGGCCATGACCATGACGCGCTGGCCAAGGCGCTCTGCATCCGCCCGTGGGAACCCGGAAAGCCGTCCATGCTGATCGCGCATACGGTCAAGGGCAAGGGCGTGCCCTTCATGGAGAACAAGGTGGAGTGGCATTACCGCAACCCCACCCCCGAATTGCTGGCCGAGGCTCTCGCAGCGCTGGAGGGCGAAGACCATGCGTGACGCATTCATCGACGAACTGACTGGCCTGGCGGCGAGCCATGACAATATCGCGCTGATCGTCGGCGATCTGGGCTTCAACGTGATCGAACCCTTTGCCGACAGCTTCCCCGACCGCTTCGTCAATGCGGGCGTGGCGGAGCAGAACATGACCGGCCTGGCGGCGGGCATGGCGAGCGAGGGCTATCATGTCTTCACCTATTCCATCGCCAATTTCCCCACTTTCCGCTGCGCCGAGCAGATCCGCAACGATGTGGACCATCATCGCCTGCCGGTAACGGTAGTCGCGGTGGGCGGCGGCGTGTCCTATGGCGCGCTCGGCTATTCCCATCATGCGGTGCAGGATTATGCGCTGATGCGGGCCATGCCGAACATGACCATCGCGGCGCCCGGCGACCCGCTGGAGACGCGATCCTGCCTGCGCTGGCTGATCGACCATCCCGGTCCCAGCTATCTGCGCCTCGGCAAGGCGGGCGAACCGCGCTTCCACGAGACGCAGCCCAAGGTCGCGCCGGGCCGCTGGGTCAAGGTGCGCGATGGGGACGAGGACAGCATCATGCTGTCCACCGGCGCCGCCATGGGCGCGGCGGTTGCCCGCGCGGAAGGGCGCGCGGTCTATTCCCTGCCGCTCTGGGGCATGGCCGCCAAGGCTGCCCAGCCGGAGCAGATTGCCGCCCGCACGGAGATCGTCACGCTGGAGGATCATCTGCCCGATGCGGGCTTCGGCTCCTGGTTGGCGGAATCGGTCGCGGGAACGCCGGCCGCCGCGCGCATCCGGCCCATCGCCCTCTCCCCCGAGATTTGCGACATGGTGGCCGGTCAGGCAACGCTCAACCGCCTCGGCGGCCTCGCCGCCTGAGGGACTGGCCGCGACGAACCGGGGAGAGGGCTTCACCCTTTATTTACCCTGTCTGTTCATAGGTGAGTGCCATGAAAGCCATCATCCTCGCCGGCGGTCTCGGAACGCGCCTCGCCGAAGAAACGTCGGTTCGTCCCAAACCGATGGTCGAGATCGGCGGCAAGCCGATCCTGTGGCACATCATGAAGATCTACGCCCAGCACGGGGTGGACGAGTTCATCGTCTGCCTTGGCTACAAGGGGTATATGATCAAGGAATATTTCTTCAACTACGCCCTTCACATGTCGGACGTGACCATCGACCTGCGCCGCGGGACGACCAACGTCCACCGCAATGCGTGCGAGGACTGGAAAATCTCCCTGATCGACACCGGTCCGGACACGATGACCGGCGGCCGCCTGCGCCAGGCGCTCAACTATCTGGGCGATGACGAGGATTTCTGCCTCACCTATGGCGACGGCGTTAGCAATCTGGATGTCGGTGCCGCCATCGACTTTCACCGCACCCATGGCCGCAAGGCGACGGTGACCGCCGTCCGCCCCGCCAGCCGCTTCGGCATGCTCGACCTGGAGGGCGACAAGGTGTCGGCCTTCGCGGAAAAGCCCGTCGAGGAGGGCGGCTGGATCAATGGCGGCTTCTTCGTTCTGAACCGCTCCATCGGCAATTATCTGGGCAATTCGGACAGCTGCGTCTGGGAACGCGAGCCTCTTGAGCGCCTCGCGGCCGATGGCGAACTGCGCTCCTTCTTCCATGACGGCTTCTGGCAGCCGATGGACACGCTGCGCGACCGCCAGCTCCTCGAAGGCATGTGGGAACGGCACGAAGCACCATGGAAGACCTGGCACTGAACGGCCCCTCGCCCGCCTTCTGGGCGGGCCGCCGCGTCCTCGTCACCGGCCATACCGGTTTCAAGGGCAGCTGGCTCCTCGTCCTGCTGGACGCGTTGGGCGCCCGCGTGACCGGGGTGGCGCTGGCGCCGGACACGAGCCCAGCCATGTTCGACCTGATCGGCGGCGCGGAACTGTGCGACCATCATGTGGCGGACATAGGGGATGCCGCCGCCATTGAGGCGATCGTCACCCGCGCCGAGCCGGAGATCGTGCTGCACCTCGCCGCGCAGCCGCTGGTGCGCGCCTCCTATGCCGATCCCCTCGGCACTTATCGCACCAATGTCATGGGCACCGCCCATGTGCTGGAGGCGTGCCGCCATACGCCGTCCGTGCGCACCATCATCTCCGTCACGACCGACAAATGCTATGCCAATGACGGGCGCCGCACCGGCTATGGCGAGGATGCCCGGCTAGGCGGGCATGACCCCTATTCCAACAGCAAGGCCTGCGCCGAGCTGGTGAGCGCCTGCTGGCGCGACAGTTTCCTGGCGGAGCGGGGCGCGGGCCTCGCCACGGCGCGCGCGGGCAATGTGATCGGCGGCGGCGACTGGGCCGCCGACCGACTCGTCCCCGATGCCGTCCGCGCCTTCTCCACCGGCCGGATGCTGGAGATCCGCAATCCCGATGCCGTGCGCCCCTGGCAGCATGTGCTGGAACCGGTGACCGGCTATCTCCTGTTGGCGCAGGCGCTCGCCGCCGACCCGGCCCGTTTCGCGCGGGGATGGAATTTCGGTCCCGCGCCGCACGACATGGCGAGCGTGCGGGAAGTCGTCGACCTTCTTGCCCGCCATTGGGGCGTGACGCAGCCCTGGGCCTTGCAGCCGGGCGACCATCCGCATGAGGCGGCGATGCTGACGCTCGATTCGACCGATGCGGGCACGATATTGGGCTGGCGGCCGCGCCTGACGCTCGACCGGGCGCTGAAACTGACCGCCATCTGGTACGGGTCCGGAGACCCGCGCGCCATCACGCGCGCGCAGGCCGAGGATTATCTCGCCACGGTATCCGCATGAGCCGCATCCTCGTCACCGGAGCAGGCGGCTTTCTGGGCGCCGCCGTCGCGCATCTGGCCGCCGCACGCGGGCATGAGGTGACGGCGCTCGTCCGCAGTCCGGGCGGTGCGCGCGTGCTGCCGCTCGCCAATAGCTGCCGCATCGCCTGCGCCGACCTGTCGGATCAGGGCGCCGTGCAGGCGGTGCTGTCCGACGCCCGGCCGGAAGTCATCATCCACAGCGCCTGGGAAGGCGTGGGCGGGCCGAGCCGTGCGGGCGACATCCAGTTCGACAATATCCGGACGACCGTCGCCCTCACCGACATGGCGATCGCGACCGGCGTGCGCCGCATCGTCGGCATCGGTAGCCAAGCGGAATATGGCCGGCATGACCGCCGTATCGACGAGAGCGCGGAACCCGCCCCTTTCCTCCTCTATGGCGCGGCCAAGCTGTCCGCCTGTCACCTCGCCTGGCAGCGTTGCCGGGAATTGGGCGTGGGCTTTGCATGGCTGCGCCTCTTCTCGCTCTATGGTCCCGGGGACAATCCCAACTGGCTGATCCCCTATGCCGCGGCGGAACTGCTCGCCGGACGCGCGCCGCGCACCAGCGCGGGCACGCAGAAATGGGACTATCTCCATATCGCGGACGCGGCCGAGGGCGTGCTGGCGGCCGCCGTCACGGAGACGGCGCAAGGCCCCTTCAACCTGTCGAGCGGACGCGCCGTAGCGGTGCGCACGATCATCGAGCGGTTGCGCGACCTTGCCTGCCCCGGCCTCGACCTCACATTCGGTGAAATCCCTTTCGGCCCCAACCAGATCATGCATCTGGAAGGCGATAATGGCCGACTGCGCGCCGCCACGGGCTGGAACCCGGCGATCGCGGTGGAAGACGGCCTCGCCAGCGTGGTCGAGGCGATGCGGCGGGCGGCATGATCGACCGCCGCTTCCCCTCCTTCCTGCTGGCCGGCGGCGTGAACACGCTTGCCGGCTATGCGCTATATGGCGCTCTGGTGCTGGCGGGGCTGGCGCCGCATGTCGCCCTGATCTTCTCGACCATCGGCGGCATCCTCTTCAATTTCCTGACCACGGGCACGGTGTTCCGCTCGCGCGATCCGCGCCTGCTGCCGCGTTTCGTCGGCGTCTATGGCGGCATGCTGGCACTCAACATGCTGCTGCTCGATCTCGCGATGCGCGCGGGGATAGGCCCCCTGATCGGACAGGGGCTGGTGGTCCTGGTCTGCGCGCCCCTCAACTTCCTCGCCATGCGGCGCTTCGTGTTCGCGCCCCCGCCGGAGCAAGCTCCATGAAGACGATCTCCATCATCTCGCCCTGCTTCAACGAGGCGGACAATGTGCGTGCGTGCCGCGATGCGGTCGCGGCCCTCTTCGCCCCCGGCGCTCCGCTGGAGGGCTATCGGCGCGAGCATATCCTCGCCGACAATGACAGCAGCGACGGCACGCAGGACATATTGCGCGAACTGGCCGCCGGGGATGCGGGCGTAAAGGTCATATTGAACGCGCGCAATTACGGCCCCTTCCGCTCCAACTTCAACGCGCTGCGCGCCGCGACGGGCGATGCGGTCGTGGTCTTCCTGCCCGCCGACCTGCAAGACCCGCCGGAGATGATCGCCGAGTTCGTGCGCTTGTGGGAAAGCGGCGTGGAAGTCGTCGCGGGCGCGCGCATCAACCGGCAGGAAAGCCTGACGCTGCGCGCATGCCGCGCGATCTTCTACCGCCTCGTGCGCGGGCTGAGCGACATCGACATCCCCGTCAATGTCGGCGAGTTCCAGCTGATCGACCGCAAGGTGTGGCGGGCGGTCGTCGATCATGACGACCATTATCCCTATATTCGCGGCATCATCGCCTCCGTCGGCTTTCGCCGCGCCATCGTGCCCTATACCTGGGCGGCGCGGCGCAGCGGCATTTCGAAGAACAATCTGCCCCGCCTGATCGACCAGGCGCTGAACGGCATTTTCAGCTTCACCAACGCCCCCATGCGCCTGTGCACCTTTGCCGGGATCGCCATGGCCGCGCTCTGCCTGCTCTATGCCGCCGTGTCCGTCAGCCTGTGGTTCGTCTCGCCCACCATGGCGCCGCGCGGCATGATGACGCTGATCGTGTCCCTGTTCTTCCTGTCGGGCGTGCAACTCGCCTTCATGGGCATATTGGGCGAATATGTGACGTCCATCCACGCGCAGGTGCGCAAGCGCCCGCTGGTCGTGGAGCGGGAGCGGATCAATTTCGGCGAGGCCGCAAGCGAAAATCCGGTCCATGCCATGCAGCGCCAGATCGGTGAGCGCGCCGCCTGATGATGCATGCCGCCCGTCTGTCCCCGGCCGCGCCCCTGCGCCGGGCAGGCGGCAGCGCCGTGACGCTGGGCCTGGCGGCCGGGCTGCTCATGGGCCTGTTCGCGCTGGACAGCGTGCTGTTGCTGGCCTTTCTGGGATGGCCTCCGCTCGTCACCGCCATCCTGGGCGCGGTGATGGCGGGCGGCATCGCCGTGCTGGCGGCCCGGTCCGTCTCCGCCACCGTGCGGATAGGACCCGCCACGATCATGGCCTGCACCGCGATTGCGGCCCTGTTGCTGCTGCTCGGCGGTGAGGGGCGCCTGTTCTACGCCACGGCGGACTGGCAGATACGCGATGCGGTGCTGGCCGACATGGGCCGCCATGCCTGGCCCTTCGACTATATGCTGGACGGCCGGTCGAAGATGCTGCGCGCGCCGCTCGGCATGTATCTCGTCCCCGCCCTGCTCGGCGGGGCGAGCCAGACGGCGCGCGACTGGGCGCTGTTCGGGCATAATCTCGTCCTCCTCACCCTGATTCTCGCCATCGGCTCCGCCCTGTTCGAAGGCAGGCGCGCACGATGGATCGCCGCCACCATCTTCATCGCCTTTTCCGGATGGGACATTATCGGCACCATCCTGCTCGACCATGTGACCGGCAAGGCGCGCTGGGAGCATCTCGAATCCTGGGCCGGCGCCTATCAGTACAGCGCCCATATCACGCAGATATTCTGGGTGCCGCAACATGCCATGGCGGGCTGGACCTGCGCGCTTGCCTATATGCTGTGGCGGCGCGGACTGGCGCCGGTGGGACTGTTCGCGGCGACCGTCCCGCTCGTCGCGCTCTGGTCGCCGCTGGCGATACTGGGCGCGGTGCCGTTCGCGATCTTCGCCGGATTGACCGTGCTGGCGACGGGCCGCTGGAACGGGCGCGACGTAGTGCTCGGGGCCGTGGCGCTCGCTGCCACCCTTCCCGCCCTCGCCTATCTCGGCGCCGACGCGCAGAAGCTGGGCAGCGGTCCGCAATTCCCCAATATCGTCCTCTATACGCTGATGATGCTGCTGGAAGTCGTGCCGCTCGTCCTGCCGCCCTTTCTCGGCCGGGACAGGCATAGCGACCTGCCGACGCTGCTGATCGCCGCCGTCTGCCTGTTCCTCATGCCGCTCTGGAAGATCGGCGCGAGCGCGGATTTCCAGATGCGCGGATCGATCATGCCGCTGGCGCTGGTGGCACTGGCGTTCGCCGACTGGGCGATCCGCATGCGGCATTCCGGCGCGAAGCTGCTGCTGCTCCTCATCCTTTCGCTCGGCGGCGTGACCGGCGGCGCGGAATTGTGGCGCGCCGTGCGTCTCCAGCCATCGCCACCGCCACGTTGCTCGCTGGCGGAGGCCTGGACGCGGCAAAGCGGCCTGATCGTGCCGAACGACAGCTATTTTGCCGCGACCGGAGCCCTTCCGCGCTGGCTGCGCCCCGCCGATCCGGTCGAACGGGTCGAGGACGCGCCCGCGCCGCGCTGCTGGGACCGGCCGTGGAAGCTCCCCCGGACCCTGGGAGCCCGCGCCGCATGACGACGCAGATAATACCCAATCTCGCTTATGCGCTGCTGCTGGTCCTCGCGCTGCTCGCCCCTTATGCGGCGGCGGGCAGGACACCGCCGCCCATCGGCCGGGGCGTGGGTCATGCGATCCTCGTCCTCGCGCTCGGCCTCATCGCCCTGCGGCAGGGAAGCATGGCGCCGATCAGCATCGCGCTGCTCCTGCCGCTTGTCGGGCGCGGCATGCCGATGCTGCTGGGCGGCATCGCCGCGCTGCTCCTCTTTGCCCCCGTCATATGGTGGATGGAGCCGTCGCAGGTCGGCCCGGCCGCGAGCATCGCCTTCCTCCTCCTCACCCTGGGCGCCGCCGCGCTGCTCCGGTGGGAGGGCGGGGCACGCGCAACCGGGGACAGACGATCGGTCCTGATCCCTTTCATCGGCTGCGCATTGGCAGGCCTTGCCGCCGGGTTGCTGACGACCCCGCTGGGATCGCCCGAAACGGCCTATATCGCCTGGCATCATTGGGGCGCCTATCTGGCGCCGGTCGAGGCATGGCTGGCGGGCGGCGTGCCCTATCGCGACTTCCCGGTCCAATATGGGCTTGGCCCCACCACCCTGCTGGCGGCGGTGTGCGGGCAGGATTGCTGGCGCGGCATGTACGGCGTCGCCATCGCCGCCAACGCCCTCTATTTCGCGACGCTGGGCAGCGGCGCCCTGATCCTGACGGCGCGGCTTTCCCATGGCATCCGGGCAGTGGCGCTGGCCGCGATGTTCTGCGCGACCTTCCTGTGGACCGGCTTCCCCTCCGACCTCGCCGGTCCCTCCATGACGCCCTCCGTCGCGGGGCTGCGCTTCCTGACCATATCCGCGCTGCTGTTCCATATCATCCTGGCGGAGCATCGGGGCGTGCGGCGCGACTGGATCGGGCATCTGCTCTGGCTGGCGGACCTGTTCTGGTCGCCGGAAGCCGCCTTTTTCGGCACGCTGATCTGGTGGCCCTATCTTGCCCTGCGGGATGCGGGCAGCGCGACCCGCCCGATCGATGCGCTGGCCGCGCTGGGCCGGGGCGCGCTGCGCGGGGTCGCGGCGCTGGCGACCGGCGGGGTCCTGCTGGCGATCCTGCTCTGGCTGCTGTCGCACCGCGCGCTGGAGGCGGCGGATTTCCTCGCCTATATCCAGCATCCGCCGGGGCCGTTGCCCGTCAATCCGGTTGGCACGGTGTGGCTCGCCCTCGCGGCGATAGTGCTGGTCATCCATGCCGTTGCCGGGTTGAAGCCGTCGCCGGAGGGCCGCTCGCTCAATGCCTGCCTCCTCGGCCTGCTCGCCGCAGGCTCCTATTATCTGAGCCGCAGCCACGACAATAATATCCTGAACCTCTTCCCGCTCCTGCTGCTCATGCTGCTCGCCCTGCTGGCGGTCATCGAGCGTGGCGGGCTGCCGCGGCCGGAGTTCACGAGAGGGTTCATCCTGACGGCGACGGCGGCGATGATCGCCTATGTCGCGACCTTCAACTATGAGCGCTGGGCGGAGGGCGCGGCGCGCGATGGCCCGCTCACCATCGGTCCGACCCGCCTGCTGGCCCGCTTCGAGGCGAAACAGACCGGCGAAGCGCCGAAATTGTCGCCCGACGCGATCAGGGGCCTGCAATATCTGCGCGGACGGGGCGCGGCATCGGTGCTCTTGCTCGATCATCGCTGGATCATGCCCCGCACCGGCGCCGGGACCGGATGGACCGGCGTCAATAACGGCGCCAACTTCGTCCCGCTGCCCGACGATCTGGTCGTCCGCTACATCGAGCGCGGCGCGCATGCCTATGCCCGGCCGGGCTGGCTGATGCTTGACAGTGCCCACCAGGCACATTGGCTCGACCTGTTCCGTACCGCCTATGACGTGCGGGAGGAGCGCGCTTTCGGCGCCTATCGCGCCTATTATCTGGTCCCCCGCGCAGACAGGCAAGCGACGGGCCGCTGAGGGGGCTTGGCGAAATATTTACCTTCCGGACCTAGGGTCACCGGGTTCGCGGGCAAGCATGAATTCTCGAGGATATGAGACGGTGAACGCATTCGGTCGAAAAAACGGATTGGGCATGAAAAGCTCGTTCGGCGTGGCGCGGCCGATGCACGGGTCGGGCGGAACGTCCGCTCCGGCGCCCGCCAGCCCGTTCCCGCCCGTTCCCGCGCCGCCCGTCACCGCCGCCGAAGCGGCCGAGCCGCTGCCGTCGACCGACCGCAATGCGGACGCGATGCAGCGCCTGTCGGACCGCATGAACGGCGACCATTCGCCGACCCAGGAGAATCAGGGCTTCGAGGCATCCGTCCACAAGATCAAGGAACAGGTGCTGCCGCGCCTTCTGGAGCGTGTCGACCCGGAAGCCGCCGCCACCCTCTCCAAGGACGAGCTGGCGGAGGAATTCCGCCCGATCATCATGGAGGTGCTGGCCGAGCTGAAGCTGACCCTCAACCGGCGCGAGCAATTCGCGCTGGAAAAGGTGCTGGTCGATGAACTGCTGGGCTTCGGCCCGTTGGAGGAACTGCTCTCCGACCCTGACATCACCGACATCATGGTCAATGGCCCGCAGCAAACCTATGTGGAAAAGAAGGGCAAGCTGCAAATCGCGCCCATCCATTTCCGCGACGAGGAGCATCTGTTCCAGATCGCGCAGCGCATCGTGAACCAGGTCGGCCGACGCGTCGACCAGACCACGCCGCTGGCCGACGCGCGCCTGCCGGACGGCAGCCGCGTCAACGTGATCGTGCCGCCCCTCTCCCTGCGCGGCACCGCCATCTCCATCCGTAAATTCTCGGCCAAGCCGATCACGCTCGACAATCTCGCCCAATGGGGCGCGATGAGCCAGAAAATGTGCACCGCGCTCAAGATCGCGGGCGCGTGCCGCTTCAACATCGTTATTTCGGGCGGCACGGGTTCGGGCAAGACGACCATGCTCAACGCCCTGTCGAAGATGATCGACCCCGGCGAGCGCGTGCTGACCATCGAGGACGCGGCCGAGCTCCGCCTGCAACAGCCGCACTGGCTGCCGCTGGAAACGCGTCCGCCAAATCTGGAGGGCCAGGGCGCCATCACCATCGGCGATCTCGTCAAGAACGCCCTGCGCATGCGCCCGGACCGGATCATCCTGGGCGAAATCCGTGGCGCGGAATGCTTCGACCTCCTCGCCGCGATGAACACGGGCCATGACGGCTCCATGTGCACGCTCCACTCCAACTCCCCGCGCGAATGCCTGGGCCGCATGGAGAACATGATCCTGATGGGCGACATCAAGATTCCGAAGGAGGCGATCTCCAAGCAGATCGCGGACTCGGTCGACCTGATCGTGCAGGTCAAGCGCCTGCGCGACGGCTCGCGCCGCATCACCAACATCACGGAGGTGATCGGCATGGAAGGCGACGTGATCGTCACCCAGGAACTGTTCAAGTTCGAATATATGGACGAGGATGCCGAGGGTAAGATCATCGGCGAATATCGCTCCATGGGCCTCAGGCCCTATACGCTGGAAAAGGCGCGCAGCTTCGGCTTCGACCAGGCGCTGCTGGAAGCCTGCCTGTAGGTGGAAGGCGGCCTGGCGGGTGCCGGCCATAAATCGTCATGACAAGAGGCTTGTAACCCGGCGGCGGTTCGCGCACCTTCCGCTTCGTTCCCCGAACGGAGCCTTGCCATGCGCCTGCATCTCGCTGCCCTGACCCTCGGCCTCGCCGTCCTCGCCCTGCCCGTCGCGGGCAGCCATGCCGAAACCGCGCCCGCCCCCAGCGCCGCGATCAAGGCAGCGGTCGCCGCGCCGACGCGCACACCCGCCAATATCGCGCGCGACACCTATCGTCATCCGGCCGAGACTCTGGCCTTTTTCGGCGTGGCGCCCGGCCAGACGATCCTCGAATATCTGCCGGGCGGCGGCTGGTACACGGAGATATTGGCGCCCCTGAACCGCGGCAAGGGCAAGGTCTATGCGGCCCAGCCTTCGGGAAAGGCCTATGACGCGCTGGCCGCCAAATTCTCCGCCGATGCCAGGACCTATGGCGGCGTCAGCCTCGTCGCATGGCCCACCGGCGCCGCCGTGCCCGCCGGATCGGTGGATACGATCCTGACCTTCCGCAACATTCACAATATGGTCATGGCGGGCACGGGCGAGGAGAATTTCAGGCGTTTCTTCGACCTGCTGAAGCCCGGCGGCGTGCTTGGCGTCGTCGACCATCGCCTGCCGGAAGATCGCGACAGCGCGCTGGAGAAGAAGAGCGGCTATCTGAAGCGTTCCACCATAGTCGCCCTCGCCACACAGGCCGGTTTCGTGCTGGAGGCGGAATCGGAGGTGAACGCCAATCCCAAGGATACGGCCGATTGGCCCGAAGGCGTGTGGACCCTGCCCCCCACCTACAGGCTGGGCGATGTCGATCGCGCCAAATATGCCGCCATCGGCGAAAGCGACCGTCTGACCCTGCGTTTCCGCAAGCCCCGGAAATAATGGCGCCGATCCGGCGGCCGGCGGGAGATGACGCCGCCATGCACACGATGCCGGACCTGTCCGGCGCGGTGCCGAGGACCAGGCGGCCTATGGCGATGCGCAACCCGATGACGCCTATCCCCGCCGTCTGCCGACAGCGGCCAGTTCATCGCCATCGCTGTCCAAGACCATGCCGTTTCCGTAGATCATGCGGGCCCAGCGATCAAAGCCAAAGGGCAGCCCGATGACCCACCCGCTACCTGGCGCGACGATAGACGCGCATGATATTGTTCGCAGGCATTTCAACGAGGCGTGAGGGTTCCAGCCCTTGGGCCATGGCCGCGCGATCCACCTCTTCCAGATGGCGCAGGCCCCATTCCGGGTTCCGCCCGCGCAGGTCGATGTCGAAGGCCAGATTGCTGGGCGCCGTCTCCACCGCGTCCCGGAAATAGGGGCCGTAGAGGATCAGCGGCGCGCCGGGCGGCAATATGCGGGCGCTGTTGGCCAGCAATCCCAAGGTCGCCTCCCATGGACTGATATGCGCCATGTTGATGCACAGGATCGCGTCGGCGCGGTCGATGGGCCATATCGCCGCCTCCGCATCGAGGTCGAGGGGCGGGCGCAGATTGTTCAGCTTTGCCTGCGTCGCCCAGGCGGCGATCGATGCGCGCGCCATCCGGTCCGCATCGCTCGGCTGCCAGATGAGGGCGGGGAAGAGTTGGGCGAAATGGAGGACATGCTCGCCGGTGCCGCTTGCCACCTCCAGCACGAGGCCGCTCGCCGGCAGTTCCTGGCGCAGCACCGCCGCGATGGGATCGCGGTTGCGTTCGGTGGCGGGAGCGTGGCGGCGGGCGTCGGCCATTAGCTGCCCCGCGCGTCCCGCAGCAGACGCGCGGCGCGCAGGCCCATTTCCAGCCGCTGGACCGGAAGGAAGCCCAGGGCAAAGGCGATCAGCACATCCGAGATGACGAGGAGCATGTGATCGCCAACGCCCATCTCCACCGCAAGGGTCCGGGCGCCCAGCCGGACGAGGACGATGGCGAGGACGAACAGCATGGCGGCGGGCGACGTGCGCTGGCCGAGTTCATGCGTGCGGGGATCGACATGGATCGCCACCAGCGCGCCGCGATACCAGCCCAGCACCCCGCCGAGGGCGAAGGCAATGAGGCAGTAGAACCAGGCGATCCCGTGCGGCGGCGCATGGTGGAAGGCGAGCAGCGCCACCGCGCCGTAGAGGGCGGGCACGATCCAGAGGCGGTCGAGCCGGAACGGACGGTCCTTGCCGACCTGTCGCAGGCGCAGGGACAGGACCAGCGCCGTTATTGCGAAGATCACAAGCTTCCCTACCCAATCGCCTTGATTCAGCATGGAAATCCCCCCTCTATCCTATTTCTTCCGCAAGCGTATTATTATAGTAATACAGCGATGAAAGAAAGAGGGAATGCAACCCCTATTCGGCGGCCTCCGCCCCGGCGGGCGGGGCCCAGCCCAGCACGGGCCTGCGCGCGGCCTGCGTCTCGTCCAGGCGGCGGCGCGGCGCGAAATGGGGGGCGCCCTTGAGGGACGGATCGCCATTCTTGGCCCGCGCCGCGACCGACCGCAGCGCGCCGATGAACTGGTCGAGTCCCGCCTTGCTCTCCGTCTCCGTCGGCTCCACCAGCATCGCGCCATGCACCACAAGGGGGAAATACATGGTCATCGGGTGGAAGCCCTCGTCGATCAGGCCCTTGGCGATGTCGAGGGTCGAGAAGCCCTCGGCCAGCCCCCTGTCGCTGAACAGCGCCTCATGCATGCACGGCCCGGCCGCGCCGAAGGGCGCCTCCAGCACGCCCTCAAGGCTGCGCAGGACATAATTGGCGTTGAGCACGGCATCGCCCGACACCTGCCGCAGGCCGTCCGCGCCATGGCTGAGGATATAGGTCAGCGCGCGGGTGAACATGCCCATCTGCCCGTGGAAGGCGGTCATGCGGCCGAAGCTGGCGGCATGATGCTCACCCGCCGTCTCCTCCTCGACCAGATGGAATGCGCCGTCCTCGCCCTTCTCGACGAAGGGCAGCGGGGCATAGGGGGCGAGCGCCGCCGACAGCACCACCGGGCCCGCGCCCGGCCCGCCGCCGCCATGGGGCGTGGAGAAGGTCTTGTGCAGGTTGATGTGCATGGCGTCCACGCCCAGGTCGCCGGGACGGACCCGGCCGACAATGGCGTTGAAGTTCGCGCCGTCGCAATAGACATAGGCGCCCACCGCATGCACGGCGTCGCCGATCGCCTTCATGTCGCGCTCGAACAGGCCGCAGGTGTTGGGATTGGTGATCATCACCGCCGCGACATCGGGGCCGAGGCGCGCCTTCAGCGCCTCCAGATTGACGCGGCCATCCTCGGTCGCGGGGATGTCCTCCACCCGGTAGCCGCAGAAAGCGGCCGTGGCGGGATTGGTGCCATGGGCGCTTTCGGGCACGAGGATGACGGAGCGGGCATCCCCCTTCGCCTCCAGCGCGGCGCGGATGGCGAGCAGGCCGCACAGCTCGCCATGCGCGCCCGCCTTGGGGCTGAGCGCCACGGCGGACATGTTGGTCAGCGTGATGAGCCATTGCGACAGCTCCTCCATCACGCCCAGCGCGCCCTGCACGGTCGCGACCGGCTGGAGCGGATGGACGTCCGCGAAACCGGGAAGCCGCGCCACGCCCTCATTGAGGCGGGGATTATGCTTCATGGTGCAGGAGCCGAGCGGGAAGACGCCGAGGTCGATGCCGTAATTCTGGCGAGACAGGCGGGTATAGTGACGCACCGTCTCCGGCTCCGACAGGCCCGCAAGGCCGATGGGCGCGGTGCGGGCAAGCCCGCCGAGGCGCGCGGCCACCGGCGGGGCGGGTTCGAGGTCGACGCCGGTCTGCCGGTCATTGCCCAGCTCGAACAGCAGCGGCTCGTCCAGCATCAGGCCGCGATTGCCGGTGAAGGTGGCGGGCGCATCCTCGCGCGCGTCGGTCGAGAGCGGGGCCGTGGGGCGGCCTTCCTTGAGCATGCTCATCGGGCTGCTCCTTTCCTGTCTGCTGTCGTGCTCCTGCGAAGGCAGGAGTCCGGGGTCACGAAATGCGGGCGGTCGACAAGACCATCCGAAGCGGCGAAGCCGCCCCTGCGCGGGAACACGGACATGAGGGCGTTCATGCCAGAACCTCCTTCAAGCCGTCCGCCAGCGCCTCGACATCCTCGTCCGTGGCCGTTTCCGTGACCGCGACGATCAGGCCGCCCGCCAGTTCCGGATGGCCGGGATAGAGGCGGCCGAGGGACACGCCGCCAAGGATGTGGCGGTCGGCCAGCGCCCGCGTCGCTTCCCGCGCATCCTTGGGCAGGACGAGAGTGAATTCGTTGAAGAAGGCATGGTTGAGGAGCGAGACGCCCGGCACCCGCGCCAGACGCTCCGCCGCCTTCACCGCCTTCGCATGGTTGAGGGCGGCGAGATCGGTCAGCCCCTTCTCGCCCAGCAGGGTCATATGGATGGAGAAGGCCAGCGCGCACAGGCCGGAGTTGGTGCAGATATTCGATGTCGCCTTCTCGCGCCGGATATGCTGCTCGCGCGTGGAGAGGGTGAGGACGAAGCCGCGCTTGCCCTCCGCATCGACGGTCTGGCCGCAGAGGCGGCCGGGCATCTGGCGGACCAGCTTTTCGCGGCAGGCGAAGAGGCCGAGATAGGGGCCGCCAAATTGCAGGCCGACGCCGATGGACTGCCCCTCGCCCACCACGATGTCCGCGCCCATCTCGCCGGGCGACCGGAGCGCGCCGAGCGCCAGCGGCTCCGTGACGACGGCGATCAGCAGGGCGCCCGCCGCATGGGCCGCCTCCGCGATCGGGGCGAGGTCGGTGACGCGGCCGAGAATGTCGGGATACTGGACGACGACGGACGCGGTGTCGCGGTCGATGGCGGCGATCAGCGCCTCCGCATCGGTGGCGGCGGTGAGCGCGGGCGCCTGATGGACGAGATCGTCGCCGGTGAACCTAGCCATGGTGCCGGCGACCGACACATAATGGGGATGCAGGCCGGAGGAGAGGAGCGCCCTGCCCCGCTTCGTCACGCGGCGGGCCATCACGATCGCCTCCCAGCAGGCGGTCGAGCCGTCATACATGGAGGCATTGGCGACATCCATGCCGTAGAGGCGGGCGACCTGCGTCTGGAACTCGAACAGCACCTGCAGCGTGCCCTGCGCGATTTCCGGCTGATAGGGCGTGTAGGCGGTCAGGAACTCGCCGCGCTGGATCAGGTGATCGACGCTGGCGGGGATATGGTGGCGATAGGCGCCCGCGCCGAGGAAGAAGGGCACGCTGCCCGCCGCCATGTTCCGCGACGCGAGGCGCGCCATGTGCCGCTGCACCGCCATTTCGCCGGCATGGGCGGGCAGGCCGGGGACCGGGCCGTCGAGCAGCGCCGCGCCGGGCACGTCGGAGAAAAGGGCATCGACGCTGGGCGCGCCGATGACGGCCAGCATCTCCTGACGGTCGGCATCGGATCGGGGGAGATAGTGCATCGGGGTGACTTTCTGTTCTTGGGAACGACTTCCCGCTCGGCCTGCTCCTGCGAAAGCAGGAACATATCAGGAATTCACAGGCCCGCGACGAAGGCCTTGTAGGCCGCCTCGTCCATCAGTGCGTCCAGTTCGCCGGGGTCGGCGAGGCGCAGCTTGAAGAACCAGCCTTCCTCCTCCGCATCGGAGTTGACGAGGGCGGGTTCGTCCTCCAGCGCGCCGTTCACCTCCACCACCTCGCCGGAGGCGGGGGCGTAGATGTCGGAGGCGGCCTTCACCGATTCCACGACGGCGGCATCGTCGCCCTTGCTGAACGCCTTGCCCTCCTCCGGAAGTTCCACGAACACGATGTCGCCCAGCTGCTCCTGCGCATAATCGGTAATGCCGACGGTGGCGATGTCGCCGGAGACGTCGATCCATTCATGCTCGTCGGTGAAATAACGGCTCATCATTTGCCTCCCTTGCGGACATAGCGGTGGGGAACGAAGGGCATGGGCGCGACCGTGACGGCCAGGCGCTTGCCGCGCACTTCGATGGAAAGCGGGGTGCCGGGCGCGGCGCTGGCGGCTTCGACCCAGCCCATGGCGATGGGGACGCCGAGGGTCGGCGCATGGCCGCCGGAGGTGACGGTGCCGACCTGCCGGTCGCCGGAGAAGATCGCGGCGCCTTCCCGCGCGGGCAGGCGGCCCTCGACGGTGAGGCCGACGCGGACCGTGGCGGGCGGGGCGGCAAGTTCGCTCCGGACCCGTTCGGCGCCGAGGAAGCCTCCCTCCTCCCGGCGGCGCTTCGACACGGCGAAGCCGAGGCCCGCGGCGATGACGCCGACGCCCGGATGCAGATCATGACCGTAGAGCGGCAGGCCCGCCTCCAGCCGCAGGGAATCGCGCGCGCCGAGGCCGATGGGCTTCACCTCCGGCTGGTCGAGCAGCGCGGTGGCCAGCGCCTCCGCATCCTGCGCCCGCACGGAAATCTCGAAACCGTCCTCGCCGGTATAGCCGGAGCGGCTGACGCCGAGCGGGCGGCCGTCCCAGAGATAGGGCGCGGCCTCCATGAAGCTCAGCCCCTCGACGGCGGGCGCGCCGTCCAGCGCCGGGACGAGGCCGAGCCGGGCGAGCGCGTCCACCGCCTTCGGCCCCTGAAGCGCCAGCAGCGCATGCTCGTCCAGATGGTTGAGGTCGATCTCGTCGGGCAGATGCTCGCGAAGATGGGCGATATCGTCCCATTTGGTCGCGCCGTTGACGATCAGGAAATAATTGTCCCCCCGGTTGGTGACCATGAGGTCGTCGAGTATGCCGCCCTCCTCGTCAAGGAGCAGGGAATAGCGGATCTTGCCGGGTTTCAGGCCCACTATGTCGCCGGGCAGCAGCTTTTCCAGTTCCGCCGCCGCGTCCGGGCCGCCGACCTTGAGCTGGCCCATATGGCTGACGTCGAACAGCCCGGCGCTTTCCCGCGTCCAGAGATGCTCGGCCATGATGCCCTCATATTGGACGGGCAGCCAATAGCCGGCGAACGCGACCATGCGGCCGCCCCGCGCGCGGTGCCATGCGTCCAGCGGCAGCGTCTCGACCGTCTGCTGCTCATCCATGGAGATGCTTGCGTCGTCGCTCATATCCGTTCCCGTGCAAGAGTGGCGGACGGATTCCATGCGGAGGCACGAAACACCCTTCCGACCCCCTCTGTCACGGAACCTGAGAGCTTTGACCGGTCTGCCCCATGGACGAGGCCGGCTTACCCCTTCGGTGGAACGGCGCCCGACGGCCCGTCCGCTTTCCAGAGTGTCTTTGCCGCTGCGGTCCTTTGAACCTGAGAGATTCCGGGGTGGTTGCTCCTTCGGCGGCCGTCTGTCCTGAAAGGCACGGCACTCTCCCGCAGCGACACCGGTGCATTTGCGCCATGCGCCAGCGACGGGCCAGACATGACCGGGCGACCGATTCGTGTCAATCGCGCAGTCGGCCCGCCGGTCCCGCCGCCACGGCTTTTCCACAGATTTCCGCATGGACGCGGGCGGCGTAGCGATCCGTCATGCCGGCGATGAAATCCCCGATATGGCGGCTGCGCGCCGGTTCCGCGGCGGGCAGCGTCTCCGTCCAGTGCGGCGTCATGAGGGCGGGATCGGCGCTGTAGGCGGCGAAGAGGTCGCGCACGATGCGGTCCGCCCGCCGCGCGGCGTCGATCTGTTCGGGATGATGATAGAGATTGGCGTAGAGGAAACGGGTCAGTTCCCGCTCCTCCGCCGCCATGGCCGGGCTGAAGCCCGCCAGCGCGCGCCCCGCCGCGCGGATATCCGCCGCATCGCCGATCCGTTCCGCCGCCAGCCCCGCGCGCGTATGGGCGATCACGTCATTGACCATCACGCCGATCTGGTCGCGGATCAGCTCGCGCACCAGCCGCTGCTCCGGCACGTCGGGATAGCGCGCCCGCGCCCGGTCCCAGCCGTCCCGCAACAGGGGCCGCTCCATCAACTGGTCAAGCGTCAGCAGACCCGCGCGCAGGCCGTCGTCTATATCGTGATTGTCATAGGCGATGTCGTCCGACACCGCGGCCACCTGCGCCTCCAGCGAGGGCCATGTGTGAAGGTCGAGCGGAAAGGCCGCGTCCAGCTCCCGCATCGCCCAGCCCGGCCGCAGGATGGGGCCGTTATGCTTGGCGAGGCCCTCCAGCGTCTCCCAGCTGAGGTTGAGGCCGTCGAAGCGCGGATAGGGCGTCTCCAGCCGCATCAGCGTGCGGAGGCAATGGGCGTTGTGGTCGAAGCCGCCATGCTCCGCCAGCACCGCCTCCAGCGCATCCTCCCCCGAATGGCCGAAGGGCGGATGGCCGATATCATGGGCGAGGCACAGCGCCTCCGTCAGATCCTCGTTGAGGCCGAGGGCGCGGGCGATGGTCCGGCCGATCTGCGCCACTTCCAGGCTGTGGGTCAGGCGGACGCGATAATGGTCGCCGTCGGGCGCCACGAACACCTGCGTCTTGTGGCGCAGGCGGCGGAAGCTGATCGAGTGGATGATGCGGTCGCGGTCGCGCTGGAAGGCGTCGCGCGGCCCCCGCTGCTCGCCGCCCGGCTCCCGATGCTCGCGCCCCCGGCTGCGCGCGGGATCGCTGGCATAGGGGGCAAGACCGGAGGGTGCGGGCATGGTCATGCCCCGCCCCTATTTGCCCGACAGCGCCGTGACAACCTCTCCCGCCTCGCTCTGATAGACGAAACCGTCGCTGCCCGCTTTCTTGAGGTCGGTCAGCAGCGCCTTTGCCCTGGCCTGCGTCGGGAAGGGACCGACGAGGAGGCGGCGCGTCTGGCCCCATTCGGCGGTGAAGGCATCCTCGCCCGCCAGCACCGAATAAGTCTTGCGCAGGCGCCGCATGTCGAAGGCGAGCGCGGCCGGGTCCTTGCCGGTGGCGATCTGGACCCAGATACGGGCGGGATTGGCCTTGAGCCGGGCCTTCTCCTCCGCCTCCGCCCTGGCCTTGGCATCGGCCTCCGCCTTGGCCTTCGCGGCGGCATCGCGTTTGGCCTTGTCGGCGGCGGCGGCCTTGCGCCTGGCGGCCTGCAACTGCGCGACCTCGTTCAGGTCGACAAGCTGCGGCGGGGCCACGCGTTCGGATTCGGGCACCTCGATACCCGCCATGATCTCCGCCAGCGTGCGTTGCGGGGCGGCGGGCGCCGCGCCCTCCGCCGGGGCCGTGCTGAAGCCGGGCTGCGGCGCGGCGGCAGGCGGCGACGG
>JASGGS010000049.1:0-23481 GCA_047602685.1 Sphingobium sp.
GACGCTCGGAGAGCTCTTTGTCGTCCTGCGGCGTGGCGGAGCAAGCGCACAGGAAGCGCGAGCGATCCTGCTGGAGTTTTCCGAAGCGTTCGGGACGTCGGCTTCGGAGACAAGGACGGCGCTGGCGGCAGCGGACCTCGTTGTCGACCACAAGCTGCAATTCTGGGATGCGCTCATTGTCACTGCCGCCGCCGAGGCAGGTTGCACGTTGCTCCTGTCCGAGGATATGCAGGATGGTTTCGTAACGCGAGGGCTGACAATCGTCGATCCACTGCGCGAGGACACGCACCCGAAACTTGCCGCGCTGCTGGCCGCCTCCGAATGATCGGTGGGCCATAGGTCTGGTTAAGCTTGGCAGCTTTGCGGTCATAGACCGCAAGTCGGTCCACTTGATACCGCAGCCGATCTATAGCCGCTAACATGGCCCATTTAGGTGGCCCAATTAGGGGATTGGAGGGTAACACAGGGCAATCCGTTTTTTGAAAAACAATCGTTTAGTTACCCTCCAATCCCCTGGATCACCCCCAGAACCCGGTTCGATTCCCGTAGGGGTCACCATTTAAAATCAAGAGCTTAGCTCTTATCGCAGGACGGCGATTTCGGTATTTCGGTAATAGATCGGTTCTAAACACGCTGAGACGGCCTGATCTTCGCGGACACATTTTACCGCCCTCACCCGCCCAGCCATCTCGTCGGTGATAGTGCATGGGCGTGAGTTTCGATAAGGCTGACCGCATCGCAGGATACCGCCCGTCAGTTTTCAAGAACGGCCTTCTCGGCTATCTACGCACGGCCAGCGCAAGCAACATGATCGACCTGAAGTCGGTCTTTCCTCAACGGCGCGATGGTGCCTTGGTATATGAGGAATGCCTTGATCGCGGACTTATCGATCCAGACGCATGCGATCTCACCAGCAAGGGAGTGATCGTCGCCCGCGCCAAAGTTCTGACACGGACGCCATATGCCAAGGCCAGCTCCATATTGATGGACGTGCTGGATCGCGCCGACCAGCTCAATGCCGATCCAGATGCGACCAGCAACATATCTCAAATCTGGCTCTTTGGCAGCTTCATGCGCGGCGAGGATACTGTAGGCGACATTGACCTGGCATTGGTTCCTGTCCGCGCCCCAGCCTTCTCCGACGATTTTGAAGGACAGATCGAACAGGCAAAGCGCCGCATTGCCCAGTTGCCTGACGCTCCCTCCCAATGGGCATTCCCATGGGACAGAGTCGATTGGCTCTTTCGAAGGGCGATTTTTGGTGCTCGGCGTCATCCGCTGCTGGCAGGAGCGCAGACAGGAACCACTGATCTCGCTTCCCTCGGCGTGCCATGCCAGTTGATTTACGATCAAGCCCGAGGCGGGCGCGTCAACGACCCTATCCTGCCGATGCACCCGGAATCAAAAGGCAGGGACGCGAGTATGGAGCCGCCCCCCTCCATGCCCGATTTCCTTCCCGCCCCTCTGCGGCCGATGGACGCTCGTTGGCTTGCCGGTTTCCATCATTGGGGCGAGGTGCTGGTCTATGATTTGTTCAGAGGCTGGACCAGTGAGGCCGAGCAGGTCTTCCCCATGCACGGGAGGAATCTGAGGCTCATCGCGGAAGGAAATGATGGCCAATATCTTCCTTGGATCCCAAAGGCACTTAAGAAGCGAGAGCTCGACGATAGGAACGCGGTAGCGCTTTCTCAAACCACAGAATATGGCGGCACCAGCATTGTGCTTGAACGCCAGATGGATATTGGCGTCGATGCTTGGGCGCTCAACGCCTCCGTGGGTGATTTGGAGACCTATCGCAGTCGTAAGCGCATAGACATATCGACACTTTTCGACCTGTCCGCAGCGGTAGCATTAATCCTCGCGACAGACGGCGAGCGAATGTGCAGGCGCGCAATAGAGCAAAAAATACAACCGCAGATTGCAATCCGTGTAGCCGCTAACGGCCTTTCCGAAGACGTGGAAGCCATCCTGCGGGAGCGGATTGTGGAGCTCCTGAGTGAGCGCATCGTGAGAATCGAACCCGATGGCGTGGCGAACTGCGTCACGATTGGTTCTTGATACCATTGCGTTTCTAAGGCCACCCGATTTGTGGAAGATCAGCAGCTGGTTTCCATCGCTTCCGGGTGGCTATCCCACCGCGACTTATAAAGGGTGAACCCCATCAAAACCCTTGCACTATGTATCACCGAATGATACATATCGCTTCATGATACAGAGTGCCAAAGGGAAGCTCGTTGAACAGGTGTTGGCAGGGAAGCCGGGCAAGGGCTTCCCGAATGACATCTTCCGGGCTGCTGTGCGGAAACTGGCCATGTTGGAGGCGGCGGTGAAGCTGGACGACTTGCGGTCGCCGCCGGGCAACCGGCTGGAAGCCTTAGTTGATGACCGTGAAGGCCAGCATTCGATCCGCATCAACGACCAATGGCGCATCTGTTTCGTCTGGACCGACAATGGTCCGGAAGACGTAGAGATCGTGGACTATCATTGAAGGGAGCCGCCATGACCATGTTGAAAACCCCGGTCCATCCCGGAGAAATCCTCAAGCATGAGTTCCTTGAGGAGATGGGCATTTCCGCTGGCAAGCTGGCGAAGCATATCCATGTCCCCCGCACCCGTATCGAGCGGCTATGTGAGGAGAAGACGTCCGTCACGCCCGACACGGCCAAGCGCCTGTCCAGGGCGTTGGGGACGACGCCGGAGTTCTGGCTCAACCTCCAGACGCATTATGATCTGCTGGTGGATCAGGCCGCTGACATCGAGGCGATAAAGCCGCTGTTGGCGGCTTGATCCTTAACTCACCATTTCGATAATTTCGGGGAGCAGGGATGCAGCGCGAGCAGCATCGACAGATATGGAAAATTGTCTCAACTGAACGTCCCTAGTTCAGTCGTGCATTGACGTTTGCCGTGGTCACATATAGGCTGGCTCCACATGAGGATTGAGTTCGCCGATGCTGACTTGCAACGCATCTGTTCCGACGACGCCCACAAGCTGGGCTTGCCGTTCGCCGTCATTCAGGCGGCGCGCCGTCGGCTGGTTCAGCTTGAAGCAGCAGCAGATGAGCGCGATCTGCGAAACTTGAAGAGTCTAAACTACAAAAAATTGCAAGGCGACAAGGATGAAAAACGAACTGTGCGGGTAAATGATCAATACCGCATTGTCTTCACGCTTCTGGATACGGAGAAGCCACCTATCATTAATATTATCGCCATTTGCGATACGCACTGAGGGAGATCAGCATGTCCATTCTATCTTGCATGACTGATGTCCCCCATCCTGGCGAGTTTGTTCGGGAAGAGTTGGAGGCGCGTGGCTGGTCGCAGCGCGATCTCGCTTACATCCTCGGTGTGCCTGAGCAGGCCGTGAATATGATCACCTCGGGAAAGCGTGGGATCAGCCCTGATATGGCGAAGGCCCTAGGAACGGCATTCGACGTCTCGGCTGATTATTTCGCGAACCTTCAGAAGGCGTATGAGATGGTTCATGCGCGGGCTCCCGATCCGGCGATTGCCCGGCGCGCGGCCCTTCAAGCGGCGTTTCCGGTTCGCGAAATGATCCGTCGCGGCTGGCTGGTGGACACTGATATCGGGATGCTTGAGGCGCAGGTCATGCGCTTCTTCAGAAAGAACAATCTCGCGGACGTGCCTTATCTCGCCCACGCGGCGAAGAAGTCCGACTATTCCGAGACCAATCCGCTTCAGCTTGCCTGGCTTTTCCGAGTGCGGCAGCTTGCTGGAGAAATGGTCGTCGAAAAGTTCGACGTCAAAAAGCTCGCCGCGCTGGCGGACGAACTTCCTCGTTATATGTTGGCTCCGGAAGAGGTGCGTCACATGCCTCGTGCGCTGGCGGAGTGTGGCGTTCGGTTCGTTGTGGTGGAAACCTTGCCCAAGGCAAACATTGATGGCGTCTGCTTCTGGATCGATGAGAAGTCGCCGGTCATTGGAATGACAACCCGACACGACCGCATCGATAACTTCTGGTTCGTGTTGCGCCATGAGATCGAGCATGTGCTGAATGGTGATGGTCGCGGCGAGTTGAACGCAGAGACTGTGGATGTCGATCTCGAAGGGGCAGAGGATGCCTCACTACCCGAGTGTGAGGTGAAGGCGAACAAGGCTGCGCAAGCCACCTGCGTGCCAGCTGCGGAACTCGATTCCTTCTACGTTCGGAAATACCCGTATATCGCAGAAAAGGACGTGCTCGCGTTCGCGAGGCGTATCCAGCGCCACCCCGGGATCGTCGTGGGGCAGCTTCAGCGAAAAATGGATCGTTACAACTGGCTTGCCCGTCACAAGGTCAAGATCCGGCAGCATCTCGCTGGCTCGGCCCTGGTAGACGGATGGGGCGATATTGCCCCGGCTGAACTTTAGGAGCGGACTATGGCGACTTACCGCGAGCAGCTGCAGAAGGTGTGGCACGACTTCGAAGCCGCAAATGGTCATGTCCCCGCGACCGCGCGGGAAGCCGTGCAATGGGGCGTCGAGCGCCGCCTGATTGAACTTCCGCCACAGGACCCTTTCGCAAAGCTAGCCGAGGATATGGCGACCGCGCTTCGGGAAGAATACGCAACTGACGCACAAGGTCGTCGCTATCGAGTGAACCACGCGGTCCGCGTGAATAAGGGCGGTGTGCAATATACCTTCTGGGCTATGATGGCGGATGACAGCGGACGCAACAATTCGGGCCGCCATGTCAAGGTGAACGCCACGGTCAGCGCCCCGGCGGTGAGCTTGATTTCCCTGATCTCGCCCGTCGCGGTCATGGCATCCGCCCCCATCTGGCGGCTAATTCCGAGACGGGATGCGATTTCACTTGCGGGAAGACCCTCGACGCGACGCATGTGGAGAACATTGCGGCACCGGGGGGACAGTTCCCGCACGGCCGATCTGACCAGCCCCAACGCCTCGCGATCGAGCAGCATCCTTTCCGCCAGCGGGCTTTCGTCCGCCACGTCTTCGGAAAGCGGCCCTTCCTCAAACAACTCACCATGGCGGTGATCGGCCTTTGCGCGGTCCACGGCAAGGTTGGTAGCCAGCCTAAACAGATAGGCCCGCTTGTTGTTGATCGGCGGATCATCCTCGACCCGCTGGACGCGGAACCACAGGCTTTGCGTCACGTCCTCGGCAGCCGGGATACTACCGACGATGCGCCGCGCGAGCCGCAAGAGCGACGGGCGCTCGGCGAGCAACAGGCGAGTCAAGGCGGTCGCGTTCGTTGGCATCGCCACGCCCTTAGCGCATATTGCGATCAATTCGCAACAGTATGCGACACGAAATGTAGAGAATACTCCGTGGTGAAATACTCTGCGCGACGGTGCCATGCCCGCGCATGGAGATACGGGACATACTGGCGCGCAACATCAAGCGCATCCGTCTTGAGCGGGGATTGTCGCAGGAGGAACTGGCGCACCGGGCGGAGATTGACCGCACCTATATCAGCGCGCTTGAGCGTCGTGTCTATGCCGCTAGCATCGACGTGTTGGGGCGCATCGCCCAAGGGCTGGACGTGGAACCCGCCGCCCTGCTGGCGAAGCCGGACGATACGAGTTCCCACATCACCAAACGCCGCCGTTTTTGACCGCTTAGAGCAATCAAGTCGGGTTGCCATCGAACCGTCATTTCTTCCCCAGCAGCGTCATTTAGGCTCAAACAATCCTAATGGACAGATGGCATGTCTGATGGTACGGAAACCTCGCTAAAGGCAAATAGCGACGTTAAATCAATACCTTGCCACGGCGACCGGGTGCCCGTAGGGTCACCAAATGATTTCCCTGGCAGAGCGCCGGAAATCAGCGGTGCGAATGCAGTCGATCCGACTGCCGCGCGCACACGGAGATGCTTGAATCCGGATGCCGCTTTTTTTTTTGCGATTGCCCGCGCTTCCCTCCGTAGCGGCCAGACCGCCCTTCCGCCCGATCCATCTTCGCTTGCGGCCCGAAATCCGAGCAGGGTTACGAAATCACTGACCGTCGTCGCCGGAAATGCTATCGAAACCGCCTGAAAGCAATTTGCGAAGGCGATCGGCGACCGAGGCGCGAATGGGCATTCCTATGCGTATCTTGCGCCAGGTATTGTCGCTGATTCCCAGGCTCGTCATGATAGGCTGTCGATTGCTGGAGACGTGCCGACGCTCAAGGCGGGCGACAAGATCATCGGGAAGGCGGACGAGGCGGCATGTCCTTTTGCGGGGCCCGCGCTCCGTGATATCCGTTGACTCCATTGTCATTCAGCCGCGCAGCTCGCGCCGCAGGATCTTCCCGGTCGCCGTCTTTGGCAAGTCGTCCAGGATCGAGACGATGCGCGGCACCTTATAGGCTGCCAGCCGCGCCCGGCAGAATTCGATAAGCTGGTCCTCTGCCAACTGCTCGCCCGGTCGCAGGCTGACGACAGCCTTTACAGTTTCGCCGCGATAGTCGTCAGGCGCGCTGACGACCGCAGCCTCGCGGACCGCCGGATGCTCGTAGAGCACGTCCTCCACCTCACGGGGCCAGACCTTGAAACCCGACGCCACGATCATGTCCTTCTTGCGGTCGATGAGATAGACCCAGCCGCCCTCGTCCATGACGCCGATGTCGCCGGTGCGAAAGCCATCGGGCCGCATCGCATCGGCCGTCGCATCGGGGGCCTGCCAATAGCCCTCGACCACGCTCGGCCCGGCGACGCTGATCTCGCCCGCCTCGCCCGGCGCACAGGGGCTGCCATCGTCGTGAACGATCCGGACCTGCGTGCCTTCGACGGCGCGGCCGATGGAAAGCGCGCCCGTCATGACATCGACCGGGGCGAGGGGCGTCTCGGGCGCGGCGATGACCGGAGCAACGGTTTCCGTCAGGCCGTAGACATTGCGGAGCGTGATCGAGGTCGCTTCCCGGAATCGTTCGCGCATCGCAGGGGCGACAGGCGCGCCGCCGGAGAAGATGGTGCGCAAGCTGGCGACACGATGGGACGCGAAGGCGGGGGAGTGGATGACGGCGATCAGGGCGGTGATCGCGGCAACCGCGAAGACCGGGCGATGGCGCTCGATCGCGTCCAATATCACTTCGTTCTGGAAGCGATAGCACAGGATCAACGGAGCGCGCGCCGCCAGCGCAGCACCGATATGGCCGCTGAGGCCGGTCACGTGGAACAGCGGCGCTCCGCCCAATATCGGTTCGCCCGGCCGCAGGTCCGCCTCCCTCCTGTAGAAGGTCGCGCCCGCGACAAGGTTCGCATGGCTTATCACGGCCCCCTTGGGCTTGCCCGTAGTGCCGGAGGTATAGACGATCATCAGCGGATCGCGCGGATTTGCCGCGCGGCGGCGCCCGTCATCGGAGGGGACAAAATTGCCCGCCTCTCCCACGGTCAGGCGGACGACGCCGGGCAATCCATCGCCCAGCACATCGCGCGCATGGTCCACCTCGCAGACAATGGCGCGCGGATCGCAATCGGCGGCGATCTTCGCGATCTCACGCAGCCGGTACATGGGACTGAGCGGCACGGTGACGATCCCGGCCTTGGCAGCGCCCAGCAAGGCGACCACGAACTCGGGAACATTCTGGAGACAGAGGAAGAAGCGGTCGCCAGGCTTCAGCCCCGTGCCGAGCAATTGCGCGGCAAAGGCGTCGCTCCACGCGTCCAGCGCGCCATAGGACAGGCGGGTATCGCGGTATAGCAAGGCTGCCGCCCCGGCATCATGAGCGACAGCATCGTTCAGAAGGTCGACGAGGGTCGTCATCGTCCCTCACGCGGCAACCGGCGTGGCGCCAAGGACCGCCTTGACCTCCAGGAATTCGCCAAAGGCATGCGCGCCCCATTCGCGGCCATTGCCCGATTGCTTGTAACCGCCAAAGGGCGCGGCAAGGTCCAGCTCCGGATAATTCAGATAGACCTGGCCAGCGCGCAGGCGCGCCGCCAGCGCCAGCGCCTCCTCGGGCGCGCCCTGCACATAGGCGGCAAGACCGTAGGGTGTGTCGTTGGCGATGGCGACGGCCTGATCCACATCCTCATAGCCGAGGATGGTGAGGACAGGGCCGAAGATCTCCTCGCGGGCGATGGTCATGTCATTGGTCACGTCGGCGAAGATGGTGGGCTTCACATAATAGCCCTCCGCCAGCCCGTCCGGCTTGCCGGGGCCGCCCGCGATCAGCGTCGCGCCCTCCTCTATCCCCTTGTCGATCAGGCCCTGTATCTTGGTCCATTGCACCTCGCTGACCACCGGGCCGAGCTTGGCATTGCTGCCCGGCGCGCCGACCGTGTGCTCCGCCGCGGCCTCTGCCGCCACGACCTTGGCCTCTTCCAGGCTCGCCCGCTGGACAAGCATGCGGGAGGGCGCGTTGCAGGACTGGCCGGAGTTCATCATCATCGCCGCGACGCCTCCCGACACCGCGGCGCGCAGGTCCGCCGAGGGCAGGATGATGTTGGCGGATTTCCCGCCCAGCTCCTGATGCACGCGCTTGACCGTCGCGGCGGCGGCGCGGGCCACCTCCACACCAGCGCGGGTCGAGCCGGTGAAGGATATCAGCTCGACGTCGGGGTGCGCGGAAAGCGCTGCCCCGACGCCGGGCCCGTCACCATGGACGAGGTTGAAGACGCCGGGAGGAACGCCCGCCTCTTCCATGATCTCGGCGAAGATATGTCCCGTCAGCGGTGCGACTTCGGAGGGCTTGAGGATCATCGTGCATCCCACGGCGATGGCGGGCGCGACCTTGCAGGCGATCTGGTTGAGCGGCCAGTTCCAGGGCGTGATGAGGGCGCAGACCCCGATCGGCTCCTTGTCCAGCCGCGTCGAGCCATGCTGTTCGCTGAAGGAATAGCTGTCCAATATCTGCCGCGCGGTCTGGAAATGGCCGAGGCCGAGCGGCACATGGGCGGCGCTGGCCAGCCAGTGCGGCGCGCCCATCTCGGCGGTGACGGCGGCGGCAAGATCATCCGCCCGCCCCTGATAGGCGGCGATGATCGCGTCGAGCAATGCGGCGCGCTCGGCAACGCTGGTGCGGGAGAAGCTGTCAAAGGCGCGGCGCGCGGCGGCAACCGCCTTGTCCACGTCAGCCGCCACGCCCAGGGCGACGCGACCCGCGACACCGGCATTGGCGGGATCGATCACGTCGACAATCTCCGTGCCGGACGGGGCGACCCATTGGCCGTCTATATAGAATGCGAGCGCTTCGCGCATCTCTCTCTCCTTCAATTCGGTTTCACCATCATCTTCACCTGTTCGCCCCCGGCAGTGAGGGCGGCGAACGCCTGGTCTATGGCGGCAAGCGGCGTCTCGCCCGTGACAAGGGGCGCAAGGGCCGCCGGGTCCGCGCAGATCATCGCGAAAGCCTCGGCAAACTCGTCCGGGGAATAGGCGAAGACGAAACGCAGCTGGAGCGACTTCTGGATCAGCAATGCCGGTTCGATGGCGTCGCTTTCCATGCACACGCCTGCGACCGTGATCGTCGATGCGACGGGCGCGGCCTCCGCGATGGCGGTCAGCATGCCGGGCTTGCCGACGCATTCGAAGATGACCGCACGCTTGGCCGCCTGCCCCATGGCGGCCATGGTGTCAGACAGACCGACATGGAGATGGAGGCCCTGCCACCATGCCGCGCTCGCCCCTCCGTCGGGCGCGACAATATTGTCCGCCCCCATGCGTTCCGCCATGGCCCGGCGCGCGGGCACGGGGTCGATGGCAAGGATCGGCCCCCATCCGAGCGCCCGCAGCCGGGCGATGATGAACAGGCCGACCGGACCGCAACCATAGACGGCAAAGGCGCAGTTCTGGTCCGCGCCGGACTGGTTGACCGCATGGACCGCGACGGCCAGCGGCTCGGTCATGGCCGCGATATCCGTCTCGACCGTATCCGGCACGGACAGCAGCGCGTCGGACTGGAGCAGCATCCGCTCGGCAAAGGCGCCATTATAGAGGTTGGAATAGCCGATCAGCGCGATGCCGTTCGCGTCCACCAGAAAGGGTTGCGCGACGACCCTCTGCCCCCTTGGCAATCCGGCGGCGGGTTCGAGCAGCGCGGCGCAAAATTCATGCCCCATCACCACGGGACGCTCCGGGTCCATGAAGCCCCGGAAACCCGCGCGGTGGAGAAGATCGCACAGATGAGCGCCATGGTCGCGGGCGTGCAGATCGCTGCCGCACACGCCGCAGGCCAGCGGGGCGGCCAGCACCTGCCCCACGGCGGGGACAGGTTCCGGCACCTCCTCGATCGCCATCACGCCCTTGTGGAGGACGGCCGCCTTCACAACTGGATATTCTCATAATAGGGAACCATCACCTCGTTCTCGGCAGGTTCGCCCAGCATGGCGGCGGTCATCGGCAGGACGAGTTCGGCATCGACCGTGACGTCGATGCAGCCGGGCTTGCCGGAGGCAAAGGCGCGCGCGATGGCTGGGCCGATCTCCCCCAATTCGGTCACCCGCTCCCCATAACAGCCGAAACCCTTGGCAATGTCGTGATATTTGATGTCGCCCAGCAACGAGATGCAGCTATAATTCTGGCCATAGAGGATTTGCTGCCCATGCAGCGACTGGCCCCAACAGCTGTTGTTCAGCACCACCGTGACGATGGGCAGCTTCTGCCGCACCCATGTCTCGAATTCCTGAAGGTGGAAGCCGAGCGCTCCGTCACCCGAAATCTGGAGGACCGGCTTGCCGGGCCGGGCATAGGCCGCACCCTGCGCAAGACCGAAGCCGACGCCCAGCGCGCCGAGCTGACCGAAAGTCAGGACGCCGCCGGGATGGGACACACGGGCATGATAGCCGGCCCACAGTCCCGCCTCCCCGCCTTCCAGCACGAAAGTCGTGTCGGCGGGCGCCCCCTCCACGGCCGCCTTGGCCGCGAAATAGGGGTTGATATGACCCGAAGCGGTCTCCTTCACGAACTCCGCGCCCACGGCGGAAGCGGCCTTGCGCATCGCATCGCGCCAGTCGGAAAAGCGGTCTCCGCCGTCCCAGGCGCCCGCCACGGCATCCATCACTGCCCCGACGCTGGCCGTGGTGGCGAGGGCGGGCTGGTGGATTCGGCCGAATTCGGCGGCGTCGGCATGGACTTGGATGATCCTGGCCTCTTCAGGGAAGAAGGCGCGGGTACGGCCGCCCAGGAACAGCCCGAAGCGCGAGCCGAGCATCAGGATGAGGTCGGGCGCGTGGCCCTGCGCGATGGCCACGCCGATGGCGCTGGGATCATGGGCGTAGCTGGGGTGCGCGGGATCGACCAGGCCCATGGCCCGGCTGCTCTGCACCACCGGGATGCCGACCGTATCGAGGAACCGCGCGACCTGCGCCTGCGTGGACTGATAACGGGCGAGGCTGCCCAGGATCGCCACGGGCCGCCGCGCCTCCTTCAGCAAAGTGACGATCTGCGCCACCTGTTCAGGCAAGGGCGCGGTCGCGACGGGCAGCACGGGTTTCGGGACCGCGCCGCCCAAGCGCGCGGGGCGCGCCATGACATCGATGGGCAGTTCCACGAACACCGGCCCCGGACGCCCGCTTACCGCGATGGTGATGGCGTTGGCCAGCAAATCGGGGATGCGGTCGGGATCGGTCACGCGGATCGCATGTTTCACGACCGGCGTTGCCATGGCGATCTGGTCCACCCCGCCCTGAAGCACGTTCAGCGCCTCCTCCCTCAGGGGCGGTGCGCCCGCCATGAACAATACGGGCGTCCCGTCCAACCGGGCATTGGCCATGCAGGTCAGCGCGTTGGTGAAACCCGGCCCGGCGGTGATCATGCACACGCCCAACTCGCCGGTGATGCGCGCCCAGCCCTCGGCGGCATGGCCCGAACATGCCTCGTGCCGCGAATCCGCCAGCTCTATCCCTTCATCGAGAAACCCCTTGAAAGCGGCGTCCAGATGACCGCCATGCAGGGCGAAGACCCGCGTGACTCCCGCCTCCCGCAGCGTTCGCGCGACCAGCGCTCCGCCATCGGTGACATGCTTGTGGTCAGCTTCCGCCATCTCGGATCTCTCTCCATTTCGTTGAATGGAAGCATGCTAGACGGTCGGCGAACGAGAGGGGATTGACGGAAACCCGTCATTTTTAAGGCGGAGACCAGAGCCTAGATGAGGGACACTACCCGTTCTGCGGGAATGCGTATAATATGGGCGTCCACCGACCCGAGAAACGGGCGTACAGGGAGAGTGGCATGGAGATTGATCGACAGCTTGCGAGTGGCATCTGCGATTTCACCCGGCATATCGTGCAGGCCTGCGAACTGGACAGCGCCTCGATCTTCCTGTGCGACCGCATGTCGGATCAGCCCGAACTCTCCTACCTCTTCCACACGGGCATTTCGGAGGAGGTGAAGGACATCTACTACAGCAATGCGGTGTTCCATGACGATCCGTTCACAGACCCGCAATTGCAGGAACAGCCCGACCGGGTGGAAGATGACACCATCCTTCCCGGTTCCGACCGCCGGGTGGAACGGATCGCCGGACCGTCGAGCCGCTATCGCCAGTTCATGTATCATTATGGCATCGACGTGATCGGGGCCTCGACACGGCGCCTGATGCCCGGCGTCTATTCCACCATCGGCTTTCATCGGAAATGCGCGACGGCGCACAAGAAGCCCGTTCCGATGCAGCAGCTCGACCAGTTGGCCCTGCGCCTCCAGGACATGGTGGCCGGGCACATGCTGCGCGAGATACTCGACAAGGCCAATGGCCTCAGCACCTTTCGCACCAGCTATTTCAAGCGGACCGATGCGGCCTCCTCCTCACCGCTGTCCCGGCGCGAGAGCGAGATTGCGCACCTGGTCTGCCAGGGCAAGCTCAACAAGGAAATCGCCTATCTGACCAGCTTGTCGGAACATACGGTGGAGAACCATCTGCGCCGCATCTATGCGAAGCTCTCCATCCACAACCGCTCGTCGCTGGTGGCGTTCATGACGCAAAATGGCGGCCTTCCCGCCATGGGGCAAAAGGGCCGCGCCTGACATGGCGCGTACGGGCGCCCGGCTTTCGACGGGCGCCCCCTTTTCCGTCAGAAGCTGACGGACACCGTTCCGCCGAACCAGCGCGGCATCTGGTAGACCACCTCGCCGCCATTGCCGACCGTCGAGATGTCGAACAGGTTGATCGGCTTGCGGGTATTGAACACATTGTTGACCTGGAGGCTGACCGACCAGCCATTGCCATCCGGCATGTAGCCCAGCTGCGCATCGGCGACGAAGAGGCCGGGTATCTTGGTGGACGGATTATTGAGGGAATCGCGGTACATATAGGTGCGGCCGCGTCCCGCCCCCTGCACGAACATTTTGCCGCCCAGCTCCGCCCATTCATAGCGGATGCGCGCATTGCCGGTCCAGCTCGGCGCCAGCGGCAGGCGATTGTCCGAGACGATCGCGACCGCGCCGGTGGGGTTGTTGATACCCTTCACCTTGCTGTGGATGTAGCCGCCCGACAGATTCAGCGACAGGCCGCGCGTCGGATAGGCCGTAACCTCGACCTCCCCGCCCCAGATCTTCGCGTCATTATTGGTGATGACGTTGGTGATGCCGATCAGGCTGGTATTCTGCATGTTCTGATAATCATAATAGAAGACCGCGCCATTGACCCGCAGGGTCTTGTGCAGCAGGTCCGACTTGACGCCGAATTCATAGGCGTTGTTCGTCTCCTCCCCAAAGGGGCGGATGGCCGCGGGCGTGCCCGCGACATTACCGGTGATGAAGCCACCGCTCTTCTGCCCGCGCTTGTAGCTGAGATAGAGCAGCATGTCGTCGGACGGCTTGTAGTTGAGCTGGACATTGGCGTTCACCAGCCCCTTCTTGAACCGGGCAAGGCTGCCATTGGTCGCTTCGTTCAGGACAGTGAAGCTCGCGCCCGGCGTGGCGAAGATGCGCTCGCGCAGGGCCTCGAATTCGTCGATGGTGCGCGGCAGGGGGGTATCGAGCGGCAGGTCGGTCGTCACCGCGTTCACGCTGTTCAGCACCTTGTTGTCGTGCGTGTAGCGCACGCCCGCGATGACGGTCAGCTGATCGGTCAGATCATATTCGGCCTGCCCGAACAGCGCGTAGCTGTTCAGCTTCTGCTCGTCCCGGAATGCCTGTCCGTAAAGAGTGGTGCCGAAGGGCGTGACCGTGGGGCCGAAGAACAGGGGCGATGCCGATGTCGTCACGATCTCGTGGTGCAGGTAATTCGCGCCCACGGTCAGCCGCAGCGCATCCGCGTCCCAGTTGACGCGCCCTTCCGCCGTCCAGTGACGCGACCGCGCCTTGTTGGAGAAATTGCAGACCGGCAGGGGCGTATGGTCGCAATCCTCGATGCTGTACTTCTTCGTTTCCAGCCAGCCGCCGAGCAGCGTGACATTGACCCCGCCCCCCGCATCATAGTTCAGCGTGGCCAGATAATGCTGCATCTTGCTTTCCAGCTCGTTGGAGCCGTCCGCATTGGTCACGTCCGTGGCGGCCGCGCCGATATTCGCCTGGTTCTGGCCGAAGGCATCGGCGGGAATGGCATAGGTCCCGGGCAGGCCCGCGATCTGGCCGACCGAATAGGCTTTCTCATTGCCGCCCGCGACAGGCCCCATCTTGCCGATCTCCGCCTTGAGCAGCAGGGACAGACTTTCATTGGGCTTGTACAGGGCTTGGAGGCGCCCCGCGTAGAATTTGCCCGCCGCGCCCCTGCGCCAGTTGGATGTCGGATTGATGTTGCGCAGATAACCGTCGCTCGTGTCGGTGGAGAAAGCGCCGCGAATGGCCAGCGTGTCGCCGAGCGGCAGATTGATATAGCCTTCCGACCGGATCGTGCCCCATGACCCGAACGTCACCGATGCCCGGCCGCTCGTCCCCGCGAAGGAAGGGCGATTGGTATAATAGTTGATGCTGCCCGCCGTTGCATTGCGCCCCTGCACCGTACCCTGCGGGCCGCGCGCCACCTCCGTGCGGGCAATGTCGAAGCTCAGGAAATCCGCCTGCCCCGCGCCGATCATGTAGAATTCGTCGACATAGGCGGTGGCGGTGGCTTCGGTCGTGTCCTGGAAATCGGGCTGGCCGACGCCGCGAATGGTGATCTGCGTGTTGAAGCCGGGTGAGGCATAGGAGCGGATCACCTCGATATTCGGGGTGAAGTTGGCGACGTCCAGCGCGGTGGCGACGCCCAGCGCGCGCATCTGCTCGCCCGACAGGGCGCTGATCGACACGCCGACATTCTGAAGCCGCTCCTCGCGGCGGTTGGCCGTGACGACGATATCCTGGATACCGTCCTGATCGGCCTGTTCCGCAGCTTGCGGTGCGGCCTGCTGTGCCCAGCCCGAAACGGGCACGGCAAGCGCGATGGCCGCGATGGCCGAACGACAGGATGCTTTTCTCATTGTCCCCTCCATGAATATGACCGGCTTCGCGGTTCGCCGGTCCTGATAGCGTTTGTTGCGGACAGGCGTCGATTGACGGAAACCCGTCCGCCCGGATCAGCGGCGAATGGCGCTCTCCGCATTGGCGAGGTGGCTTTCCCCGCCGAGCAGCCGCGTGAAATGGGGCTGGCCGGTATGGGCGGTCATGCCGCCGTCGATCACCAGATTATGCCCGTTGACATAGGAGGCGTCGGCAGACGCCAGGAAAGCGATGGCGGCGGCGATCTCCGCCGGCTCCGCCGGGCGCCCCATGGCCAGAACAGGCTCATAGGCCGCCATGATCCGTGCATTGCCGGTAAGGCCCGTGGCGAGCGGAGTTGCGGTCAGGCCGGGGCTGACGGCGTTCACTCGGATCGCGGGCGCATGGTCTATGGCCATGGCGCGGGTCAGGTTCAGCACCGCCGCCTTGGCCGCATTATAGGCCGCAAAGCCGTAATCGGCGGCCATGCCGGAAGCGGAGGCGACATTGACGATGGAGCCGCCGGTCTTCTCCAGATGCGGGATGGCCTGGCGGCTGGCCCAGAAAACCGCGTCCAGATCGATAGCCATCACCTGCCGCCAATGGTCCATGTCGATGTCGGTCACGCGGCCAAAGGACCCCATGCCCGCATTATTGACCAATATGTCGATCCGTCCGAAGCGTGCGACCACGGCGTCGATCATGCGGTCGATGGCGGCGGGATCGAGCATGTCGACCTCCAGCCCCGAATGCCCGTCGCGCCCGATATCCGTCAGCACAGCCTCGATCGCGGCAGGTCTGATGTCCACGACGGCCACCGATGCGCCCTCCGACGCGAAACGCCGGACCGTCGCCTCGCCGATGCCGGATGCGCCGCCGGTCACGATCACCACTTTCTTGTCGAAACGCACGAGGCCTCTCCCTTTTCTTGACGGCCCCACGAGTGCAGCGCCCCGCCCTTCCGGTCGATTGACGGAAATCCGTCAGTTCGGAGGCGTGCCGGGAAGGCGTATCGCTCAAGGGCGGGACAGATAGGCCGACCGGGAGAGAGCAGAGTGACATTGATGAGCGAGCCGAAGCGTGTCGGCGCGGGCGCCTCCCTGACCGCCGAGATCGCGATGCGGGTGGAGACGTTCGTGCGCGAGGTCGTCATTCCCTATGAACGCGATCCCCGCCGCGACCATCATGACTGCCCGACGGAGGAACTGATCGCGGAAATCAAGGACAAGGCGCGCATCGCCGGGGTGCTGACGCCGCATATCCTGCCTGACGGCCGTCACCTGACCCAGCGCGAAACCGCCATCGTGCTCCAGCGCACCGGACTCTCCCCGCTCGGCCCGCTCGCCTGCAACACCGCCGCGCCCGACGAAGGCAATATGTATCTGCTGGGCAAGGTCGCCAGTCCCGAACTCAGGGAGCGTTTCCTCAAGCCGCTTGTCGAAGGACGGGCGCGCTCCGCATTCTTCATGACCGAACCGGCGCTGGAAGGCGGCGCGGGGTCCGATCCGTCGATGATGAAGACGGTCTGCCGCCGGGACGGCAATCACTGGATCATCAACGGGCGCAAAGCCTTCATCACCGGCGCGGAAGGCGGGCAGATCGGCATCGTCATGGCCCGGTCGGAGGACGGCGCCTGCATGTTCCTGGTCGACCTGCCCGATCCGGCGATCCGCATCGACCATGTGCCCAACACCCTCGACAGCTCCATGCCCGGCGGCCATGCCGTGCTCACCATCGACAATCTGCGCGTCCCCGCCGACCAGATGCTGGGGCAGTCCGGCGAAGGCTTCAAATATGCCCAGGTCCGCCTCAGCCCGGCCCGCCTTTCGCATTGCATGCGCTGGCTTGGCGCGTGCAGGCGCGCGCAGGAGATCGCGACAGACTACGCCAATCGCCGGGAAGCCTTCGGCAAGGCGCTGATCGACCATGAAGGGGTCGGCTTCATGCTGGCCGACAATCTGATCGACCTGCAGCAGGCGGAGTTGATGATCGACTGGTGCGCGGCCGTGCTGGACGAGGGGCATCTCGGCACCACGGAAAGCTCCATGGCCAAGGTCGCGGTGTCGGAGGCACTGTACCGGGTCGCGGATCGCTGCGTGCAGGTGATGGGCGGCATGGGCCTGACCAGCGACACCATCGTGGAACAGGTATTCCGGGAAATCCGCGCCTTCCGCATCTATGACGGCCCGACCGAGGTCCATAAATGGAGCATCGCGAAGAAAATCCGCCGCGAGTGGAAGGCGGGGCAGGCATGAGCGGCGCGGCCACGGCATCCGCCAATGCGGGCACCGCGCCCGTCCGCGAGGCCCTGCGCTTCGACGAGGCCGCGCTTGCACGCTGGATGGCGGACCATGTGCCCGGTTTCGCGGGGCCGCTTTCCGTCGAGCAATTCCGGGGCGGCCAGTCCAACCCCACCTACAAGCTGGTGACGCCCGGCCGTGCCTATGTCCTGCGCCGCAAGCCGCCCGGCCCCGTCCTCAAGGGCGCGCATGCGGTGGAACGGGAGGCGCGGGTGCTGGCGGCCCTGGACGCGCAGGGCTTTCCCGTCGCCCATGTCCACGGCCTGTGCGTGGATGAGGCCGTCATCGGCAGCGCCTTCTACGTCATGGACATGGTAGAGGGCCGCATCTTCTGGGACGCGACCTTTCCCGATGTGCCCCGCACGGAGCGCGCCGCCTATTTCGACGCCATGAACCGGACCATCGCGGCACTTCACCGCTTCGATCCGGGGGCCATCGGCCTGGGCGACTATGGTCGTCCCGGCAATTATTTCGAACGGCAGATCGCCCGCTGGTCGAAACAATATCTGGAGGATGCGGAGGCAGGCCGGGATTCCGGCATGGACCGTCTTATCGAGGCCCTGCCGAACCATATCCCGCCCGGTGACGAGACGCGCGTCGTCCATGGCGACTTTCGCTGCGACAACATGATCTTCCATCCGACGGAGCCGCGCGTGCTGGCAGTCCTCGATTGGGAATTGTCCACGCTCGGCCATCCGCTCGCCGACTTCGCCTATCACGCGACCATGTACCGCATGCCGCCGGATATCGTGGCGGGCTCGGCGGCGCGGACCTTCGGCACTCGGCATCCCGCCGAACGGACTATCTCGCCGCCTATTGCGATCATGTGGGCCGACCGCCCGTGTCCGAGCGCGATTATGCTTTTTGCATCGCGTTCAACTTCTTCGTCTTGCCGCCATTTTCCACGGTATCAAGGGCGTGTGATCCGGGGAACGGCGGCATCCCTGCATGCACGGGAACGAGCCGCCAATTTCCCGCGCCTCGTCACGCTCGCCTGTGACAGTCGGACGCGGTTCGGTGAACGGGGGACGCCGCTCCTCACGCTGGCCGGGGATCGCGACACTGACGTGAACCGTCCACAGGCGGGCAATGCCATCACCCTCCCCCTTGCGCAGGCGCTGGCCGAAGCCGCAGAGCGATGTGTCAACGATGCGGAGATACAACGTCCGTTGACCGGCACGGGGCGATTATTCTGCGCAGGCGGTGATCTGTCGCTTTTCAGAGAGGCTGGTGACCGGCTCGGTGATGTGCTGGGCGACTGCGGAGGCCTTGCATGACGCGCTGGCCCTATTTGCGCGGATGACAAAGCCTCTGGTGGTTCTGGTCAATGGTCCGGCTGCGGGGGCCGTATGCCTCGCGCTTTGCGGCGTATTGTCCTCCGCGGAAACGGCCCATTTCACGCCAGCCTATAGCAGATCGGCCGACGCCCGATGGGGGCATGACGTGGTCCTGCCGCGTCTGGTGGGCTTGAGGAAAGCCACATTTGTTGACCAATCGGCGGGTCCATGCGGAGGAGGCCGTCTCCATCGGAATGGCGACCCGCATGGTGGACGGTGCGACATTGATGCACGATGGGCTGGCTGTCGCCCGCCAAATGTCCGCAGGCGCCCGGCCAATCGCGACGCCTTCTCCAGACCGCACTGGAATCCAGTTTCGAAACGCAGTTACAGAATGAGGCCGTCGCGATTGTCGCGGCCGCACGCAATGCCGCACCATAATCGGCGCGGCATCATCCCATCACCCGTTCCTGCAACCACAGGATCGACGGATAGGCGCAGATCCAGATCCAGAAGAAACGGTTGAGACCGAACAGGCATTGGCCCCGTGGAACAGGGCCGCAATGGCCAGTCCTGCCAGCAACGAGACCGGGAGAAAAATGTCAGGGGAAAGGCAAGTTCGAACAGGATCACCGCCCATCCGCGCCCAGCAACAAGCCCGGACGGGAAGACCATTGCCGGAAGATTCTCCCCTGCCGGATAGGCGGAAAAAGGAAGACATCGCGCAAGGCCCGCCCGCTTCGCCAGTCCGGGTTCATGATCTGACCCAGCGCCATGAAATAGCTCAGCAGAACTGCATCCCCAGATAACCAAGCCATCTGCCAGCTCGCTCCGGCAGATTATAGGCGCAGCAGAGGCAAAACAGGATAAGCAGGCTCATGCGGTCCGCGCCCCCATTATAGGGGCCGTTGAAAATGGCAGGATGAAGAGGTGGTTCAGCACCAGCAGAAGTGTCAGGATCGAGGGCGAAGTCCCGGCATTGCCACGCCCATACTGGCGGCCAGCAGGGCAAGGACAATATCAGCCGCGGCGCGAACAGCAGTCGTTCCCGTAGCCGCGCAGCCGGGCGCAGATGCTCAAGGCTCTGCTGCACGAAGGCGAGCGCCATCATCCCGGAGGTGAGGGGCATGGCGCTGTCCAGCGTCATGCCGTGATGACTTTGCCGAGGCATGGCTCGGAAATATAGGCGATCTGGTGCCGACCTGATCCGCCGGACCATTGCGGCTGACGAAGCGCAGGCGGGTTTGCAGATAGGCATCGTGGTCGCAGACCCCATGGCGGTCCAGATGCCGCGACACGCGCAGGAGCAATTCGCGCTGGCTGTGAAACTCCGTTGCTGCCGTCGAAGCGCTCATCAGTCTTTCGGAAAGGCTGACGAGATAGAGATTTTCATTCCATTCCGCATTCCACAGCAAATGGCGCAGCATCGTGCCGAAGGTCAGGACGGGAGGTCGGGGTCGCACCTCCCGCCACTCCGGGTCTGGTTCATCGGGCGTGGAGAGCACGGCATAATCGACGCGCGGACTGGCCGTCACGGCATCGAAAAAGCGCCAGGACGGCATGATGGCGGGGAGGAAAAGGCGCAGGCCGGTGAAAGGGAACACGATATGCGGTGCCTTTCTCGTCTGTCGCCCCGATCCCTTGTTCGACTATCGTGTCGGTCCCGCGCAATCAACCGGGCTCCCGGACCCCCATCCGCTTTTCCGGCGTTGTTTCGCCGCGCGATTGCACGTCGATCCTGCTTGACGCACAATCGGTGCGGATTTCGATGTTCCGGGAGGCTCCATGATGAAGCGTGCTATTCCTTTCACGGCCTCCGTTGCGGCCATGGCTGCGGTTGCCGGGCGCAGACGCCGCCCATGACCCCGGATATACCGACCACGGCATTCGAGGCAGCGACGGAAGCGGCCGACTATGTGCGCAAGGAAGTGATGATCCCGATGCGCGACGGGGTGAAGCTGTTCACCGTCATAGTCATGCGCAAGGGTACGAGCCGCGGGCCCATCCTGCTGACCCGCACCCCCTATGATGCGGGCAAGGCGACCAGCCGCAACCGCAGCCAGAGGATCGAGGAAATCCTGCCGGTCATGGACGCCGATTTCGTCAATGACGGCTATATCCGCGTCTATCAGGACGTGCGCGGCCTGCACGGGTCGGAAGGCGACTATGTCATGACCCGTCCGCTGCGTGGACCGCTCAACAAAACCGACGTCGACAACAGCACCGACGCCTATGACACGATCGACTGGCTGGTGAAGAATGTGCCGGAAACCAACGGCAAGGTCGCGATCACCGGCTCCTCCTATCCCGGCTTCACCTCGCTGATGGCGTTGATCGATCCGCACCCTGCGCTGAAGGCCGCCGTGCCGCAGAGCCCGATGGTCGACGGCTGGATGGGCGACGACTGGTTCCACAATGGCGCCTTCCGCAATTTCGGCTTCGGTTACAGCCTGTCGCAGACCGCCAAGAAGGGCGGCGGCGCCATCCCGATGGGCAATGGCGACGAATATACGACGATGCTGAACGCCGGATCGGCCGGCGACTTCGCCCGCGCCTATGGCCTCGACGCCTTCCCTTCGGTGCGCAAGCTGCTCGAGCATCCGGCCTATGATGCCTATTGGCAGGAACAGGCAGTCGACAAGCTGCTGGCCAAGCGCACCCTGACCGTGCCGACGATGCTGGTTGTGGGCCAGTGGGATCAGGAAGACAGCTATGGCGCCCCGGCGGTCTACAAGGCGCTGGAACCGCAGGACAAGAAGAATGACATGGTCAGCCTAGTGATCGGTCCCTGGCGCCATAGCGGCGTCAATTATGAGGGCCGGAGCCTCGGCGATCTGCAGTTCGAGGGCGATACCGGCCGCCAGTTCCGCGTCGGTACGATGAAACCCTTCCTCGACCATTATCTCAAGGACAATCCGCCCGCCGGCTACACCATGCCCGGCTCGCTCAGCTACGCGACCGGCATCGACAAATGGGAAACCCGCGCCAAATGGCCGGGCGGCACGCCGACGCCGCTCTATCTGGGTGCCAGCTACAGCCTGTCCTGGGCCAAGCCGGCAGCGGCAGGCAGCGACTCCTATGTATCCGATCCGGCCAAGCCGGTCCCCTATCTGCCCCGGCCGATCCATCAGGACCAGAATGAGGCCTGGCGCACCTGGCTGGTGAAGGACCAGCGTTTCGTCGATGGTCGGCCCGATGTGCTGACCTATGTAACGCCGGTGCTGGACAAGGAGGTCCATATCGCCGGCCAGCCGATGGTCGACCTGTTCGCCGCCACCAGTGGCACCGACAGCGACTGGGTGGTGAAGCTGATCGACGTCTATCCCGAAGAGAACACCGCCAATCCGGTGATGGCCGGATATGAACTGCCGATCGGCATCGACATTTTCCGGGGCCGCTACGCCCATGGCTTCGACAAGCCGCAGGCGCTGACGCCCGGCAAGGCGGAAAATTACAAGTTCGGCCTTCCGAACGTGAACCATGTGTTCAAGCCAGGCCATCGCATCATGGTGCAGATCCAGTCCAGCCTGTTCCCGGTCTATGACCGCAACCCGCAGACCTATGTGCCCTCGATCTTCGACGCCAAGCCGAGCGACTACAAGCCAGCGACCCAAAGCGTCCAATATGGCGCGGCGGGCGCCAGCGCGATATGGTTGCCGATCGTCAAATAAGCGGATGGCAATGCGCCGCCGCGATCAAGGGAGGGCATGATGGCGGTTGAACTGAAGATCCTGGCCTGGGCCTGCGTCCTGCTGCTGGTCCATATCTTCGCGGCGGCGCATCTCAAGACCAAGCAATATGGCCTGAAATGGAATACCGGGGCGCGGGATGAAAACCTGCCCCCGCTCGATCCCGTCGGCGGCCGGCTGGTCCGCGCCCAGGCCAATTTCCTGGAAACCTTCCCGATCGCGATCATCGTCCTGTTCGGCGTGGTGGTGGCCGACCGCACCAGCGAATGGACGGCGATCGGTGGCTGGCTGTGGCTGGTGTCGCGCGCGCTCTACCTGCCGCTCTATGGGCTGGGCGTGCCGGTGGTCCGCTCGCTCGCCTATCTCGCCAGCATGGTCGGCCTGTGCATCGTCTTCAAGGCGTTCGTCGCCGGCTGAACCGGGTGGCGGCGGATATATCCGCCGCCATGCCCTTTTATTCGAGGTCTTCGAGGTAGGAGCTGCCCTCAGCCAGATCCGAGAAGCGCGTGATCTTGGCGTCGAACTTCATGCGGATACGGCCGGTCGAACCGTGACGCTGCTTGGCGACGATCACCTCGGCCAGGCCGTAGATGCGCTCCATCTCCTGCACCCATTCCTGATGCTCGGGGCCTTCCTTGTTGCCCGGCTCCTTGGCGGCGACATAATAATCCTCGCGGAACACGAACCAGACCATGTCCGCGTCCTGCTCGATCGAGCCCGATTCGCGAAGGTCGGACAGCTGCGGACGCTTGTCCTCGCGCTGTTCCACCGCACGGCTGAGCTGCGACAGCGCCAGCACCGGCACATGAAGTTCCTTCGCCAACGTCTTCAAACCACGGGAAATTTCCGAAATTTCATTGACGCGGCTATCGCCCGCCTTGCCGCTGCCCTGCAGCAGCTGGAGATAGTCGACGACGATGAAGCCGACATCGT
>JASGGS010000050.1:0-23138 GCA_047602685.1 Sphingobium sp.
AGGTGCGCGTGACGATATCCAGTTCCGCCGCCGAGGGCAGTTCGCAATGGAGCAGGAGGAAGGACACCTCCATGAAGCTCGACTGTTCGGCGAGCTGGTCGATCGGATAGCCGCGGTGCAGCAAAACGCCTTCGTCACCGTCGATATAAGTGATCGCCGAATGGCAGCTCGCCGTCGAGGTGAAGCCGGGGTCGTAGGTGAACTTGCCGGTCTGTCCGTACAGCTTGCGGATGTCGATGACCTGAGGCCCGATGGTTCCGGACATGACGCCATAGTCCAGGCTCTTGTCCTCCACGTTCAGGGTAACCTTGTCAGCCGCCATTAACCGCCCCTTCTCTATCAATTCTGCCCGTCAGCGGCGCCGGAGAGGGCGTCGGACAGGCGTGCCAATGTCTCGTCTTTTCCAAGCAGGAAAACAACGTCGAAAATGCCCGGCGAGGTCGTCCGTCCCGTCAGCGCGGCGCGCAGGGGTTGGGCCACCTTGCCAAGGCCGATGCCAGCATCCTCCGCGGCCGCGCGTATCGCGGCTTCGATCCCGTCCAGCGTCCACTCGTCGAGCGCGCCCAGGCGATCGGCCACCGTTCTTATCAACGCAACCGCGGCATCACCTAGCAGGCTTTGCGCACCCGCGTCGATGGGAATCGGACGGGCAACGAACAGGAATCGCGCCCCATCCGCCAGTTCATGCACCGTCTTGGCGCGCGGCTTGAGCGACGCCATCGCGGATTCCAGCAGATCGAGGCGAGCCTCAAGGCCCTGCGCCGCGAGCAGCGGTGCAGCGAGCGCGGCGAGCCGTTTATCGTCCGCCTCCCGGATATAATGGCCGTTGAGATTCTCCAGCTTCTTGATGTCGAAACGGGAGGGGGAGCGGCCGACTCCGGCCAGGTCGAACACTTCGACGGCGCGGTCGCGGCTGATGATCTCTTCATCGCCATGCCCCCATCCCAGGCGTAGCAGATAGTTGGAGACGGCCTCCGGCAGCATGCCGAGTTCGTCGCGATAGGCGTCGACGCCCATGGCGCCATGCCGCTTGGACAGCTTGGCGCCGTCCGCGCCATGAATCAGCGGGATATGGGCGTAGACCGGCTCGCGCCAGCCCATCGCCCTGATGATGCCGAGCTGGCGGAAGGCGTTGTTGAGATGGTCGTCGCCGCGAATGACATGGGTCACGCCCATGTCGTTATCGTCCACCACGACAGCCAGCATATAAGTGGGCGTGCCGTCGGAACGGAGCAGGATCATGTCGTCCAGCTCGCTATTCTGCACGACCACGCGGCCCTGCACGGCATCCTCGATCACCGTCTCACCCGCGCGCGGGGCCTTCAGGCGAATGACGAACGGCTTGTTGCCGCCCTCGCGCGGGTCGCGGTCGCGCCAGCGGCCGTCATAGCGCATCGGCTTCTTCTCGGCCCGCTGCTGCTCGCGGAGGGCCGTCAGCTCTTCCGGCGTGGCAAAGCATTTATAGGCGTCGCCCTGCGCCAGAAGCTGATGCGCGACCTCCGCATGACGATCCGCGCGGGCGAACTGGAACACGGCTTCCCCGTCACCGGCGAGGCCGAGCCATTCGAGGCCGTCGAAGATCGCGGCGATCGCCTCCTCCGTGGAGCGCTGGCGGTCGGTATCCTCGATGCGCAGCAGGAACTTGCCGCCATGGTGGCGCGCGAACAGATAGTTGAACAGCGCGGTGCGGGCGCCGCCGATATGCAGATAGCCGGTGGGCGACGGCGCGAACCGGGTAACGACTTTATCGCTTTGTGGGCTGGCGGTGGCCAAGCTAAATCCTCGCTTCGGAAAGGGTAGCCCCTCATGAACGCGAACGCCCCTAGCATGGCTTTCCAGCCGCGACAAACCCCGCTTGGAGGGGGCGTGAAAGCCGTGCTCGGACGCGTGCTGGCGGGCGCGGAGCATCTGCTGGAAAGGGAGCGGTCGCAATTGCCGCTCTGGTCGCCGGTCGCGCTGGGCACGGGCATTTTCTGCTGGTTCAGCCTGCCCGCTCGGGTGGACTGGATGCTGTTCCTCTGCCTGTGCCTCGGCGGGGCCGCCCTGCTGCTGGGCTTCGGCCGGGGCGTGGGGCGGCTGGCCCATCTGGCCGGTATCGCGCTCCTCCTGATGGCGGCGGGCTGCCTGCTGCCCTGGGGCAAGGCGATGCTGACGGGCGGCACGGTGCTGGTCCGGCCCGCGACCGTGCGCATGGATGCGCGGGTGGCCGGTGTCGAGGCGATGAGCGGGCGGGGCATGGTCCGGCTGCTCATCGAACCGGTGGGGCGCACGGACCTGCCGCGGCGAATGCGCGTCAATCTCGCAATGGCCGACATAGCGAAAGAAGGAGCGCCGCGTGTCGGCGACCGCCTGCGCCTGCGGGCCAGGTTGATGCCGCCAGCCGCGCCCGCGCTGCCGGGGGGCTATGATTATGCGCGGCGCGCGTGGTTCGACGGGATCGGGGCGACGGGGCGCGTTCTGCCGCCGATCGTCGTGACGGCGCGTGGCGCGCCGGGAACGGGCATAAGGGAGCGCTTGTCCGCCCATATAGCGGGCCGGATCGACGGAGCGCCGGGCGCGCTGGCGGTGACGATGGCGACGGGCGACCGGGGACGCATCACGCCGGAGGTGGAGGAGGCGATGCGGCAGAGCGGCCTCTCGCACCTGCTGTCGATCAGCGGCGTGCATGTGACCGCGCTGATCGCCGGTGTCGTGTTCCTGGTCTACCGGCTGCTTGCATTGTCGATGCGGCTGGCGCTGCGATGGCCGCTGATGCTGGTTTCCGCGGGAGCGGGCGCGGCGGCCGGGATCGGATATACTTTACTGACCGGGGCCGAGGTGCCCACGATCCGGTCCTGCGTGACGGCGCTGCTCGTCATGGCGGGCCTGGCGCTGGGGCGGGAGGCGATTAGCCTGCGCCTGCTGGCCTGCGGCGCGCTCCTCGTCATGATGGTCTGGCCGGAAGCGGTGATCGGGCCGAGCTTCCAGCTGAGCTTCGCCGCGGTGGCCGCCATCGTCTCCCTGTACGAGCATCCGCGCGTGCGCGCCGCGCTCCAGGCGCGGGAGGAACCCGTCTGGGCGAAGGTCCTGCGCTTTCTCGGCGGGCTCTTCTTGACGGGGCTGGCGGTCGAATTCGTGCTGATGCCGATAGCCCTCTATCATTTCCACAAGACCGGCCTGCTGGGATCGCTCGCCAATATGATCGCCATCCCGCTGACCGAGTTCATCGTCATGCCGGCGGAAGCGCTGGCCCTGATATTGGACATTGCGGGAGCGGGCGCTCCCGCCTGGTGGGTGGTCGAGCAGGCATTGGGGCTGTTGCTGGCGGTCGCGCATGGCGCCGCGGCGCAGACATCGGCGGTGGCGCTCACTCCCTCCATCCCGCCATGGGCCTTCGCCTTCGCCATGGCCGGGCTGTTCTGGATCATGTTGTGGCGGACGGCCTGGCGCTGGCTGGGCGGGCTGCTGACGCTCGCGGGCCTCGCGGGCTATGCATGGGCGCCGACGCCCGATGTGCTGGTGAGCAGCGACGGACGCCATGTCGCGATCCGGACAGGCGACGGCATGGCGATGCTGCGGGACAGAGCGGGGGATTATATGCGCAGCCAGATGGCGGAGCAGGCCGGTTTCGGCGGCGAACTGGGGGCGCTGGCCGATTGGAGCGGTGCGCGATGCGGAGACGATTTCTGTATCGCGGACATGGAGGCAGGTGGACGGAGGCATCGCGTGATGATGGCCCGAAGCCGCCTTTCCGTACCGTGGGGCGCGCTCGTGCGCAGCTGCGCGGAGGCGGACATCGTGATAGCCGACAGGCGCCTGCCCGAGGCTTGCCGGCCACGCTGGCTGAAGCTGGATCGTGTGGAACTGGCGCGGTCCGGGGGAGCCGCGATCATGCTTGCCGGTGGTCAGGTCCGCCGCAGCCGAAGCCCCCGCGACGAGCATCCCTGGATCATCGCGCCCACCATGGCGAGAGCGAAGCCGGGTGCCTCGCTCACCAAAGCAGCGGCGCGACAATGAACGACGCCCCGGCATCGGCCGGGGCGCCTGAATATTCGGAACGGATGGTCCCGCCACAGGGCCAGCTAGGGCCAGCTATCGAACGGCTATCAGTTGTACCGGCGCAGCAGGCCCGCAAGCTTGCCCTGGATGCGGACGCGGCCTGCCTCGTAAATCTGCGGCTCATAAGCGCCGTTCGCGGGGTCGAGCCGGACACGCCCGCCTTCCTTGCGGAAATATTTGAGGGTCGCGTCGCTATCGTCGATCAGGGCCACGACGATCTGGCCGTCACGGGCCGTCTCGGTCCGCTGGATCAGGGCGAAATCGCCGTCGAGAATGCCCGCCTCGATCATGGAGTCGCCCGCGACTTCCAGCGCATAATGTTCACCGGAGCCAAGCAGGGCGGCGGGAACGGAGAGGCTGTTCGTCCCTTCCAGCGCCTCGATGGGAACGCCCGCGGCGATACGGCCATGAAGAGGGACATCGATAATATCGTTGGCCGCGATCGGCAGCGGGGGCGAGGGCGCTCTGGAAGGAGCGGCGGATGCGACCGGTTCCTTCACGGGAAGGACAGCCAGGCCGTCCGGAAGCTTCAGCACCTCCAGCGCGCGGGCGCGGTTCGGCAGGCGGCGAATGAAACCGCGCTCCTCCAAGGCGCTGATCAGTCGGTGGATGCCGGATTTCGACTTGAGGTCGAGCGCTTCCTTCATTTCCTCGAAGGACGGGGATACGCCGCCACGTTCGAGATGCTGCTTGATGAAAAGAAGCAGTTGCTGCTGTTTCGCGGTGAGCATCGCTCTTCCTCCTCACCCTTGGGAACGGATAAGGAACATCTAGGAAACGAATCGCGTCAGGTCAAGCGAAACAGCCGCTTTCGAGCAAGATGGCATGGACCATCCCCCCGGCCTCCACCGCAGGCGCGCCGACGGGGCGCAGGACAAGCGCGTTGGAATGGGCGAGGGGGCGCAGCGCGGCGCTGTCCCGGTCCGCCAGGCCCCGCACCCGCCCCTGCCGGACCGAGGCGCGCAGATATTCGGCGCGCGATCCCCCGGCCTTCAGGGGGATATCGGTCGCGATGCTGGCGAGCGGAGGCAGCGGCATCGCGGCACCGGCCAGATGGCGGACGAGGGGCAGCAGGAACAGCGTGGCCGTCACGAAGGCCGAAACCGGATTTCCGGGCAGGCCCAGCACGACGGCTCCGTCCAGCCGGCCTGCCATGAGGGGTTTTCCGGGACGCAGGGCGATCTTCCAGAAATCGAGCGTTCCGCCCGCCGCCTCCAGGGCGGGAGCGACCAGATCGTGATCGCCCACCGATGCGCCTCCGGTCGAGACGATGATGTCGGCGTGCAGGGCGGAACGGAAAGCCTCCGTCACGGCATCCAGCCGGTCGGGGACGAGACCGATCCCGATCACTTCCGCCCCTTCGGCAGCCAGCATGGCGGCCAGCATGATATCGTTGGAGGCGGGGATCTGGCCGGGGCGCAGCGGGGTGCCGACAGGCGCAAGCTCGTCACCGGTGCTGAGGATCGCAACACGGGGCGCGCGATGCACGAACAGGCTGGCATGGCCCGCCATGGCGGCAAGGGCGACTTGCGAGGGGCCGATGCGGGTTCCCGCTTCGAGAAGGGGCTGGCCGAGGGCGAAGTCCGATCCGCGCGACCGGACATTGGCGCGGAGGCGGGGCGGTCCTTCCCCGTCGAGGATGATATTCCGCCCATCCGCGAGGGCTTCTTCCTGCACCAGCACCGTATCGGCTCCCGGCGGGAGCGGCGCACCCGTGAAGATGCGGAGCGTGGCGCCGGCGGCCAGTTCCTCGTCCGGCGGCGTGCCGCCCGCGCGCGATTCGCCCGCAAGGCGCCAGGGGCCGGGCAGGTCGGCATACCGTATGGCATAGCCGTCCATGGCCGACAGGTCGGCCCAGGGCTGATCGCGCAGCGCGGCCATGGGGCTTGCGAGATACCGCCCATATGCGGCGGACAGCGGGACGGACAGCGGATCGAGCGGATCGCCAAGGGCAAGGAGGCGGGCCTGTCCTTCCTCGACCGGCAGCAGGCTCATGGCGCTGTCCAGTCGCCCGACTTGCCGCCCCGCTTCTCCGTCACGCGCACCGCGTCGATGACCATCCTTTTGTCCAGCGCCTTGAGCATGTCGTAAAGAGTGAGAAGCGTCGCGGAAACGGCCGTTATCGCTTCCATTTCGACGCCTGTCCGCGCGGCGGTGCGCGCCGTCGCGATCACTTCGATGCCGGTCCGGTCGGGCGTGATGTCCACGGTGACGCCCGACAGGGGAAGGGGATGGCAGAGAGGGATGATCTCCGCCGTCCGCTTCGCCGCCATGATGCCCGCTATGCGCGCGGTGGCGAGGACATCGCCCTTGGCCACGCTGCCTTCCGCAATGGCGGCGAGCGCCTGCGCATTGACGGTGATCCGGCCGCGCGCGGTCGCGCTGCGAGCCGTCGTCCGCTTCGCCGAGACATCGACCATATGGGCGTCGCCCGACCCGGCCACATGGCTCAGCCCGCCAGTCATATGCCGAGCATCGCCCGGGTCGCGGCCGCGACGTCGGCCTGTCGCATCAGCGCTTCCCCGATCAGGAAGCATCGCACGTCATGCTCCGCCATGGCGGCCAGATCGGCATGGCCCGAAAGACCGCTTTCCGCGACGAAGGTGCAATCCGCGGGCGCCCGACCGACAAGCTCGTATGTGCGGGCGAAATCCACGGAAAAGTCCCTGAGATCGCGGTTGTTGACGCCGATCAGGCGCGACTGGAGATTGAGGGCGCGATCCAGTTCCCGCGCATCGTGGACTTCCACCAGGACGTCCATGCCATGGGCGATCGCGGCTTGCTCGATATCCTGCATCCGCGCATCGTCCAGCGCGGCGACGATGATGAGGATGGCGTCGGCACCGATCGAGCGCGCCTCCGTCACCTGCCATGGATCGACCGTGAAATCCTTGCGCAATACCGGCAGGCCGCAGGCCGCGCGGGCCGCGACGAGATAATCCTCATGCCCCTGAAAATAGGGCGCGTCGGTCAGGACGGAGAGACATGCGGCGCCACCGGCTTCATAGGCACGGGCATGGGCGGGCGGATCGAAGTCGGCGCGGATCAGCCCCTTGGAAGGACTGGCTTTCTTGATCTCCGCAATGAGGCCATATCCTCCGGCCGCGACTTTTCCATCCAGCGCCTTGCGGAATCCGCGCGGTGCCGATTGCGCCGCGATGCGCGCGTCCAGTTCGGACGGGGTGACGGACGCCCTGCGCGCCGCGACCTCGCCCTTCTTGGTCTCGCAAATCTCGATCAGCTTGTTGGTCATCTATAGGCGATCCAGCAATTCAGGAGGGCGTTGGCAAGCCCCTTGTCTATGGCTTCGGCGGCTTCCTCCACGCCCTCGCGCAAGGACGAAGCGACGCCTGCGACGACGAGCGCGGCGCCCGCATTGAACAGCACGGCATCGCGATAGGCGCCGGTCTCGCCGATCAGCAGGCGGCGCAGCGCGGCGGCATTATAGCCCGCGTCTCCTCCCTTTATCGCATCGGCGGGATGACGGGGAAGACCCACATCTTCCCCCGCCAGCGGATAGGCGCGGACCGCGCCGTCGGCCAGTTCCGTGACGCGGTTCCCGGCGCTGAGGGTCAGTTCGTCCATGCCGTCCTCGCCCGACACGATCATCGCACGGGTCATGCCGATGCGCTGCATCGCGTCGGCATAGAGCGGCGCATAATCGACGCGGGCAATGCCGACCAGCTGGCGCTTCACCTTCGCAGGATTGCCGAGAGGGCCGAGAAGGTTGAAGATGGTGCGCCGCCCCACCGCCCTGCGTATGGGGCCGAGCCTCGCCAGGGCCGGATGATGCTTTTGCGCGAAGAGGAAGCAGATGCCGAGATCGGCAAGGGTCGCTTCCGCCGTGGCCGATGCGCGGTCGAGATCGAGGCCGAGCGCCTCCAGCGTATCCGCGCCGCCCGCGAGCGAAGTGGCCGCGCGATTCCCATGCTTCGCGACCGGCACGTCGCAGGCGGCCACAATGATGGCGACGGCCGTGGACACGTTCAGCGTGTGGAGGCCGTCACCCCCGGTGCCGCATACGTCAATCGCATTGTCCGGCGCATCGATCGCGATCATCCGTTCCCGCATGGCGCGCGCGGCGGCGGCGATTTCGAGAGCGGTCTCGCCCCGTTCGCTGAGGGCGACGAGAAAACGTCCGATCTCCTCGCCGGACGGCATGCCGTCCAATATGGCTGCAAAAGCCGCGCTCGCCGCCGCTTCGTCCAGCGGGGCGGAGGGATCGGGAAGACGCGTCATGCCAGTGTCCGGGGTACCAGTCCGGCGATCCTCAGGAAATTCGCCAGTATGGCATGGCCGTGTTCGGTGGCGATGCTTTCCGGATGGAACTGGACGCTGTGAATGGGCAGCGCCGCGTGGCGGAAGCCCATGACGGAGCCGTCGTCGGCGGTGGCGTTGACGACCAGCGCCTCCGGAATGTCCTCTACGATCAAGGAGTGATAACGGGTCGCGGTGAACGGCGACGGCAGTCCCGCGAACAGGCCGGTGCCGTCATGGCTGACGGGCGAGGTCTTGCCGTGCATCAGACCGCCGCGCACCACATGGCCGCCGAAATACTGGCCGATGGACTGATGGCCGAGGCATACGCCCAGCAGCGGGCGCCCCGCATCGGCGCAGGCGCCCACGAGGTCGAGGCTGATGCCCGCTTCATTGGGCGTGCAAGGGCCGGGGGACAGCAGGAAGGCGTCCGCTCCCGTCGACAGGGCCTGGGCGGCCGACAGGGCGTCGTTTCGGACAACCTCCACCTGTGCGCCCAATTCCATCAGATAGTGGACCAGGTTCCAGGTGAAGCTGTCATAATTGTCGATGACGAGGATCATGGCTACGCTCTATGGGTAGAGAGGGCTGAGGACAAGTCGCAGGCGATGACGCCAGGCCGTCATTGGCCGTAGCCGGACTCCGCCGCGACATTGACCGCCTCCCGCGCAGCCGCGATCAGGGCGCCGGCCTTGGCCTCGCACTCCCGCTGCTCATAGGCGGGATTGCTGTCCGCCACGATGCCGGCGCCAGCCTGCACATGCAGCACGCCGTCCTTGAGCAGGCCGGTGCGCAGGACGATGCAGCTGTCCATATTGCCGTCCGGCGAGAAATAGCCGACGCCGCCCGCATAGGGACCGCGCGTTTCCGCCTCCAGTTCGGCGATGATCTCGCAGGCCCGGATTTTCGGTGCGCCGCTGACCGTGCCCGCCGGGAAACCGGCGAACAGGGCATCCAGCGCATCCTTGCCGCCGTCCAGCCGCCCCACGACATTGGAGACGATGTGCATCACATGGCTGTAGAATTCGATGGTGTAGCTGTCCGTGACGGTCACGCTGCCCGCGGCCGCCACGCGGCCCACATCGTTGCGGCCGAGGTCGAGCAGCATAAGATGCTCCGCCCGCTCCTTGGGATCGGCGAGCAGGCTGTCGCGATTGGCCGCATCCTCCGCCGCCGTGGCGCCGCGCGGGCGGGTCCCGGCGATGGGACGGATCGTCACTTCGCCATCGCGGGCGCGGACGAGGATTTCGGGACTCGACCCGATGAGCGCGAAGCCCGGCAGGTCGAGGCAGTAGAGGAAAGGAGAGGGATTGATCCGGCGCAATGCGCGGTACAGCGCAAGCGGCGGCAATCCGAAGGGCAGGGTGAAACGCTGCGCCAGCACGACCTGGAAGATATCGCCCGCGACGATATAGTCCTTGGCCCGGCGGACCATCTCGCCATAGCGCCCTTCGGGAAGGACGGGGAGGGGTTCGGCATCGTCCTGCGAAAAGTCCGCGCCATCGGTACGGGGCAGGGGCGGCAGGGGCGCGGCGAGACGGGCGGCGGCCGCCTCCACGCGTTCCCGCGCATGATCGATGGCATGGGCGGGATCAACGCTTCCTTCCGCCCAGATCGGCGCAACGATGAACAGCGAGTCGGCCAGCCTGTCGAAGACGAGGAGCAATGTCGGGCGGACGAAGATCATGTCCGGCGTGCCCAGCCCGTTGTCGGCCGCGCGGGGCAGCTTTTCCACCAGCCCTATCGTCTCATAGGCGAAATAGCCGACGAGGCAGGACAGGGCGGGCGGCAATATCGGATCGATGTCGGCCCGGCAACGCGCCACGAGCGCGCGCAGCGCCTCCAGCGGCCGGGCGTCCACGGCCTCGAACGCATCCCGATCCTGCGCCCAGCGGCTGTTGATCTCGGCCTGCTCCCCCTGCGCGCGGAAAATGAGATCGGGGGCGAGGCCGATGATCGAATAGCGGCCGCGCACCGCGCCGCCTTCCACGGATTCGAGGAGGAAGTCGCCCCGCTCCGGCTCCATCAGCTTGAGGGCGGCGGAAATGGGCGTGTCGGTATCCGCGACCTGCCTGTGCCAGTAAAGCGCCGACCGCCCCCCGCTGAGCGAGGCGGCTATGGTATCAATGTCGGACTGCCGGGGAGGCTGGACGCGCGTCACTGTGCCGCACCGCCCTTGCGCAGGTCGCTGTTGATGCGGGCGAGCGCCGCGTCGTTGCGCTTCACACCGACATCGCCGCGGATCGCAGCCAGGAACTGGCGCGAATATTCATTGCTGAGGACATTGCGCAGGCCATCCGCCGTCGCTGACAGAAGCTGGGCATTCTTGCCCGCATCCCCCGGCTGTATCTCCTCGAGATGGAGGACGGCATAGCCCTGGCCCTCGGGAAGGGGGATGAGCCGGGTTCCGCCCTTTATCATGGAGAACAGCGCGACCATCGGCGCGGGGACCTGCCCGTTCTGGGCGCCGAGCTGCGAACGCTGCGCGCCGATCTTCTCCACGGGCGGGAGCTGCACGCCGACACCGGCCACGGCCGTTGCGATCGCGGCGCCGCCCGCGACCTTCTTGCGCACCGCCTCGGCGGCGGCCTTTGCCTTCACGGCACCCTGCGAGATCAGATAGGCGCGTTCCACATCGGCGCGCACCTGTGCGAGCGGCGGCGGTCCGGCGGGGACGACCTGCGACACGGCGACGACCGCGCCGCGCTGGTCAGGGGCGACCTGCACCACCTGCGGATCGTCATCCTGGTCCATGGCAAAGCCCGCCTTCAGTATCGGCGCGAGGGCGGGATCGGGCTGGGCCTTGGGATCGGTGACGCTGCGGCCCTGTTCCGTGAGGACGGGCGTCTCGGCAGCGGTCAGGCCATTGGCCTTCACCACCTCGTCAAAGGTGGCGCCATCGCCGATCTGGCCATCTATCTTGTTCGAGAAATCGGAAAGGGCCTGTTTCGTCTTGGTTTCGGTGATCGTCTTCGCGATTTCGGCGCGAGCGGATTCCAGGGACCGGGCCGGGGTCGCCTGAATGTCCGACACGCTGTAGAGCGCCCAGCCGAGACCGGTCTTGATGGGGCCGACAATGGCGCCGCGAGCCGCCCCGAATATCTGGGACGCCGCCGCGTCGCTGGTCTGGGATGCGATGGCCGCGCGGTCGGCGGGCGCGATCCGGGAGACGCTGAGACCGGCCTGCGCCGCGGCCTTTTCCAGCGTCAGGGCCGGGCCGACCTTCGCGGCGATATCCTTGGCGGCCGCCTGCGTCGGCAGGATGAGCTGATGGGCGCCGCGCTTCTCGCTGGCGGCATATCGCGCCGCATTGGCCTTGTAATATTGCGCGATCTCCGCATCGGTCGGCGCGGTCTGCGCGGCGAAGCGGCTGGCATCGAACAGGGCGTAGCGGACACGGCGCTGCTCCGGCAGGGTGAACCGGTCGCCGTTGGAGGCATAATAGCGCTTCAGCGTCGCCTCGTCGGGCTTGGCCGAGGGAAGGAAAGCGAGCGAGGGCAGGATCGCGATGGTGCCAGCCCGCTTTTCGAGCAGCATGGAAGCGTAGGGAAGGGTCATTCCCTGCGGTGTCCGCGCGCCCGCTCCAGCCGGGTCGAGGATCTGCCGCTGGAGGATCTGCCCTGAAATATCGTCGCGCAGCGCAGCCTCGGAAATGCCCTGCTGCGCCAGGAGCTGGCGATACTGGTTCTGGCTGAACTTGCCGGTGGCGTCCTGAAAGGCCGGAATGCCCGCAATCTCCGCGTCGACCAGCTTCTTGCTGACGCGCATGCCATTATCCCTGGCGAACTCCTTGAGGGCGAGGCCGTCGATCAACTGGTCCAGCACGCCGCCAAGCGCGCCCGCGTTCAGGAACTGGCCGATGGTCAGCGTCGGGTTTTCGCGCCGGTTATTCTCGAACACCCGCTGGATGCGGCTTTCGACCTCGGTCGTGGCGAGGGTGGAGCCGCCGACGGTCGCGGCCTTGTCGCTGCCCGAGACGATGCCGCCCTGCATCAGGTTCTTGATGTCGCCCGCGGCGAAGGACAGCGCGATGGCGCCCAGCAGCAGCAAGCCGACGACGATGCCGACCCTCGAGTGGATGATCCGCCTGAAGAAACCCAACATGTGCCGTCAAAACTCCCGCATGCGCGCCTTGGGCCGCCGCTTTAGGGCGAGTGGGCCGATGCATCAAGTGCGGGCGGCTCCCGTCGTGGGGGCTGGACAAGCGCGCATGTCCGCGCCATCGGCATTGTGCGATGCGGCACGCCGTCGGTGATCCGCGCGTCCATAAACCCCAGAAGCGAGGATAGAGGCACATGGCCGACCGGCGTCCCCTGATTGCAGGCAACTGGAAGATGAACGGCCTGAAGGCCGATCTGAGCGAGATTTTCGCCATTGCCGCAGAGGCCGCGTCCCGTCCGTCCGTCGATGTCGCGCTGTTCGTCCCCGCCACGCTGATCGCTCCGGCGGTCAATGCCGCGCCGGGCTTCTTCATCGGCGGACAGGATTGCCATGAGAATGCCGCGGGCGCCCACACCGGATGCGTCTCGGCCGCCATGCTGGCGGAAGCGGGAGCCAGGGGCGTGCTGGTCGGGCATAGCGAGCGCCGCACCGACCAGCATGAAACGGATGCGACCATCGCCGCCAAGGCCAGCCGGGCCAGGAGCGAGGGGCTGTCGGTGATTCTCTGCGTGGGCGAGAGCCTGGAAGTCCGTGACGCGGGCAATGCGGAGGACGTAGTGAGCGCGCAGCTCCTGGCTTCCCTGCCGCAGGAGGCCGCGTCGGACTGGCTGTCCATCGCCTATGAACCGATCTGGGCCATCGGCACGGGCCGCGTCCCGACGGTGGAAGCCATCGGCCAGATGCACAGTGCGCTCCGCGCGGCGCTGCGCACCGTCATCGGCGAGGATGCCGATAAGGTGCGCATCCTCTATGGCGGTTCGGTGAATGGGGACAATGCCGCGGAGATCCTGGCCGTCGCGGATGTGGACGGCGGTCTTGTGGGCGGCGCCAGCCTGACGGCCGCCAAGTTCACCCCCATCATTGCCGCCGCCGCCAGCAAGGGCTGAACGGAGCGCGGCCGAGCGGCGCTCAGGAAAGCTATTCCCTTTTCAGGGCAAAATCGTTAGGGGCCACCGCTACGGCTCGCCCCAGGGAAATTCTGCATGCTTTTCACTTTCATCCTCGTTGTCCAGGCGATCGTCGCGGCCGCTCTCGTGACCGTGATCCTGATGCAACGCTCGGAGGGCGGCGGCCTGGGCATGGGCGGAAGCCCCTCCGGCTTCATGTCCGCGCGCGGCGCGGCGGATTTCCTGACGCGTTCGACGACAGTGCTGGCGACGATCTTCGTCGTGCTGAGCATCGTTCTCGCGATTATCGCGGCGACGCGCCATGCCGGTTCCTCGGTCGATACCTCGCTGGTCGGCCAGACGACTCCGGCGCAGCAGGGCGCGCCGCTGCAACAGCCCGGCGATGACGGCCTGTCGGGTGCGGCCGGTGCCGCCGGCAATGATCCGGCGACGAACGGCGCCGTTCCGCTCGCCCGCTAAATCCGGTTTCCCACAGCTAAATTTCGATGGGCGGTTCCAGCCGCCTTGCGTTTCTTTTCGTTTAAGGTTTAAGCCTCTTCTCCCATGGCGCGGTTCATCTTCATCACCGGCGGCGTGGTCTCCTCCCTTGGCAAGGGCCTCATGGCCGCCAGCCTCGCCGCGCTGTTGCAGGCGCGGGGTTTCCGGGTGCGGATCCGCAAGTTCGACCCCTATCTGAACGTCGATCCCGGCACCATGTCGCCCTATCAGCATGGCGAGGTCTATGTGACCGACGACGGGGCCGAAACCGACCTCGACCTCGGCCATTATGAGCGCTTCACCGGCGTTCCGACGCGCCGCGCGGACAATGTGACGCAAGGCCGCATCTACCAGACCATCATCCAGCGAGAGCGGCGCGGCGATTATCTGGGCGCGACGGTGCAGGTCATTCCGCACGTCACGGACGAGATCAAGGCATTCGCCCTTGCCGAGACGGACGATGTTGATTTCGTCCTGTGCGAGATCGGCGGCACGGTGGGCGACATTGAGAGCCTGCCCTTCATGGAGGCGATCCGTCAGCTTCATAACGAGCTGGGCCGGGAACGCTCCATCTTCGTCCATGTGACGCTGGTCCCCTATATCGCGGCGGCGGGCGAGCTGAAGACCAAGCCGACGCAGCATAGCGTGCGCGAGCTGACGTCACTCGGCATCCAGCCCAATATCCTCCTGTGCCGGTGCGAACATCCGCTGCCCGACAGCGAGAGGGCGAAGATCGCCCTGTTCTGCAATGTCCGCAAGGAAGCGGTGATCCCCGCGCTGGACGCCAGCAGCATCTATGCCGTGCCCCAGCAATATCATGCCGAGGGACTGGACGAGGAGGTGCTGCGCGCTTTCGGCATCGCCGATGCCCCGCGCCCCGACCTGGCCCGCTGGTCCGACATCATGGACCGGCACCAGAATCCGGAAGGCGAGGTGACGATCGGCGTTGTCGGCAAATATGTCGGCCTGCCCGATGCGTATAAATCGCTGCACGAAGCCCTGATGCATGGCGGCCTCGCCAATCGGGTGAAGGTGAATGTGAAGTGGCTGGACGCCGAACTGTTCGAGCAGGGCGACGATGGCGACCTTGCCGCGCAGCTTGAGCCGATGCACGGCATCCTCGTTCCCGGCGGTTTCGGGGTGCGCGGGTCGGAGGGGAAGATCGCCTCCGTCCGCTTCGCGCGCGAACGCAATGTGCCCTTCTTCGGCATCTGCCTCGGCATGCAGATGGCGTGCATCGAAGGTGCGCGGAACACGGCTGGCATACTGGCGGCCTCCACCACCGAATTCGGCGATACCAAGGAACCGGTGGTCGGCCTCATCACCGAATGGATGACGGAGGAGGGGCTTCAAATCCGCGAACATGGCGGCGATCTGGGCGGTACCATGCGACTCGGCGCCTATCCCGCGAAACTGACGGGCAATAGCGTCGTGGCCAGCGTCTATGGCGAGGAAGCGATCAGCGAGCGCCATCGCCATCGCTATGAAGTGAACGTCAAATATCGCGAGCGGCTTGAAAAAGGCGGCCTCATCTTCTCCGGACTGTCTCCTGACGGCACCCTGCCCGAGATCGTCGAGCGGCCCGATCACAACTGGTTCATCGGCGTCCAATTCCATCCGGAGTTGAAGTCGAAGCCGTTCGACCCGCATCCGCTTTTCGCCAGCTTCATCGCCGCCGCTCTCAAGCAAAGCCGCCTCGTCTAAACAGGGAGGTTGCGCCAGAACCGCTTTTGCGGGCAATGACTGTGCCGAACAGGGACAGGAATTTGGCCGTGGACCGGACGCTGCTGGAGAAGTTGCCCGAAGAAAGCCTGCTCAAGGTCCTCGATCCCGAGGAACTGACGGAGCTTCTGGCTCAGGCCCGCGAAGCCAAGGCCAGGAAAGGCGAGGCGGTCATCCGGCAGGGCGATGACGGCAATGCCCTGCTGATCCTGCTGGAAGGGCAGGCGCGGGTGACCGTCTATTCCGCCAATGGCCGCGAGATCGTGCTGGAATATGCGGGGCCGGGCACGGTTCTTGGCGAGATCGCGCTGCTCGACGGCGGCGCGCGTACCGCGAGCGTCATAGCCATGGGTCCGCTGCGCTACCTGACTCTCCCGCGTTCGGTGTTCGAGCATGTGGTGGCGAGCAATCACAGGATCGCGCTGCGCCTGATGAAGGAACTCGCCACGCGCCTGCGCAAGGCAAACCAGACGATCGAGACCGACCGCGCCTATGCGGCGTCATCCCGGCTTGCGCGTTTCCTCCTCCGCCTCGCGGACGGCAATGGCGAGCATGGCGACGCGATCCGCCTGAGCCAGACGGAACTCAGCATGTTCGCCGGGATAAGCCGGGAAAATATCAACCGGCAGCTTTCCCTCTGGCAGCAGGACGGCATCGTGGCCGTCGCCCATGGCGGCGTGACCATAGTGGATCGCGAAGGACTGGAGGATATTGCCGACGCGATAGAGTGAGGGTCAGGTTCCGGCAATCGCATCCCGGATGAAGGCCATTCTTTCCGTGACGCTTGCGCGGGGAAGAATGGAGACGGAATAGCCGAGACGGTGATAGGCCGCCTCAAGCCGTTCATATTCCGCGACGGCCTCCGCCATATCGTGGCGCCGGTCCGCATCCTTTCCATATATTTCGGGCCAGGGCGGCGCGAGGAATATGAGGGGATGGAAGCGTGCTGTCCCGATGGTTTCGGTCATCGGGAGGCCGGTCAGATATTCCAGCGCCACCGCTGCATCGATCAGCCCGCGATCCAGGAAGACAGGACCGTTCAGGTGCCTGACTTCCGCAAGGTCGGACAAGGACAGAGCGATCGCCTTCCGCAGGAAGCCTGCAAGGTCGGTCCAGGGCAATGCATTGCCGCCGCTGGCACGTTCCGCCGCGATGACCCGCCGGCCCGGCTCTTCGATCACGGCTTCTCCGGACCGGCGCAGCGCGTCGATCAACGTCGATTTGCCGCCCCCGGAGCAGCCCGAGATGATGATGAGCCTCGGCATGGATCATCCGGAAAAGGGGGTACACTGGAAAAAAGGGCGCCGGATTACTCCGGCGCCCCGTTTTCGGTCCTGTGATGCGGCAGATCAGGCGGCGTCCTTGCCTGCATCCTGCTCGCCCTTGCCGAGGTCAATCACCGCGCCCCTGCCGTTGATCGCGATCTTGCGCGGCTTCATGGCATCGGGGATTTCGCGGACCAGTTCGACGGTCAGCAGGCCGTCGGCCAAATCAGCATTTTCCACTCGTACGAAGTCGGCCAGCTCGAAGCGGCGCTCGAAATTGCGGTTGGCGATGCCGAGATGCAGGAACTGGCTGCGATCCTGCTCGCCCTCGGGCTTCTTGCCGGTGACGAGGAGCAGGTTCTGCTGGGCGGTGATGTCGATTTCCTCCGCCTTGAACCCGGCGACGGCCAAGGTCACGCGATAGCGATCATCGCTCAGCCGTTCGATGTTGAAGGGGGGATAATTGTCGGGCTGGCCGAGTCGCGCGCTGTTCTCGATAAGGTCGAACAGGCGGTCGAAGCCGACAGTGCTGCGGCGATAGGGGGTAAGATCGAAACCACGCATGACAAATCCTCCAAAGAGCAAGTTGATGCGAATGCCGGACCCATGATGGCGTCCGATATCCGTTCGGTCCCGATTGGCAACCGAACGGGAAAGAGATGGGAGCGTCGGCGGGGCTTTCAACCCCGGGGAGCGCAGGGATGCGACAAGCCGTTCAGCACAGCGCAAGGAAAAGGGGACGAGAAGCGATGAGCAGAGGGCGAGGGAGATGCATTCATGGCCGATACCAGAAACAACTAGGGCGTCCGGGCCTTTTAACCCGGACGCCCTATGGACGACTAAGCGTCTCCCCCTTCGGTGGGGCGCCCACACGTTCCGCAGCCCCCTTAAAGCTTGGAACGGGTCGCTCCCTCCCTGAACCACGGCCAGCTATGATCGCCTGTGCTTCGAGAAGCAGAGCTATGCGAGCCGGCGCCCGCTGTCACCGTACTTTCTGAACAGTTCATAATTTTGACTTAAATGCTGTGCCAAATTCGCAACAGGCCAGATCACCGCCCCTTTCCCTTGCCACCCGGCCGCCAGCACCATAGACGGTGGCGACCTTCAAGAAGCGAGCATCCGGCCCGTCCATGATCCTGTCACGTTATGAGAAAATGGTCGCGCGGCGCTATCTGCTGCCCGGCCGCGGGGAGGGGTTCATCTTCCTGGTTGCGGCGATCAGCCTGGTCGCGGTCATGCTCGGCGTCGCCGCGCTCATTGTGGTGATGAGCGTGATGAACGGCTTCCGGGCGGAGCTGTTCGACAAGATCGTGGGACTGAACGGCCATGCCGTGGTGCAGGGCTATGACGGACGGCTGGCCGACTGGCAGGCGGTCCGGAAGGAAGCGCTGGCGACGCCCGGCGTCACCTCCGCCACGCCGCTGATCGAGCAGCCGCTGCTCGCCATTCATGACGGACGGGTGGAGGCGGCTCTGGTGCGCGGCATGACCGTGCCCGACATACGCGCCAATCCGTCCATCAAGGACAAGATCGTGGCAGGCGACCTGCGTTCCGTGGAGACCGGCAGCGGGCGAGTCGCCATCGGCGTCCGCCTGGCCGAGAATCTGGGCGTGACGGTGGGCGACACCATCAGCATCCTCAATCCCGCGGGCCGGTCTACGCCGTTCGGCACGGTGCCGCGCCAATTGCCCTATGAGGTGGGCGCGGTGTTCGAGGTCGGCGTCTATGATTATGACAAGGCCTTCGTGATCCTGCCCATGGCCGATGCGCAAAAGCTGCTGCTGCTCGGCGACAAGGTGGGCATGGTGGAGGTCAAGACGACCGATCCCGACCGTGTGGGCACGATCCTGGCGCCCTTGGCCGACAAGGTGCGGACGAAGGCGGTCGTTGTCGACTGGCGCCAGATGAACGCCAGCCTGTTCGAGGCGCTCCAGGTCGACCGGGTGGTCTCCTTCGTGATCCTGTCGCTCATCATCCTCGTCGCCGTATTCAACATCCTGTCTTCGCTGATCATGCTCGTTCGGGCGAAGACGCGGGACATCGCGATCATGCGGACAATGGGTGCATCGCGGGCCAGCCTCCTGCGCATCTTCGTCACCGTGGGCCTGTCCATCGGCACTTTGGGAACCGTCGCGGGCTTCCTGCTGGGCATGACGCTGCTTTTCTTCCGGCAGCGGGTGCTGGACGGCATCCAGTTCGTCACCGGGCAGAATATATGGGACCCGTCGGTGCGTTTCCTGACCGAATTGCCATCCAAGCCCGATCCAGTGGAGATCGCGGTGATCTGTGCCATGGCCATCATATTCAGCTTCCTCGCGACGCTTTATCCCGCCTTCAAGGCGGCCAATACCGATCCGGTCGAGGTGCTGCGCTATGAGTGAGGAAATTCTCGGCACGCAGGGCCTGACCCGCAGTTTCGAGCAGGGCGGAGCGCGCATAGACGTGCTGCGCGGTGTCGATCTTTCCATCAGCAAGGGGGAGATTGTGGGGCTGCTTGGCCCTTCCGGCACGGGCAAGTCCACCTTGCTCCAGGCCGTGGGATTGCTGGAGGGCGGCTATGGCGGGTCGATCAGGCTGTGCGGGCAGGAAGCGGCGAAGCTGGGCAATGACGGCCGCACCCGGCTCCGTCGGGATTCGCTGGGCTTCGTCTACCAGTTCCATCATCTGCTGCCTGATTTCACGGCGATGGAGAATGTGACCCTGCCGCAGATGATCCGGGACGTGCCACATGACGAGGCGGAGGCGCGGGCGACGGAGCTGCTGACCAAGCTGGGCCTTGCCGAACGCTTGCAGCACAAGCCGAGCAAGCTGTCCGGGGGCGAGCAGCAACGTGTCGCGGTCGCGCGCGCTCTGGCGAACCGCCCCGCCATCGTGCTGGCGGACGAGCCGACCGGCAATCTCGACGAACGAACCGCCGATGTGGTGTTCGGGGAATTCCTGTCGCTGGTCCGTGGGGAAGGATCGGCAGCGCTGATCGCCACGCATAATGAGCGGCTGGCCGAACGCATGGACCGCGTGGTGCGCCTGCATGACGGCAGGCTGGCATAGGCCGGACGAGCCGTAAGCCCGTCCGGCGCCTGTTCCTTATCGGGCGAGGCTGCTCAGCTTTGCGGCATCGATGCTGGCCACCGCTTCCTTGAGCGTGGCGATATCGTCCACCCGCCCTTCGGCCTTGACCATGAAGCGGTCCGCCAGGGTGGTGCCATATTCCCCGTTCTTGTCGGTGCGGTTCCACTTCTCGGTCACAATGCGTCTATCGACCGTGGCGGTCTTCTCATAGCCATCCGCATCCTGCCGGTTGGATGTGACGCCCATGGCCGCGCCCATCGAAGCCAAGGCGCCCATGGCCGACATGTCAATCACCGAAAGCCGAAAGCTCTGGCCGTCCTTTTCATAGCGGCCCTCGGCATTGCTGCCGGCCTGGCCCAGTGCCTGGCTTTCGACGGAGGTGCGGGCAAAGCCCGCGATGGAGCCGGGCAGCACGCCCTGCAACGCGGTCGCCTCCACGGCCTTGGTCGCGCTATTGGCGGCGGCCTCCGCTTTCTTCGCCGCCGCCTGTATCTTGGCGACATCGACCGATCCGACGCCGGGCACGTTCACGGAACCCGACAATTCGCCGTCATTGCCGGACAGCAGGGCAGGCCCCGCGAACAAGGCGGCGACGGAGCCCGCGATCGCCCCGACGACCAGCGACAGCACTATGGCGCAGAGGACGGTCACGATCGTGAACGTCAGTGCCTTGATGGCAGGTACGTTCAGCAATGGCGTCACGCCGGTATAGAAGAGATAGAAGGAATAGAGGCCGACGATACCGAGCCATGCGATAGACGGCACGATGCCGAATATGGCGGCGAGCCACGCCGCCGTCATGCTGTATGCCACCAGCTTGAAGGCGTTGAGCCGGGTCGTTGCCCCATCGAAACGGGGTGTGAGCCATTCCACGATCAGTGTCATGACGAACAACGAAACCAGCGACAGCACGAAACTGGTAATGGCCATGGACAGGCCGGAGGCCAGCGACGGCTTATAGCTGACACCGAATGCCCCATAACCGAAAATCTGGCCGCCGAGGAAACTTGCCACCGGCCCGATGGCGGCCAGCGGGATAGCATAGCCGGTCAATATCTCGCTGATGCTTTTCTGCTCGGCCGCGATGGCCGGCCATTCGTCCTTGGGTGTGAGAAGGATTGCCTTGGCACGCGCGACAAGCGAATGGCCCGCAGCCCCTGTTTCATTCGTCATGATGCAGCTCCCCTAAAAGCCGGTGGGTGATTGCATCACCTTATCGCCTCGGACGCAAGCAGGACGTGCCGCGCGTCACAGGGACTATGCCTGCCCGGACCTGTCCGGGGAAAGCAGATTGATGTGGACAAGTCCGCACCATGCCTTGGCGAGCGCGCGCGGGCATCCTATCATCACGTCATGCCGCACGCCGATTTCGTTCCCCTCCGCATCTTCTCCTCCTTCACCATGCTGGAAGGGGCGATAGAGCCAAAGGCCATTGCAAAGCGCGGGCGCAAGCTTGGCTTTCCCGCCGTCGGCATCGCGGACCGCAACGGTCTCTATGGCGCCATGGCCTTTTCCGACGCCTGCAAGGGCGAAGGGGTGCAGCCCGTCGTTGGCACCTTGATCGGCGTGGCGCGTCCCCACGACATAGGCGGGGGAAGCGATGCCATAGACTGGCTGGTCCTCTATGCGCAGGATAGCCAGGGCTATGACAATCTCTGCGACCTCGTCTCGGCCGCGCATCTGGAGCGGCCCGACATATTGGCGCCGCATGTCACGCTGGAGCGGATGGAAGGCAAGACGGAAAGCCTGATCTGCCTCACCGCGGGCGGCGAGGGCGCGCTTGCCCGGCTGCTGGCGGAGGGGCAGGGCAATGCCGCAAAGGCCTATCTCGACCGGCTGGAAGCATTGTTTGCCGACCGGCTCTATGTCGAGATATGCCGGCGGGACGATCCGGTGGAGGAGCGCGCGGAGGAAGCGTTGCTCGACCTCGCCTTCGACAGGGGCCTGCCCATCGTCGCGACCAATCCTGCCTGCTTTGCGGAGCCGGATTTCCATGCCGCCCATGACGTCATGCTCTGCATCGCCTCGTCCAGCTATGTCGACAGCGCGGATCGCCAGCGCAGTTCCCCGCAAAGCTGGATGAAACCGGTCGAGGAGATGCGCCGCCTCTTCGCCGACCTGCCGGAAGCATTGGCCAACACGCTCGTCGTGGCGCGGCGTTGCGCCGTGGCGGCGCCCAAGCGCAAGCCGATCCTCCCCAGCCTCGCCGGAGATATCGAAGGCGAGAAGGCCATGCTGCGCGAGCAGGCCGAGCAGGGCCTGCGGATGCGGCTGCAAAAGGCGGGGATTGTCGATCCTGACGAACGCAAAGCCTATGAGGAGCGGCTGGAGTTCGAGATCGGCATCATCAACCAGATGGGCTTTCCGGGTTATTTCCTGATCGTCGCCGATTTCATCAAATGGGCGAAATCGCACGATATTCCCGTGGGGCCGGGGCGCGGTTCGGGCGCGGGATCGCTCGTCGCCTGGTCCCTGACCATCACTGATCTCGATCCCCTCAAGCTGGGCCTGCTGTTCGAACGCTTCCTGAACCCGGAACGCGTTTCCATGCCCGACTTCGATATCGACTTCTGCGAAACGCGGCGCGGCGAAGTGATCCGCTATGTACAGGAGAAATATGGCCGCGATCATGTCGCCCAGATCATCACGTTCGGAAAGCTGAAGGCGCGCGCCGTGCTCAAGGATACCGGCCGTGTCCTCCAGATGAGCTATGGCCAGGTGGATCGCCTTGCCAAGATGGTGCCGAACCATCCGACCGATCCCTGGACGCTCGAGCGCACCATGAACGGCGTCAGCGAATTCGTGGCGGAGTATAATGGCGACGAGCAGGTGAAGCGCCTGGTCGATTATGCCATGAAACTGGAAGGGCTTCCGCGTCACAGTTCGACCCATGCCGCAGGTGTGGTGATCGGGGATCGGCCGCTCTCCCAGCTTGTCCCGCTCTATCGCGACCCACGTTCCGACATGCCCGTCACGCAGTTCGACATGAAATATGTCGAGGGCGCCGGTCTGGTGAAGTTCGACTTTCTGGGCCTCAAAACATTGTCGGTCCTGCAACGGGCGGTGCAACTCCTGAAGCAGCGCGGGATGGAGGTCGATCTCGATGCGCTCGGCTGGGACGATCCGGGCGTCTATGAGCTTATGCAGCGGGGCGACACGGTTGGCGTGTTCCAGCTCGAATCCGAAGGTATGAGGAAGACGCTGGCCGCGGTTCGTCCGACCAATTTCGGGGATATCATCG
>JASGGS010000006.1:0-45654 GCA_047602685.1 Sphingobium sp.
CATTCATCATCATGGCGGGTACACGCGCGGATGCACTGCCCATGCGGCCCATATGGGGCACGCCCACGACGATCTCCGCCGTGCCGATGAAGCGGCGGCAATAGGCCGCGACCAGCGCTGTCAGCACGTCGGGCCAGCTGTGCTTCACCCTCGCCGACAGGGCCATTAGCCCAGCCCGGACGTTTTCGGGCATGGGCTGCTCGTGCCGATGGAAGCCATGGGCGGAGACGGCGCGGCCGGGCGCCATGCCCGCCACATCACCGACATCCGCCATGACCGCGCGCCACCATGCCGCATCCTCAGCCCGGCGCGGATCGGCGCGATAGGCGGTATCCTCCGCCCAGACGCCGCTGATGGGCGCGAACGGCCTGCCTCTGCCCTCCTTGCCCGCGAGGATCGCCGCATAGAGTTCCGCGACACGGCTGGTGAGGAGGACCATGCCATAGCCATCCGTGGCCAGATGATGGACGCGCTGCGACCATAAATGGCGGTCACCGGACAGGCGGTAGAGGGTCTGCGCCGCCATCGGCCCCTCGCGCGGATCGACGGGAGTCGCCATGTCGCCGGCAATGGCGTCGAGGGCCATGCGCTCCGGGTCGTCCACCCAACTGAAGTCGTGGACCGACAAGCGCGGGCGCAGGGCCGGATCGACCCATTGCGCCGGCCCCTCCGCCGTTTCCGCGAAGCGCAGAGACAGCGCCTCCGCCTCCTCCCCCACCCGGTCCACCGCCGCGCGGAAGGCGACGAGGTCGAGCGGGCCGCGCAGGTCGAGATATTGCCCGGTGTTGAAGATGGGATTGCCGGGGTCGAGACGTTGCGCATACCAGAGGCCCGATTGCGCCTCGGTCAGCGGCGCGCGTCCCGCATCCCGCTCCGCCGTGACCGTCAAGGGGCGCCCGCTCCCTGCCGGTCCCGTACGATCGCCCAAAGCTGCGCCAGCGTCGGCGCCTCCACCAGATCGGGGAAATCAAGGGGGATGCCCGCATCGCCCCATTGCAGGACCAGGTTCATGGCGCGCATCGAATCGAGGCCGATGTCCATCAGATTGTCGTCGTCGCCAATGGCCGAGGACGCGAGTTCCACCATCGCGGCGATATCCGCGCGCAATGCCTCGAGCGTGACCGTTTCCGCCGTCATGCCAATATCTCCGCAACCTGCCGCGTGGATGCGACCACCCCCACGCAGTCCGCCACGAGGGACAGGGCCATGTCATGCCATTCGCGCGAGAAATCGCCCAGCGCATCGGCCACGAAGAACGGCTCGATATCCCGCTGGAACGCCTCTGTTGCCGTGGCGAGGCAACCGATATGGGCATAGATGCCCGTCACGATCAGCTGGTCGCGTCCGCGCGCGCGCATCAATGTATCGAGATTGCTGCGTTGGAACGCGCTGTAGCGATGCTTGACCAGTACCAGATCGCCCTCCTGCGGCGCGAGACCGGGAATGACCGGCTGATGTTCCGGCGCATGGCGCATGCCCGGCCCCCACAGATCGGCCTGAAGCCCCCGGTCGCGCCGGTCCTGATCGCCGTTCTGCGCCGTGTAGAAGACAGGCACACCCGCCGCCCGCGCGGCATGGAGAAGGCGCGCGATATTCTCGACCAACGGCACGATGGGCGGCGCAAAGGGTGCGAAGGCGTCCACGAAATAATGCTGCATGTCATGGATGAGCAGCGCGGCGCGATCCGGGGCCAGCGCCCAGTCGGCGCGCGATGCCGGCAGGTCCGCCTCGCCCGGCAGGTCATAGGCCAAGATAGAAGGCAGGCGGCGCGCAACGCTCATCGCGACTCCTCCTTTTCCACCAGCGTGGCACGAAGTGTGGCGCGCAGTTCCTTACGGCTGATTTTGCCGACGGCGGTCGTCACGAACGCCTCCACGAAAACAATCTGGTCGGGCACCTTGAAGGCGGCGATTCCGCGCTCGCGCATCCAGGCCTTGACGGCGGCGGCAGGCGGCGCCTCCCCTTCCGAGATCAGGAAGGCGCAGATGCGCTCGCCCAGAAAGGGGTCAGGCACCGACACCACGGCCGCGTCGAATATGCCGGGATGGGCGAGGAGATGGTCCTCCACCTCCTCCGCCGAAATCTTCTCGCCCGCGCGGTTGATATGGTCGCCCGCGCGCCCCTGCACCTCCAGATTACCGCTGGGCAGGCGCCGGACCACATCGCCCGTCCGGTAGAAGCCGTCGGGCGTGAAAGCGCATGCGTTGGCGGCCGGATCGTCATGATAGGCGCGGATCGTATAGGGGCCGCGCGTCAGCAGGTGGCCAGGCTCTCCCTCTGCGACCGGCTCACCCTTGTCATTGAGGACCAGCACCTCGTCATCGGCGGAGATCGGGCGCCCCTGCGTGCCCGTCACGATCTCGTCCGGATCGTCAAGGCGGGTATAATTGACCAGCCCCTCCGCCATGCCGAACACCTGTTGCAGCGTGCAGCCCAGCACCGGCGCCACGCGCCGTGCCGCCTCCGCCATGAATTTCGCGCCGCCGACCTGTAGGACCTGGAGGCTGGAAATATCGTGCCGGGCACGCGGCGCAGCCTGTAGCCAGAGCAAGGCGAGCGGTGGCACCAAGCCGGTGATGGTCACGCCCTCCCGCTCGATCAGGGGAAAAGCCGTCTCGGGCGTCGGCACCGGCGCCATCACCACGCGGGCGCCCGCGTGGATCGCGCCGAACACGCCGGGCGAACTCATCGGGAAATTATGCGCGACGGGCAGCGCGGCCAGATAAACGCTGTCAGGCGTGATCCCGCAAATGCCATTGCTGGCACGGATGCTGTAGAGATAATCGGCATGGGTGCGCGGAATCAGCTTTGACAGGCCGGTGCTGCCGCCGGAAATCTGGATGAGGGCAACATCGCGCGGATCGGCATCCTGGTCCGGCAGCGATGCGGGATCGGGGACGAACGCGTCAAAGGCCGCATGTTCCCCCGCCTCCCCCACAACCACGACATGGCGCAGATGCGGCACCTCCGCCCGGACGGCGGCCGCCATCGAACGATAATCGAAGCCGTCATGCCGGTACGCGACGACAAGGGCGGCCGCCTCCGCCTTGCGCGCGAAATGCGCGATCTCCGTCTGGCGATGGGCGGGCAAGGCGAAAAGCGGGACGAGGTTGGCGCGGAACAGGCCGAAGACCACCGCGAAGAATTCCGCGACATTGGGCAATTGCACCACCACGCGCTCGCCGGGCTTCAGCCCCAGCGCGAGGAAGCCCGCCGCCGCGACATCGGCCCGGCGGGCCAGCTCAGCATAGGTCCAGCGATGCTCGCCGCCCACGATCGCCACATGATCCGCCCTCTCCACGGCGCGATCCGCGAGGACGGAGCGGAAGGTCTCGTCCCGCCAATAGCCGCGCGCCCGATAGCGCTCGGCAAATTCCGGCGGCCAGATCTGGACGACCGGGCCGCTCACGACACGGCCTCCACGATCCGTCCATGCTCATCGACGCCAAGGGCATGCAGCATGGCGCGGAACTTCGCGGCGGTTTCCGCCACCTCCTTTTCCGGCTCCGACCCGGAGACGATGCCTGCCCCCGCATGGAGGGTCAGGCGGCTGCCCGCAACCTCGGCGCAGCGCAGCGCGACATGCCATTCGCCGTCGCCCCTACCATCGACCCAGCCGACCGCGCCCGCATAATAGCCTCTATCATGCCGTTCCAACTCCCTTATAGCGTCCAGCGCGAGGTCACGCGGGTCGCCGCCGACGGCAGGGGTCGGGTGCAGCAGCGCGGCAAGGCCGGCCGCCGAGGGTGCATCGGCGCTTTTCAGTACGCCCTCGATGCGCGTACCCAGATGCCACATGGTCGCGGTCGAGCGCAGCGCCATGCCATCCGGAGCCGAAAGACGCGCGCAGTGGGGAGCCAGCAGGTCGAAGACCGCCTCCGTTACCAGCGCATGCTCGCGTCGATCCTTTTCGGATCGCAGCAGGGCTTCCGCCACAGCGCGATCCTCCGCCCGGTCGGCCGTGCGGGGCGCGGAACCGGCGAGGGGATGGGATACGACCGCCAGCCCTCGCCGCAACAGGAGCAGTTCGGGCGTCGCCCCGACGAGCGCCCTCGGCGCATCCTCCTGCCGCTGACGAAGGTCGACGAGGAAAGTGGTGACGCTGATGTCGCCCGCCAGCCGTGCGGCGATGGACAGCGGATCGACGGGCGCGCTCATGTCGATCCGAAGGCTGCGCGCCAGCACGACCTTGCGCAATCCGTCTTCCGCTGCCGCGCCGATGCGATCCAGCGCAGCGGAAACCATGGCGGCATAGTCGGCGCTGCCGGGCCACTCGGCCATGGCATGCACCTGCGCCTTCACGCCCTGTGCGGTGGGCAGCACGCCTTCCCGGCGTTCCACATGATCGGGTCGGAACAGCAGGACGGTCCCCATGCGATCGAACGGCAGTGCACCGGCAAGAATGTCCGCCGGACCTGCGGAGGGCGAGGCGAAGAATGCGCGCACCCTCTCCTCCACCGCGTCCACATTGTCGAAGCACAGGCGGACTGTCATGCCCGTGGCTTCCAGAGACCCGCCATCACGCCACAAGGCAAACACATCATGCTCCCGCTGAACGCCGCCGGACCGGATCAAGATGCGACTGCCTCTCAATAGCCCGACCCTATCCCGGTTAGCCCGCTTTTGGATTACGGGGGACCGTCCCTAACCGGATATGGGTTATGCAGGTGGCTGATATAGAAGCCTGTGCAGCGCGAAGTCGCTGATCAGCAATGGCGACGCGGCGCCGCTGGTCTGTTCCCCATCCCAACCTGTTGCGGGAATAAGGCATATCCTCTCGTGGCATTTGCGCCGGCTTGGGAAGCGCGCCAGAAATCAGGCAAGTCATTCTCATTATCATACGGAGGCCAAGTGCATATCATCCGTTCGCGCAGCGATACAGGGCACGCACATGGCCAGCCCCGGGGAAAAATGGCGGGCCAGCCCTCGCCCATGCCGGTCCGCCGCCGTCCACTGGCCGAACGCCGGGTGCTCGACTATCTACGACGGGACTATTGCCCGTCAGACAATGATATGGAGGTGCCGCCCCATGCCCTGCCTTTCTATCAGCTCCGCAAGCTCGCGCTGAACGGCGCCCTGCATATCCATCCGGCTGGCGCGCCCTATGTCGGGGAGGATGAGTTGCGGCTGCTGGCGTGGATCGCCCGCGCGCAACGCTATCGGGGCGTGGATGATGACGGATATCCGGACGGACGGCTGACACGCTCCATCTTCCATTGCGCAGGCATCCTGACCGGCATCGGCATCCTGCTGCCTGCCGTCACCATGCTGGCGGGAGGACGGGCACTGGCCGGAGAGGCCGTCCCTTCTTGACATCCCTGCGCCGTCAGCGGTATCGGCTCGGGGCCGAGCCAAGGACTCGGCGGAACATGGTCGAAAAGCTGGCTGGACTGTCATAGCCGAGGTCCAGGGCCACGGACGTTATGGCCTCCCCGGCTGCAATACGCGGCAGCGCCGCCGCCAGGCATGCCTGCTGCCGCCATTCCGCGAAACTCATCCCCGTCTCCCGCCGGAAATGCCGTGTGAAGCTACGCCGGTTAAGGCCCAGCGCATCAGCCCATTCGTCAATGCCGCTCTTTACATCCGGCGCGGCAATAAAGGCATGGCATCGCCGCGCCAGTGCCTCGCTACGCGGAAAGGGCACCGCGAGCGGGATCACCGGCGCCCGGCGCACCTCTTCCACGACCAGCCGCATGACCAAGCCATCGCGCCCCGCCTCATCATATTCGACAGGCAGGACTACCGCCTCCTCGAGCAGGGCGTCGAGCAGCCGCGAAACACCGACCACGCAGCAGCGCGGCCCCATGCCATGTGCAATCTCGCCCGCAATCATCACGCAGCGTGTGCTCACCGGCCCGATCATGCGCACTGCATGTGGCATGCCCGCCGGTATCCACACGGCCTGTTCCGGCGGCGTGACCCACGCGCCCTCCGGCGTGCTGACCGCCATCACGCCCGTCATGGCGTGGAGCAGCTGGCCCCGCTTATGAGTATGGAAAGCCAGTTCATAGGCAGGCGGATAGTCATTGCCCACGCCTACAACAGTGCGGTCCACATCCGAATGTTCGTCAGGGTCGCGCAACACAAGACTGTCCCAAAGTCAAATATGTTAGACCCATAGGCCGAAGCGGGACAGAAACAAAGCTGATAGCTCGCCAAGGTCGCAAGAAAGTGCCACCACAGGGAGAGCCATAATGGCAACCGCCAATATCGATGCCCGGACATCGGGCGCGCCGGACGCGAATGCAGCCGCGGCGACCGGTACGGTGTTCCGCATCCTGGCAGCGATCACCGCCTGCCACCTGATCAACGACATGCTGCAATCGCTGTTGCCCGCAATCTATCCAGGCCTAAAGACGGAACTGGGCCTCAGCTTCGGCCAGATCGGCGTCGTGACCCTGGTCTACCAGATCACGGCATCCATCCTGCAACCACTGATCGGACTTTTCGCGGACCGCCGCCCCGCGCCGCTGGCCCTGCCGATTGGCACGCTCTTCTCCATGGCGGGCCTCGCCCTGTTGTCGATCGCCCATGCCTATCCGATGCTGCTGGCGGGCGCGGCTTTGCTCGGCATGGGATCGTCCATCTTCCATCCGGAGGCCTCGCGCGTCGCCCGCATGGCGAGCGGTGTGCGTCACGGCTTTGCCCAGTCGCTGTTCCAGGTCGGCGGCAATGCCGGACAGGCGCTGGGTCCGCTTGCAGCGGCGCTGGTCGTGGTCCGCTGGGGGCAGACGAGCCTCGCCTTCTTCGCACTCCTCGCCTTGCTGTCGGCCGCGATCCTTTGGAATGTCGGCATCTGGTATCGCCATCACGGCATTGCGCGCATGCGGGCGGGCCGGACGACATCGGCCGGGGTGCGGGTGCCGGTGGGCGTCGCGCGGCGCGGCATCGCGATCCTGCTGACGCTGATCTTCTCCAAATATGTCTATATGGCCAGCCTCACCAGCTATTATACCTTCTACCTTATCCACCGTTTCGGCCTGTCGGTCGAGCAGGCCCAGTTGCATCTGTTCGTCTTCCTGGCGGCGGTCGCGGTGGGGACGTTCGCGGGCGGTCCGCTCGGCGACCGGTTCGGGCGCAAATATGTGATCTGGTTCTCGATCCTCGGCGCGCTGCCCTTCACCTTGTTGCTGCCTCATGCCAGCCTGTTCTGGACTGCGCCGCTGACGATCATGATCGGCCTGATCCTCGCATCCGCTTTTCCCGCGATCGTCGTCTTCGCGCAGGAACTGATGCCCGGCCGCGTCGGCATGGTGTCCGGCCTGTTCTTCGGCTTCGCCTTCGGCTTTGGCGGCATCGGGGCGGCGATCCTTGGCTGGATGGCGGATCGCATCGGCATCGTCGCGGTATATCAGCTCTGCGCGGCACTGCCAGCCATCGGCCTGCTCTGCGTCTTCCTCCCCGATGCGGGAAAACGGGAAGCCGTCGCCACGGCCTGAAGAGGCGGCATGGGGTTTCCGGGACGGCGACGGTCCCGGACGCTCCGTCATTCACCTTGAAGGGATATAGCGGTTTTTCCCAAAACGGGCCGGCCGAGCCAAGCTGGTCATGATCGCAGGCCAAAACAGGTACGCGCGACAGGCCGTCCGGCGACGGGACTGCGTGTGCGGTAGAGGATGGAGGTCTTCTCGGTCAGCGGTGTGCCGTCCGCCAGCGCCTGCGCCGCCGCCGTGTCGACCACATTCACATAAAGGTCGCGCATGTCCGCACCGCCGAAGCGTATGCTGGTAGCGGCCTTGCCAGGCAGGGGAATGCGCCTCACCTCACCACCATCCGGGCGGAGGCACAGCAGATGGTCGGTAGCGAAGCCTGTGACCCAGATATTGCCATCCACGTCCAGTGCCATGCCGTCGCAATCGGGCTTCTCGGCCAAGGTGCGCCGCTCGCCCAGAGCGAAGTCCGCGCCAATGGAAAAGGCGCGCGAAGCAGCGAAGCTCTCGTTGAAGAACAGAGTCAATCCATCCGCATCAACCGCCAGTCCATTGGCAAATGCCAGCCCCTCCCGCAGCACGGCCTGCGCGCCGTCCTTAGTAAGCCGGCAGATGGAAGATGGTCCCGGTCGCTCTCCACGCAAGATGGAAGGAAGGTCAATGGTGCCGAACACGATACCGCCCCTCCCGTCCGGATACATCTCATTCGTGCCGCAATGCCCCGTGACGAGATCGCCCGTCGCTCGGCTGACCGGATCGACCCAGACGATCCCTCCCGCCCCGGCGACCAACAGGCTCCCATCCTCATTGAGCAGCAATCCGCCGATCAGGGAACGCCCGTCCAGCAGCACCTCCTCTGTGCCCAGGCGGCGGACACCGCCCAGCACGACGTCGGTGAACCAGATATCCTCCCCATCGACCAGCAGCCCCTCCAGATAGAAGCCGGTTGCCAGCGGCTCGAACGCCACGCCCGCCTCGGCCGTCGTCATGCGAAAGCCTCCTCGCCTTCCAGCTTTGGCCGGTGCATCGACGAACCGGCGCTTGATGCCCAGCGGTCCGTGGCGAGAACGCCCATCCCACTCTCCTTGTTCGCCGACTAGATGCCCTTGGTATGGCCGATTGATTTACTGATCTTTAGTTCAGTATCAAACGTGCATTCACGGTCAAGCGCGATAGGAGATCACGCTACCATGGCACGCCGCAGGCTCGATCCCGAGCAGTCCCGAACCCTGATACTCGCTGCGGCCGAGCGCATCATGCAGCGCGATGGCTAGCTATGCCGCCGTGACCACGCGGCACGTCGCGAAAGAAGCAGGCTGAAGGCGCCGCTGATCCATTATTATCCGACAACGAATGACCTACTGCTCGCCTTCTATTTCCACTCCGCCGATCGGACGCGCCTGCGCATCGCCGCCGCGCTGGACTCTCCCCATCCCCTCAGGGCACTTTGAGAAGTGAACAGCGATCCGGAACGGACCGTCCTCGCGGCGGAGTTTCTGGCACTCGCCAATCATCGCAAGGTCATATAGGCGGAAATGACCTGCAATGTGGAGATGTTCCCGCGCGATGCAGGTTGATGGTCTGCGCCGCGCCGTGGGCCATATGCTGATCGCGGGAGAACCCTGCCCGGCGGATATCGCCGCCATGCTGATCGCGGCATTGGGCCGCGCTCTGGTGATGGAAAGCAAGGTCGGCATCCGGCGGGCCATGCGGAATTGCAAGCTCTTGCAGAGCGGCTCCTGACAGATGCTGAGGCGGAGGCAGCGCCTCTTGGGCGCGCGCCCGGCTATCGGCCTGACGCTCCCCTCAGACGCGGATCATCGTGCCGCTCCACCCTTTTGCAGCAGTTCCGTGACACTGTAGGAGCGCCCATTGGCTACGACCTGCCGGACGTTGAAGCTGTTCGCTATATCCTGCCGCGGATCGCCCTCCACCAGCGCGATGTCGGCCAGCTTGCCCGGCTCCAGCGTGCCCGCGTCAAGGTTGAGCGCTCGCGCGGCATTGACGGTAGCCGTCTGCAATGCCTCGAACGGGGTGAAGCCAGCCTCGACATAGGAAGCGATCTCCGCATGCAGGTTGATGGCGATCACTGTGTCGGTGCCAGCGACGATCAATGCTCCCCCATCGCGAATGGCCTTCAATGACGCCAGATTGCCGGGCTGGCTGGCACGCAAGGGAGCAAGCTGCTTCTCGCTGTCGCGCACGGACTGGCGCGCCCATTCCGGATAGAGGGCGAGACGCGGATCGTCCCGCCGGGCGGGATGCTTCTCCAGATAGGCGGCCAGCGCGCCGAAATTGGTCGGCGTCAATATGCGCCCGCCGCGGCCGAACAGCTGGATCACATCCTCATAGGCGCGCCCCTGCGGCCCCTGCTTGGGCGAATAGCCCCGGCGGCTGGTGGCGCCCAGATGCTCCGTATTGTCGACGCCGCTATAGGCCGCCGGGAATATCTCATGCGTGGCGACGGGAACGCCCATGCCATGCGCGGCCTCCACGATGCGCCGCTGGAACAGGTCGGGCATGCGTACATAGCTTTTCACGAGGTCGTAACGAAGCGCGCGGGCACGCTCCAGCTCGCGCTCCAGATGAGCCGGGCCGCCGACCGCGACACCCATCCTGTAGAAGACCCTGCCCCATTCGAGCAGCGGCCCTGTCGTGTAGATGCGCGGGCCGACGCGCACGCCCGCCTCGCTCGCCTCCCGATCCTCCACCCCGTCATAGGGCTGGTTGCCCGGATCGCGCACCGTGGTGATGCCATAGGCCAGCCAGGCGAGATGCGCGTTCGCGCCGAAATCCTTCTGCACATGGGCATGATGATCGATAAGGCCGGGAATGGCGGTAAGGCCGGTGCCGTCGATCACCCGGCCCGCCGCCGCATGGAGCGCCGGATCATGGTCGCGGATCGCGGTGATGCGGTTCCCCTCGATCACGATATCCTTGTCATGCTGCGTCACGTCATGGACGGCATCCACCAGCGCGCCCGCATGGACGAGTACGCGCGTGTCGGGTCGATCCAGCCTATAGGTGAAATCGAGCGGCACCGTGCGGATCGCGCCGCTGTCAACGTCCACGATCTTCAGCTTGTCGGCCGCCTGGAACAGCACCGACCGGCTGTCGCCGGACCAGCTCGGATGATGGGATATCTCGCTGCTATAGGTGCGCGGCGGTCCCAAGGGCGTGGCATCGGGGGCGACCGGCCATATCTTGAGCAGGCCGTCCTGTATCGCGGCCATGCGGCGCCCGTCCGGCGACCAGGCAGGTCCGCCGCCGCCACGCGTGTCGAGCGCCGCGTCATGTTCCGCCTCGCGCCAGACAGGCGGTCCCTTGCCGTCGGCGGGAACCAGGTAGATCTGGTTCCGCCCCTCGCGGAAACTCTGCGACCATGGCCGGGACAGGCTCAGCGCGACATAGCGGCCATCGGCCGACCAGCTTGGCCTGCCCGGCTGCGGCAGGGACGGCTGCAAGCGCGTGATCGCCCCGCTCGCCACATCCACCACGGCAAGGCCCGCCACGCCCCAGCGCCCGTCCACGTCGATGAAGGCAATCCGCCTGCCGTCCGGCGACCAGGCGGCGGACAGCGGCTGCGTGTCGAGCTTCGTGACCTGCCGGTCCCTTCCCGTGCCGAGGTCGCGTATCCACAATTGCGGCAGGCCCCCGCCCTTATCGGAGCTATAGGCCAGGCGGCGGCCATCGGGCGACCAGGTGGGGTCGGCGTCCAGCGCGGCATCATGGGTGATATTATCCGGTCTGCCGCCCTTGGCCGGGACGATATGGATATCGCCTAGCGCGGCAAAGGCGATATGTTCGCCATCCGGCGACAGGACAGGATGCGACAGGCCGAGCACGGGACGCGGCGCCTGGGAATCGAAATCGCGCCGGGCATGCGGATAATCGGGCCGCGTCACCTCCAGCCGCGCGGTGAAGTCGATGGTGCGGGCGCTCGTTCCCGCCCGGCGCCTTATCCGCCCGTCCGCGACATAATAGACCGCGCCGCCTCGCCAGGATGCGCGGAAGGGAAATACATTCTCCGTTCCGCTCACCGGCTTGCCGTCAATTTCCAGACGGCTGCCGCCATCATCCTGCACGACATAGGCCAATTGCCCTCCGGGACCCCAGGAGGGCGCATCGATCTTCGCCGCGCCTTCGGCCGCGCGCAGCAATGCCGGATCGCCACCACCGGCCGCCACGTACCAGAGCGCGCTCCTCCCCGCCTCGGTCGCGGCGAAGGCGATGCGCGCGCCATCGGGCGACCAGCTCGGCAGGCGATCCTCGCCCGGGCCGGCCGTCACCTGCCGGACATCCCCGGTCGCGGCATCGGCGATCCATATGTCGTAACTTCCGCCGCGATCCGACGCGAAAGCGATAGAGCGGCCGTCCGGCGACCAAGCGGGATCGCGGTCGTCCGCCTCCCCTTGGGTAAGCCGCTGCTGCCCGCTGCCGTCCGGCCGGATTGTCCACAAATCATAGGTGCCGTCGCGAAAGGCGAAATAGGCAAGCCGCGATCCATCCGGCGCCCAGACCGGCTGGCGCGCATCATTATAATAGTCGGTGATCCGCCGGGCCGCTCCCCCTCCCGCCGGGACGATCCACAAGCTGCCTTGCAAGTCGATGGCCAGCCATTTGCCGTCGGGCGATGCGGACACGGCCATGGACGTCCCCTCATGCACGTCGAAGGCGATGACCGATCCCGGCGTGGGTGGCGGCGGGTTGGAGGGCACGGCGCCGCCCGGCCCTGCGATGGTCGCTCCCAGGAGGGCCAGCATCGTCACGCCGCGGGTCAGTCGGACAAGTCTCGGCATATGCTTCTCATCTCTCGCCAGATGGCGGCATGGATTGGCGACAGGAGGGTGCCGCCTGGCATGGTCGACAGATATGCGTCGATGGTCAAAGGCGTATCGGCAGGACCGGTAGAGTTACCGCGCCGCCGCCTGTCCACCTCCGCGCGGCAAGTCGCGAACCGCCGTGCCGCTTTGCGCCAGACGGTTGCCCGGCCGCGCGAGGCGCAGATGCCCGCGCAGGGTCCGGCTGTCATAGGCTTTGCGGAACAGGCCGCGCCGCTGGAGTTCGGGCACCACTTCCGCCACGAAGCGATCGACCGATCCATGCAGGTCGGGGAACATGATGTTGAACCCGTCCGCCGCCCCTTCCGCATGCCAGCGCTCGAAATTGTCCGCCACATCGCGCGCGTTGCCGAACAATATACGGTGCCCGCCCGAACTCATCTTGCGCATCAATTCCCGAACGGTCGGATTCTCGCGCCGGATGAGGTCCACGACCAGCTGCTGGCGGCTCTTGTGCGTGTTCGTGACAGGGATCGCCTCCGGCAGTTCGACTTTCGCATCCAGCGGCAATGTCCACAGGTCGACGCCGATATTGACGAAGTTGGCGATGCTCTTGAGCGTCGATACCGGGTCGAGCAAGTCCTGCAACGCGTCGTAGCGGCGGCGCGCATCCTCCGCGTCATCGCCCAGATGGACGGACACGCCCGGCAGGATGCGGACATCTTCCCGCCGCCGCCCGAAACGCGCCAGGCGCTCGGTGATGTCCGCGCCGAAGGCGATGGCCTCGTCTATCGTCTGCGCGGCGGTGAAGATGAGTTCGGCCGTGCGCGCCGCCAGTTCCCGCCCGTCATGGGAGGAGCCGGCCTGCGCGATCACGGGATAGCCCTGCACCGGGCGCGCCGCGTTGAGCGGCCCGCGCACCGAGAAATGCCGCCCCTTGTGGTTCAGGAAATGGAGCTTTTCAGGGTCGGACCAGACGCCCGTCGCCTTGTCCTGGACAAAGGCATCGTCCTCCCAGCTGTCCCACAGGCCGGTGATGACGTCGAAAAACTCCTCCGCCCGCTCATAGCGGTTCGCGTGCAGTACATGGCCCGCCAGATTGTAATTTTCCCCGCCGCCCAGGGAGGTGACGAGGTTCCAGCCCGCCCGGCCCTCGCTCAGATGGTCGATGGAGGCCAGGCGGCGGGCCAGCGTATAGGGTTCGTTATAAGTGGTATTCGCCGTGCCGATCAGGCCGATGCGCTCCGTCACCACGGCCAGCGCGGGCAGCAGGGTGAGCGGGTCCCAGCGCATGCCCTGCGGCGTGTTCTTCAGCGAATCCCGGTCGAGGTCGGGCACGGCCACGCTGTCGTTCAGGAACAGCGCGTCGAACAGCCCCTCCTCCAACTTCCGCGCGACGCGGGCATAAGGGGCGAATCTGCGCGAAGCATTCACATCGCTCTCCGGCAGGCGCCAGCTCGCTCCATGCGATCCATGGCCCGACAGGAAGGCTCCGAGGATGAGGGATCGCGCAGCTTCGGTCATGATGTCCGCCTTCAGAAGATGAGGGTCAGACGGCCATAATAATAGCCGCCATAGAAGCCGAAGGGCGACTGCGCCGGATAGGGCGGGAAGCCATTCGTATCGGGAACCGTGTTCTTGTCTGGATAGGTGTTGAACAGGTTGTTCGCGCCGACCGCGACATTCACGGCCTTGTTAATCTGGTAGGACACGTCGATATCCGCCAGCCATTTGGACCCGTAGAACTGATCGGAGGCCGGGCTGACATTGAGCAGCGCCACCTTGCCATAGCGCGTCTCGCGCAGGTTCACGCGCAAATCGCCCAGCGTGAAGTCCTGTCCCAATATCAGCTTGGTCTTCGGCGCCGACAGCTCGATCGCGCCTTGGGCGGCCCGGTCGAACAGCGTCAGGTTGAGCGCGGTGAGCTGCGCCGGCGACGGCGCGATGCGCGTGATCCTGGTCTTGTTGTAATTATACCCCAGGGAGAAGCGGACGGAACCGATGTCGCCCAAGGGCTGGTCGTAATTGGCCACCACGTCGATGCCGCGCGTACGCGTATCGATGGCGTTGGCGAAATATTTGATCGACTGGCCCGCCTGGAAGCCGTTGGCCACCAATATGGCGTCGATGGCCGCGCCCGACAGGAAGCCGGTCTGCGCGATGCGGTCGTCCAGCTTGATCTGATAGGCATCGACGGTGAGGTTGAAGCGTGGCGTGATCCTGGCGGTCAGGCCCAGACTGAAGTTCAGCGACCGCTCCGGCTTCAGCGGCTGCGCGCCCAGGGCGCGGCCGATGACGGAATCGGGCTGCACCGACTTTGACGTGACGAAGGTCGAGACGCCGCCCACGATATTATATTGGTTGGACGTCTGCGCAAAACCCGATTGCGCGAGCGCCGGCGCGCGGAAGCCGTTGCTGACCGTGCCGCGCAAAGCGATTCGGTCGGTGATGTCGTAACGCGTGGTGAACTTGCCGCTGGCCGTGTTGCCCGCGCTGTCGTCATAATGCTCGAACCGGCCCGCCACCGCGACGAACCAGCGCGGCGTCGGGTTGAAGCCCACATCGATATAGCCCGCGAAGCTATTGCGGGAAAGCTTGGCCTGGTCCGATGGCGTGAGGACGATGGCTCCCTGCGCACCCACGGTCGCCTGCCTTCCGGCCAGTGGGCCGCTGGGATAGACATAGCCGCCCGGATAGAGACTGTTGCCGGACGCATAGGCCAGCGGATCGCCCGCTATCGTCTGGAATCGCTCATAGCGATGCTCCGCGCCGAAGGAGACGCGCAACTGCTCCGGCAGGCCGATGTCGACGCCCTTGGATATATCGATATTGTTGGTCCACTGCGCGAACTTCGCGGTGAAGGTATGGAAGCTCGTCGGGCTGGCCTCGCCCAGCGCGGCGTTCAGCGTATTGGTCGATCCGTTGCGCGACTGGTTCTCGCCATAGGTGGACGAAATATCCCATTTCCATCCGCCGCTCTCGCCGCGAATGCCGCCCAGTATCTGGAAATCATCCTCGTCCAGCGTGTAATTGGGCGCATAGCCGTCCGGGAAGATCGCCAGGACCGCATTGGTCGAATTGGGCCGCCGGAAATTCTGGCCGACAATGGCCGAGCGGGTCGTGTAGGTCGATGTGGAGTAGAATATCGCGGAACCGATCGGAACCGCCGCATTATAGGAGAAGGTCGCATAGCGCAGGTCCGGCAGGCCGCCGGTGAAGACCGTCTTGTCCCTGCTCTCACGCGGATCGGGCGATCCGTCTCCCAGCGGATAATAGAAGGCGCCCGTTGCCAGTATGGCGCGCCGCGCGTGATTGGCGTCCTTCAGGTCTACCGACAAGTTCAGGGAACCCTCGCTTCCCAGGTGGAAGCCGATATTGCCGCTCGCTTGCAGGTTTCGTCCGTCCGAATTCCCGCGATAGCTGTAGCGTTGGCCCGCGTTCAGGATGAGGCTGCCGCCTTCCGCGTCATCCTTGAGGATCAGGTTGATGACGCCCGCAATGGCATCCGATCCATATTGCGCCGCCGCGCCGTCGCGCAGCACCTCCACCCGTGCGACCGCGTTGGTCGGGATCAGGTCGAGGTCGACCGGATTGGACCCGGAATCGACGCTGCCCGTGGACAGGTTCAGAAGCGAGCTGTTGTGGCGGCGCTTGCCGTTGACGAGGACCAACACATGGCTGCCGCCCAGCCCGCGAAGACCGGCGGGACGCGCGACGCTGTTCCAGGACGAGCTGGAGACGGTGAGCTGATTGAAGCTGGGCAGAAGCTGGCTCAGCGCATCGCGCAGGGATGTATTGGCGCCGAGCTTCTGGAGGGCGTTGCCATCCACCACATCGATCGGCGCGGGGCTTTCCAGCACGGTCGTCCCGCGTGCGCGATTGCCCGTGACCACGATATCGGCCGCTTCCGCGCCCGCTTCGGCCCCGGCATCCGCCGCGTGCGCGGTGGAAACCTGGCTCAACGCGGCGGCAATCAGCACCGCGCCGGCATGAAGACGCGACCGGGAATTTTTACGATTCAAATATTTACTATTTGATTTCATGATATACCCACCCCTTTTCGGAGCAGGCATGTTGCAAAGGCAGAAATGGATAGAAATTTTATATTGTCAAAGAACGCGACATTATTTCTCATAGCATTATCGCACAAAACCCGGTCATCCGTTGCGATACCAGAGCGGCCGGATGTCGAGCTTCCGATCCACCATGCCATGTTCCGCCATGAAATCAGCCACGTCCTGCTGGTCGGCGATCACGTCCTCGCCAGGCAATACCAGCTTGCCGGGCCGGCTATGTTCACGTGCCAGTCGCCGATAGAGCGATGCCGGCAGCGAACTGAGCTTTCCGGATATTTCCGCCCATTGGTCCACATGGTCCGCGATCCAATCCCATGTCGCCTGCTCCCGTCGCCGATAGTCGAGGATCGCCGCCCGTTTGTCCGGGTCGGCCAGCGAGCGCGGATGGGCGGAGATGACGAAGTTGCCGGAATAGAGGCCGCGCATGGTGCGATGTATCCAGCGCCCGCCCAGTTGCGTCTCTGTCAGCAGCGCCGTGATGCCGCCTGCGCAGCGCGCCTCCACATGGCCGCGCGTGAAGGCGGCATTGGCATCCGTCACCGGCAGGGCCACGGGCACGATGTCGCGCATCATCATGCCGTGCGCATCGAGTATCTTGAGAAGATAATAATGGTCGTTGGTGGTCGGCACATAGGTCACGCTCTTGCCCCGCAGGTCGTCGATGGTCCGCACCTTCGACCCCGGCCGCACTAGAAGGCCGCTATTGTTCACATCGCCCTGATAGCTGCCGATCAGGGCGAGCGGTATGCCCGCCTGAAGCGCGAAGACCGGCGGAATCTGGCTCATGAAGGCATAGTCTATGGCATCGGCCGCATAGGCGTTCAGCACGGCATTGCCGCCGGGCAGGTCGGCATAGTCCACGCCATAGGGGAAATCGGCCTGCCCGGCCGCTTCCATGAAATAGGATGCCGCCGCCTTGTGCCGCCATATCGTGATGCGCGTGCCGCCATCCGCGCGTCCCCTTCCGCAGGCGGACAATCCCGCGAGAGCGGCGGCCCCCACCAGGGCCTGACGCCGGTTGAGGCGAACCATGCCGGCCTCAGTCGAGCAGATCAGGTTCGCGTTCGATCACCAGGTCCCAATAGGGCAGGAAGCTCAGATAGGCCCACGCCTCGCGCTTCGCGGGATCGGCGGGGGACGGGATTTCGAAACGCGGCTCGCCCGCCGCCAGCGCCGCCAGTTGCCCGCGCGCCGCCTGTTCATAGGCGATGAAGCGCCAGGCCGCCGCCTCCACCGTCGTCCCTACCGTCCAGTGGCCATGATTGCGCCACAGCAGGATGTTGCGTCCGCCCAGCGCGCTGGTGAACTGGGCCGCCACCTCATCGCGGCCCTCCGCCTCACTCTTTCCGTCCGGCCGCTGCGGAGTAAAGATCACCTGGTCGTCATGAAAAGCGGCAAGGTCGGAATTGATCGGATCGATGGGCCGCCCGAAAGACGCCCAGGTCTTGGCATGAAAACTGTGGGCATGCGCTATGCCCACCACGTCCGGACGGGCGCGCTGCACCTGCTGGTGATAGGGTATGCCGGAGACATTGACGGGCCCCTCCCCTTCCACGACCCTGCCCGTCCCATCGACCCTGAGCAGGTCGGAGGCGCGAATCCGCGAAAAGGGGACGCCCACCGGATTGACCCAGAAATCGTCCGTGAACTCCGGGTCACGCGCACTCAGGTGTCCCGCAAGGCCCGGCTCGACATCGAACCAGGCGAGCAGACGCAGCGACGCGGCAAGCTGGCGCTTGCGGTGCAGGCGTTCGGCGGCGATGTCCGGCAGCGGATCGGGCACGGCGACGCGGGGACCGTCACCCTCGCGCTCTAGCCCATAGATGCGTGGCTGATGCTGCCCGGCGCGCTTCACCCTGGCCAGATCGTCCTTCAATATGCCCGACATGGATTTTCCCCATATGCCTTGCCCCATTCCTGGAACCAGCGCAGATTAGGCGAAATCCGCGGCCGGTCAGATGAGTTCTCCGGCCATCGCCTTTGAAATATCCAATAGAGGATGACCGCAAGGATTCAGTCGAACAGTTCCGGCTCCTCGCGGGCAATGAAGTCAAAATAGGGCTGGAAGCTGGCATCGCCATTATGCCCGCCAACCTGTGATGCCGTATGGGCGGCGACATCATGCGGCACCGGCCTGGTCGTGCCCGCCGCTTCCGCCAGCAATTGCGCCTGGCAGGCATTTTCCATCGAGATATACCGCCACACGGCCGTCTCGACCGAGGCGCCGACCGTCAATATGCCATGATTCTGGAGGATCACCGCCTTGCGCGGCCCCAGCGCCTCCGCGATCCGGTCCCCCTCGCTCGTATCCAGCACGACGCCGGAGAAATGCGGGAACAGCGCATGATCCTCATAGAAGCCGCAACTGTCCTGCGTCAGCGGGTCGAGCAGCTTGCCGAGCGCGGAGAAGGCCTTGCCGTAGATGGAATGCGAATGGGCGGCGGCCAGCACGTCGGGCCGCGCGGCATGGAGGCGCGAATGGATGGCGAAGGCGGCGCGGTTCAGCCGCTTCACCTCGCCATGCTCCACAATCTCGCCCTCATGGTTCACCAGCATGAGGTCGGACACGCGGATATGCCCGAAATAGACCCCCGCCGGATTGAGCCAGAAATGATCGGGATATTCGGGATCGCGCACGGTGATGTGCCCCGCCCCGCCGAAATCATAGCCGAAGCGCCCGAACAGGCGGAAGGATGCCGCCAGCCGCTGCTTGCGATACAGCCGCTCAAGCTCGATCGTGGGCTGGGGCTCGCGCGCTTGACCCCAGGGCGTCTCCGGCGTGGGCAATGCCTTGGGCGGCAGGCGCCTGACGGGGGCGATGACGGGACGATCCGGAGCGATGGTCAGGGTCATGACTATGCCTTTCTGCAAATGGGGCGGGCGGCGGTTCAGAGGCCGAAGGAGGCGCGTCCATATGCCGTCAATATCGTGTCATTCTGCGGCGAATGGATGCGGCTGCACAAGACGTCGCGATAATGGCGTTCCAGCGGGTTGCGGCGGCTGAGGCCCGGATTGCCGGTCAGTTCCAGCCCGATCTCCACCGCGCGTATGGCGTTGGAGGTCGCGACGAACTTGATCGCGTTCGCCTCGACCGCCGTCGGCGGGCTGCCCGCGTCCGTGCGCGATGCCGCCGCCTCTATCACGGTGCGGTTCACCTGCAACAATGCCTCGATCTCGCCGAACTTCTCCTGCACGCGGGGCAACGAGGCCAGCGGCGCGCCGAGATTGGAAGGCGTGCGCTCCTTCAGATAGGTGCGCAGCCAGTCGCGCCCCGCCTGCGCCACGCCGTCATAGATGGTCGCGATGGCCAGCGCGTTCCACAAGGAGGATGTCGCATCGCCCGCATTCACCCACTGGGCGGGCGGGCGGATGTCGACGGCATGTTCGGCGGGGATGGCCACATCCTCGAACACCACCTCATGACTGACGGTGGCGCGCATGCCGAGATGATCCCAGGCGGGCAGGATGCTGATCCCCGGCGTCGCCGGATCGACCAGGAAATTGCCGACGCGCGGCTCCGGCTCGTCGGTCTTGGCCCAGACGGAGAACCAGTCGAGTCCGCTCGATCCCGTGGAATAGATCTTGCTGCCGCTAAGCGCCCAGCCATTATTGGTCTTGCGCGCGACCGTGGCGGGCAGGCCGCCGCGCACGGGCGTGCCAAGGTCCGCCTCGACGCGCAGGCCGCCGATCAGCCCCCTGCCCGACACCGCCTCCCGCGCCAACCGCTCATAGATATGCTGCGGCCAGCTCTGCGCGCGCAGAGGCTGATAGTGATAGCCATAGGTCATGAAGAGGATCAGGGCCGTCGACGGCTCGCCCCGCGCCACCGCGCCCAGAACGCGCAGCGTCTCCGCCAGGCCGGCACCGCGTCCGCCCAGGGCGGTCGGCACGGTGAGGCCGATTAGTCCCGCCTCCGCCAGCAGGCCGAAATTGGCCCGCGGAAACTCCGCGCTGCGATCCAGTTCCTCGGCCGTCTCGGCAAGGCGGCGCGTGATCTCGTCCAATATGGCCTGGGATACCGGCTCGGCGGATTGCGACGACGACGGCGCCGGGCGGGACAATAGGGACTGGTTCGCGGACATCGACTTCGGCTTTCCGGAATAGGGCTGGGATGAGGGGCGTTCTGCGGATGGCCTCAATAGCCGCGCGCGGCGAGGACCAGATTGGCGGGCGCGCGGTCATTGGCGACCGCCTCGATATTCTCGATCAACTGGCGATGGAGCGTCGGGATAACGGTCTGCCAGTTGGACGAGAGATGCGGCGTGATCCGGACGAGCGGATGCGCATAGAGGCGATGACCGGCAGGCAGAGGCTCCGGATCGGTCACGTCCAGCGTGGCGAAACCGATCCGGCCATCGTCCAGCGCGGCAAGCAGCGCCTCCTGGTCCACGATGGACCCGCGCGCGATGTTGATGAGATGCGCGCCCGGCTTGGCTTTGGCGAGCAGCGCGGCATTGACGATGCCGCGCGTTTCTCCCGTCGCGGGCAGGGCGATCACGATGTCATCGGCGATGGCCACCGCGTCTTCCAGCGTGGCGACCAGTTCGACATCCTCGTCGACGCCGGGCGAGCGCCTGACGCCGATCGGGATTGCGCCCAGCGCCCGGACCCGCGCGGCGATGGCGCGGCCTATGGACCCCAGCCCCAATATGGCGACGGTGCGGCCGATGACGCTGCGCTGCGCGACCGGCTTCCATTCTTCCCGCGAGCGGATGGAGAGCTGCCCAAAATCCTTCACATGGGCATAGATCGCCCCGACCACATAATCGGCGATCTGGTCCGAGGCGACACCCCGTCCGCAGGAGAACCAGGGCGCCTCCGCCAACCAGCCGGGATAATAGTCGACACCGGCCGAGGTCGACTGAACCCAGCGGATGCGGCCGGGCCATTGCGCCGGACGACCCCGCTCCGCGATCGCCTTCCACATCGGGCCGGGCCGGACGATCAGCGCGTCCGCCTGCTGCGTCACATGATCGAGAATATGATCGTCGAGCGAAAGAGGGATCACGGCCTCCACCGCCGGATGGGCGGCGGCCAGTTCGTCAAATTCGGACCCGGCCTGGCTGGCCAGAACGATCGGCATGTCTCACTCCTGCGCTGTCGGCGACGCCCCGGCCATCCCAGATCGCGGCGGACGACGCACGAACAGATGGCTAGAGGAACGTCCCGATCTAGGAGGCCGCACTTCTCCTGTCCTATGAGAACCAGTGAACGGTCCGTGAGATGTTCTTATCCTTTGCAGGCCAACCGTGTCCGGGTTGAGAGCCAGTATCGAATCGGAAATCTCGGTCGTCGTGAAGCCCTAAAATATCACCATAGCTAAGGTGCGGAACGCCGCCAGCGCCCGTGCCATGACGTCATAGACCGGGCCGACCGATCCGGATAGAAACTGCAATATGGGTGCGGTCAAGGTGCTGAAGGCATGGCCATGGACGATATTGTCGCGAGCTACTGATGGAGCAAGGCGAATTCTGGTGTCGCCAGGCCACGAACATGGTTTAGCCGACGGATCGCTAATCCGATAATATCGCGTTGAAGCGATCATCCCACAGCGGGCGGACATCGACAGCCCGTGGCAGAAGACCGGCCTTGAAGAAGACATCCGCCACCTCCTGCTGCGAGGCGATGACGGCATCCGTCACTGGCAAAAGCCGGGTCGGCTGGCTGGCATTGCGAATTTGGTCGAGCGTATATTGCAAAGGAACTTCCACTTCCTTGGCCAAGGCTTCCGCGTAAGCGGTCTCATGGCCAGCCTTCCACGCCATTCCCTGTTTGAACAGGCGCAGATAGGCGCCTATCTGCTCGACCTTGGCGGGATTTGCGAGGGCATCGACATGGGCCGAGGCGATATAATTGCCTGAAAGGAAACCCAAGGCCGTCTTGAGGACCCTGGCGCCCTCCTTTGCGATCGCACGCTGTATCTGGAAGCCATAAATGGCCCATGCATCGACAGCCCCGGTGGAAAAGGCAGCCGCCCCATCCGTGGTCGACATGGAGACAGGTTCGATATCCTTCCATCCGAGACCGACCGATTGCAACATCCGGATCAGAAAATACTGGGATGTGGTTGCTCGGACATAGGCGACGCGCTTCCCCTTCAGATCGATGAGGTCCCGGATATTCGAGTGCTTCGGGACGAGAATCACCTGATTGTTAACATCCCCCGCGATCGTCGCTATCTGCCGGAAGCTCTGCATGGACGAGGCCGCCGCGAAAACAGGCGGTATTTCGCTCATCGTGCCGAAATCGAGCGAGCCTGCATTGAGAGCCTCAATGACAAGATGCCCCGACTGAAAAAAATTATAGCTGAGTTCGAAGCCCTCGGGCTTGAGGCCCGCGATCCGCAGGATCAGTTCATAGCCGCCCTTGTTTCGCGAAACCCTGAGCTTTTGCTCTCTCGATACGGGTGCGCCGCAGCCCGGCAAGAGCGCCGTTCCAGCCAAGCCACCGACGCCGATCAGGAAGGAGCGGCGCTGCAAAAATCCGTCCCGCGTCCCCTGCATATCTGACTGCATATTCTTGGCCATGGCTGAGCTTCCGTCCTCAATAGCCAGCGACGCGATCCACGAGATCGGTGGGCAATTCTCCCCGCGAGAAGCGATCGAGATTGGCGACCACCTTGTCGAAGAGGATATGGCGGACCTGCCTATAATTGGATGAGACATGCGGCGTCAGGCGCACAAGATCATGGCTCCAGAGCGGATGGCCGGCCGGCAACGGCTCCGGATCGGTAACGTCCAGCGTTGCGAAACCGAGCCGCCCCGCGTCGAGCGCGGCAATCAGCGCATCCTGATCCAGCACCGATCCGCGCGCGATATTGATAAGATGCGCGGTCGGTTTGGCATGAGCCAGCAGGTCCTTCCCGACAAGCTTACGGGTAACGTCGGTCGCAGGCAGCGCCAGAACCAGATGGTCGGCCGAGGCAACGACATCCTCTACATTGTCGAGCAAGGCGACGCCTGCCACCGGGCTAGGTAATTGCCTACGCCGCACCGCCGTAACCTTTGCGCCAAGAGCAAGCGCCTGCCGCGCCACGGCCGCGCCGATAGCGCCAAGGCCGATAATCCCGACCGTACTGCCACTGACACGGCCAAGCGATGTCTGCTTCCAGTCAGCCAGACTGCGCGCGCGGACGCCATCCAGATTCTTGGCCTGGGCATAGATGGCCGCAATCACATAATCAGCTATCTCGTCCGATGCGACTCCACGCCCGCACGATACCAGAGGTGCATCGAGCAGCCAGCGCGGATAGGGATCGACCCCTGCCGACCCGCTATACACATAACGGATGCGGCCGGGCCATGCCTCGGGACAAGGCAAGTTGCGATTGCCGCGCCATGCCGCCGTCGGCCGGACCAGAAGAACATCCGCATCATTGGCGGCCTGCCATGGGGCGTCTTCCGGCGCGACGATGACGGTGGGGCGCAGCGGCAGGGCGCGCAAATTATCGTTGAAGCCGTCCTCGAACTGGCTGGCGATGATGAAGCTCATGATGTCAGTTCCCGAAAACGGCGCGTCCGGCCGCCGTGAGTATGGTGTCGTTCTAGGGCGAGCGGATACGGCTGCAGGCGCCCATTTGCCCTCATGCGCCGCCGACCAGGCATAGCCTCGCTTGATGAAGCGCAGATAGCAGCCAATGAGATTGACCTTGCCCGGGTCGCGAGGACATCGACGGCCCAACCTGCTCTGGCAGAAAGGCACGGGTCAAATATCGTAACCGGGCAATTCCCGCTGACCTTGCACAGGGTCGGCCGCCAAATCAAGTCATGCACGCTGCGTCTAACTTCCCGCGTTGATCCCATACTCATTGTCTCCGATGAGATTGCCATCGAGAACGATCTTGACGAGACGGATGCAGTGATTTCCTCGAGCATCAATCCAAACGGGTTAATCAGGAAATGATGCCCTGGCTCCGGAACGCCCGCCGAAATATGAGTGGAGATCAAATCGTCCTAGCCGTAAAGTAGCGACAGACGGCAAAAGGCAGCAAGGTCGGTTCGAATCCTCCATGCCTCTTCACCGACGGTCGGCCCGTGGCGTTGATGCAAAATGGTGACCATGACATCCTCAAATCTGATTTCCTGAAGCTAGGCCATCGAAGTGCTGTGTTGAAATCAGAAGTGCTCATGCGCAGTTGAGTACCTGTCATCTTCCGCCCAGCCCCGTCTGCAGGCGATATAGCCGGACTTTCCTCCCCGCTTTTTACAGTCGCGCCAAACCCTTCTTGAAAATCCGTTGGCGAGTCGCCCTTTATCAGAACTGGAATAGCAATATTATAACGCTGCGATCATCCCATAATATCCAAATAAACGGAAAACAATCACACGAATTTTCAATATAATATCATCAAATCGAGACCCATTACTCAGCCCATTCTATTCCTATACCCTGAATCGGGGATGATATATTATAATCCTTCACCAATACACCCTTATCAAACTGGGTTCTTCAATCCCATATCCTGCAATATGGCATCATTTGCGCGCCATTGATGGATCAGAGAAGGTTCGGCCATCAACTGCTCCGCCAAAGCGACCGAATAGACGGGCATTGCCACCTGATGCCGATGCTTCAACGTGCTAACACCACATGCAGGCAGTCTGCCATCCTTAGTCCAGCGCAATCGTTCTTGGCTGGTGATTGACACAATCTCAACCAACTGACGTGGGGTCAGCGGCCTTTCCGCTATCAACGCGAGCTCCTGGGATATTTGATCCATATAGGCGAACAACCGATCGCGCCCCAAAGCCGCTTGAAAGCGCAGGATGTGTCGATCGCCTATCCAATAGCGACGACCTTTTTTCCGGGCGGTCGCGAATATCTTCCGGCGCGCTTCCATCAATCGCAGTCGCAAACCCAAATGCGTCGTAATCGCATGGGTAAAATCGACCTCCTCGCCCTCTTCCTGTGCCAAGCGATATTGGAGACTTGAAAGAATGCTGTGTTGTATAGGCGAGTTGCAAAGGTTTTGGGGAGCACCGCTCTCAGTCGGAAGCGTGAGAGCGTGGTCATAATCCCTGTCTCGCTCTGAAAGCATCATGACTCCCGGGCCTCCGCCCCTCTCGTCCTGCCGATGATTTCCATGGGAATTGTCCGAACCTCACCCAGCTTGGTGTCCGGTCCGGTGACCGGCGAACTTCGTCCGTCCGCCGCCCTTCGCCAACCATTTGAGCAGGATCGGCATCGGCAGGCTACAAGATGTGGCCATCTATAGGCAAGTTCTCGGAATATTCTGCCGACTGCAAACCGGACTTCAGTCATAGATCGGAAAGCGGCTACACAAATCCCCTACTGACTGCTTCACACCGGCTTCGACCGTATCATTGCCTTCCGCGCCATGGGCCGCGAGACCTTCCAGCACATCCATGATGAGGTCTCCGATCGTCAGAAATTCCGCGATCCCAAAGCCTCGAGTTGTACCGGCCGCCGAACCCACTCTAATGCCGGAGGTCTTGACCGGCGGCAGCGGGTCATTGGGCACGCCATTCTTGTTGCAGGTGATGCCCGCCCGCTCCAACGCCTCGTCGGCGTCCTTGCCGGTAATGCCGATGGACCGCAGATCGACCAGTGCAAGATGCGTATCGGTACCGCCCGACACGATGGCCGCACCGCGCTCCTTGAGGCGCCCTGCCAGCGCTTGCGCATTGGGCACTGATCGAAACGCTGGCCTATCATCTGGTCGAGACCTTGTTGGCCGCGTTTCCGCAAATCGTTTCTGTCGAGGTCACTGTGCACAAGCCGGATGCCCCCATTTGCGGCACCTTCGCGGATGTCGGCGTGACGCTGACTCGCCAACGCATTGCCTGAATTTCGAAGGACCATCTATGACTGACACCAACGCGCTCCGGCCCGCGGGCTTCTTTTCCCGCCGCCTGGATGTCGCCGACCCCGCCGTCTTCGCCAGCGTCCAGCATGAATTGTCGCGTGAGCAGGACCAGATCGAGTTGATCGCGTCGGAGAATATAGTCTCCCAGGCGGTGCTGGACGCGCAAGGCTCCGTCTTCACGAATAAATATGCGGAGGGCTATCCGGGCCGCCGCTATTATCAGGGCTGCCATCCATCCGATGAGGTGGAAACGCTTGCAATCGAGCGGGCGAAGCAGCTTTTTGGCTGTGCCTTTGCCAATGTGCAACCGCATTCGGGCGCGCAGGCCAATGGCGCGGTGATGCTGGCGCTGGCGAAACCGGGCGATACGGTGATGGGCCTCAGCCTCGATTCCGGCGGTCATCTGACCCATGGCGCCAAGGCCGCCATGTCGGGCAAATGGTTCAACGCCGTCCAATATGGCGTGACGCTCGACACGCATCTGATCGACTATGCTCAGGTCGAGCAATTGGCAAAGGCACACCGACCCAGCCTCATCATCGCGGGCGGCTCGGCCTATCCGCGTCATATCGATTTCGCGCGTTTTCGGGCGATTGCCGATGAGGTGGGCGCGCTGTTCATGGTCGATATGGCCCATTTCGCGGGACTGGTGGCGGGCGGCGTTCACCCGACACCCTTCGGCCATGCGCATGTCGTCACGACCACGACGCACAAGACGTTGCGCGGCCCGCGCGGTGGCATGATCCTGACCAATGACGAGGCGATTGCGAAGAAGATCAACTCCGCCGTTTTCCCCGGCATGCAGGGTGGTCCCCTGATGCACGTCATCGCGGCCAAGGCGGTTGCATTCGGCGAAGCGCTGGAACCCGAATTCGGGACCTATGCCGCCGCCGTCGTCAGGAAGGCTCGCCGACGATCACCTGCACGACCCGGTCATGCAGTTGCTTGTAGCAGAGCGTCGCATCGAGCCGGTCGCTGGCAGCCGCCACCGCCGTGTCCAGCCACCAGTCGATGTCGATGATGAAGCGCTGCCCGGCATGGCGCTCGAACTCGAACACGCCATGCCGACCGATAGCCTCGATCCCATGCAGGAACATGCGATCGAGGCCGGAGTGCGGCAAAACGCCGCGCTCCCTCGCGCCCGTCTCAGGCAAGTGCTGCACGAGCCGCCTTCGCCGCGTCGACCATGTTGACAAGAGCGGGCTTCACATCCTCCCATTTGCGGGTCTTGAGGCCGCAATCGGGATTCACCCAGAGCTGAGCAGGCGACAGGCGCTCACCTGCCTTGATGAGCAGTTCCTCCATCTCATCCGTCGTCGGGATGCGCGGGCTGTGGATGTCGTATACGCCCGGCCCGATCTCGTTCGGATATTTGTACGTGGTGAACGCTTCCAGCAGTTCCATCTTGGAACGCGACGTCTCGATGGAGATGACATCCGCATCCATGGCACCGATGGCAGCGATGATATCGTTGAACTCGGAATAGCACATATGGGTGTGGATCTGCGTCTCCGGCTTCACGCCGGAAGCGGAGATGCGGAAGCACTCGACCGCCCAGTCGAGATAGGCCTGCCAGTCGGCGCGGCGCAGCGGCAGGCCCTCGCGAAGGGCCGCCTCGTCGATCTGGATGATCTTCGCGCCGGCCGCTTCGAGGTCGTTGACCTCATCACGGATGGCAAGCGCGATCTGGCGGCAGGTGTCCGAACGCGGCTGGTCATCGCGAACGAAGGACCATTGCAGGATCGTCACCGGGCCAGTCAGCATGCCCTTCATCGGTCGGTCGGTCAGGCTCTGCGCATAGCGCCACCATTCGACCGTCATCGCCTTCGGCCGAGAGACATCGCCATAGATGATCGGCGGGCGCACGCAGCGCGAGCCATAGCTCTGCACCCATCCAGCACGGCTGAACGCGAAACCGGAGAGTTGCTCGCCGAAATATTGCACCATGTCGTTCCGCTCGAACTCGCCATGGACGAGGACGTCGATGTCGATCTCCTCCTGCCAGCGGACCGCCCGTTCGGTCTCCTCGCGCAGGAACTTCTCGTAACCGGCGTCGTCCAGTTCACCCTTGCCATGGGCGGCACGCGCCTTGCGTACCTCGGCGGTCTGAGGGAAGGAACCGATGGTGGTGGTCGGCAGCGGCGGCAGGTTCAGGATCGCCTGCTGTTGCTTGATGCGTTCGGCAAAGGGCACATCGCGCCTTGCCCAGTCGGCAGTCGCTTGCGCCACGCGCTCCTTCACCTGCTTGTTATTGGTCAGATGGGAACGGCGGCGATAGGCGATGGAGGTCGCATTGGCCGCGAGTTCATCGGCGATGACAAACTGGCCCTTGTTAAGCCCGAGGGCAAGGACCGCGAGTTCTCCCAGCTTCTGTACTGCAAAGGCCAGCCAGTCCTTCACCTCCGGATCGAGCTTGGTTTCCAGTTCCAGATCGATCGGGGTGTGCAGGAGAGAACAGGATGGCGCGATCTGAATTTCACGGGTCTTCGCAAGGGCCGCGTAACGGTCGAGAAGCGCAGTCAGATTGGCCTTCCAGATGTTACGGCCATCAATGATTCCCAGCGATAGGATCAGGTCGGGGCGCCCCTTGGACAGCACGGAAACAAGCTGTTCCGGCGCTCGGACGAGATCGAGGTGGAGGCCCGCGACAGGCAGCGCCAGCGCCGTTTCCAGATTGTCGCCCAACTCGCCGAAATAGGTGGCGAGCATGATTCGCAGCCCATCGACCTTCGCCAATTCCGCATAGGCGCTACGATAGGCCGCTCGCGCATCATTGCTGAGGTCGAGTACCAGCGCAGGCTCGTCAATCTGCACCCAATCCGCGCCCGCATCCCGCAGCTTGCCCAGCAACTCCGCATAAACCGGGAGCAGCGAGGGCAGCAGGGTAAGCGGATCGAACCCTTCCTCCTTCGACTTGGCGAGCAACAGCCAGGTGACGGGACCGAGGATCACGGGGCGGGTATGATGGCCCAGCGCCTTGGCCTCGCGGAAATGCTCGACCGGCTTCAACGTGCTGAGCGTGAAGCTCTGGCCGGGCACCACTTCCGGAACCATGTAGTGATAGTTGGTGTCGAACCATTTGGTCATTTCCTGTGCGGGCACGTCCGATCCACTGCCATGCCCGTGACCATGGGCGCAGCTTTCCTCAACCACATCCGTGCGCGTACCGCGCGCCATGGCAAAATAGACCGCCAGTGAATCCGCCGCACCAAGGCCGCGATAGATGTCCGGGATCGCGCCCACCATGACACTCGTATCCAGAACCTGATCGTAGAAGGAGAAGTCATTGCTAGGAATGAGCTGGATGCCCGCGGCCTTCTGCCGATCCCAGGTCGCGGCGCGAAGGGCCTTGGCGGTGTCGAGCAGAGCGGCCTGATCGATCTTTCCGGCCCAGAAAGCCTCGGTGGCGGTCTTCAGTTCGCGGCGCGGACCGATGCGGGGAAAGCCGAGATTTGCGGCGGTAACGGGCATGAGAAATCTCCTTCGGCCGGGCGCCTGGCACGGCCGTTCGAAAACGGGCAAAATGTCGAAATGGGGGTAAGCGCACCGGATCAGGTCGACAGGGCACGCCGACATGTTCGGGGCGGTCCGATGGAATGGGGTATGAAAATCAAGAACATCGACCAATCACCTGCATTGCGGGCGGGAGGTCGAGTGGAAAGCGCGCGAACGAACGATCGGCCCCGACAGCCAAGGACCGCAAGAGCTTCTTTCGCGCGTCCACCGGAGGAACCCCCGTCCGAGGAACGTTATCGCGTCTGAGGCAGGTCTCCTGGCTTGCGGGTCATCACGTCGGCTCCGGCCTTCCCGGCACCTTGCGGGCACCAGTGACACCATTTTGGAACCGCCGCTCGCCGCTTACAGTTGCGGGGGCAGCGCCGGCCTCCGTTCTTCAAGAACGCCACCGGCTTCCCGTCTTAGCCCTGCCGCCATGCCTGGAGCAGGGAACCTCGACACCATGCAATAAAACGCATTCGACCGATTCTGTCAAGTCAGATATAAAGAATTCTTTATATGCTGGCAACCGAGCCGCCGTCCCCATAATAGAATTCACCTATCCGTATTTCCTCGCGCCCCTGCGACATGCGATGCGCATTCGTATCGCGCAGCGAGTAGACGCATCCGCAATATTCCTGCTGATAGAAGCGCTCCCGCTTGGAAATCTCGATCATGCGCGCGGCTCCCCCGCCCTTGCGCCAATTGAAGGTCCAGTAGATCAGGTCGGGATAATGGCTCGCCGCCCGCTCGCCGCAATCATTGATCTGCGCCATGTTCTTCCAGCGCGATATGCCCAGCGAAGAGGTTATGACGGGAAATCCGTTTTCATGAGCGAATAGCGCCGTGCGCTCGAACCGCATGTCGAAGCACATGGTGCAGCGCGCGCCGCGCTCCGGTTCCCATTCCAGGCCCTTGGCACGCTTGAACCAGTTGGCGGTGTCATAGTCCGCATCGACGAAGGAAATGCCGTGCTTCTCCGCGAACCGGACATTCTCCTCCTTGCGGAGGAGATATTCCTCCTTGGGATGGATGTTCGGATTATAGAAGAAGATCGTGTAGTCGATGCCACTGGCTGTCATGGCCTCCATCACCTCGCCGGAGCAGGGCGCGCAGCAACTGTGCAGAAGGACTTTCCTCTCACCCTCAGGCGGTACAAGCATGGGGCGTTCGATGGGCGTCATCGCTCAAGCATAGAGCCGATCAATACCAATCTCCACAGAAATGCGCCATTAAAGACCGGCAAATAAACTTTGCAACATTTGCCGATTCACAGGATTCCCTTCGCAAATCTTTGCCATTTCAACCATTCTCGTACTATGGGGGCCTGCCGATAATGTGCAGGTGTTTTCCTTTGCCCCTGTAAGAGGTTCCGATCTGGCCGCCCCCTGGGCGGAACCGGCCGCGAAATGCGCGGGTCCGGGCGATTGCCATTTCACCTCTATCAAGCAATCCCAGTAAGAGACGCTTCCGATGAACAAGGCCTTTCGCAAGCTCCTGCCCGGCACCGCCATCGACTTTTTCGATACGCGTGCGGCGATCGATACCATCCGCCCAGGCGCTTATGACGGCCTTCCCTATGTGTCGCGGGTATTGGCCGAGCAACTGGTGCGCCGCTGCGATCCGGACCTTCTCACCGATGCGCTAAAACAGATTGTCGAGCGCAAGCGCGACCTCGATTTCCCCTGGTATCCTGCACGCGTCGTCTGCCATGATATTCTTGGCCAGACCGCTCTTGTCGACCTTGCAGGCCTGCGCGACGCGATTGCCGATCAGGGAGGTGATCCGGCCAAGGTCAATCCAGTCGTGCCGACACAGCTTATCGTCGATCACAGCCTTGCCGTCGAATATGGTGGCTTCGACCCTGATGCCTTCGACAAGAACCGCGCGGTCGAGGATCGCCGGAACGAGGACCGCTTCCATTTCATAGAATGGACGAAACGCGCCTTCGAGAATGTAGACGTGATCCCCGCGGGCAACGGCATCATGCACCAGATCAACCTGGAGAAGATGTCTCCCGTTATCCAGGTGCGCGACGGCGTTGCCTTCCCCGACACCTGCGTCGGCACGGACAGCCACACGCCGCATGTCGATGCTCTCGGCGTCATCGCCATCGGCGTGGGCGGCCTGGAGGCGGAAACGGTCATGCTCGGCCGCGCCTCAATGATGCGCCTGCCCGACATTGTAGGCGTCAAGCTGACCGGCCAGCGGCAGCCCGGCATCACCGCCACCGATATCGTACTCGCCCTCACCGAATTCCTGCGCCAGCAGCGGGTTGTGGGTGCCTGGGTCGAGTTCTTCGGCGAGGGCGCGGACAGCCTCTCCATCGGCGACCGCGCGACCATCTCCAACATGTGCCCGGAATATGGCGCGACCGCCGCCATGTTCTACATCGACCAGCAGACCATCGATTATCTGAAGCTCACCGGCCGAGAGCCGGAGCAAGTGGCTCTGGTGGAAAATTATGCGAAGAGCACCGGCCTCTGGGCCGAGGCGCTGAAGACCGCCGAATATGAGCGCGTTCTGGAGTTCGACCTGTCGAGCGTCGTTCGCAACATGGCCGGCCCGTCCAACCCACATCGCCGCCTGCCGACCGCAGCGCTGGAGGAGCGCGGCATCGCTGTCGATCTCGACAAGGCACTGGCGGAGGAGAAACAGGGCCTGCTGCCCGACGGCGCGGTCATCATCGCCGCCATCACCAGTTGCACCAACACGTCCAACCCGCGCAATGTTGTGGCCGCAGGCCTGCTTGCGAAGAAAGCGAACGACCTCGGCCTCAGCCGCAAGCCATGGGTCAAGACCAGCTTCGCACCCGGTTCCAAGGTCGCGCGTTTGTACCTCAAGGATTCTGGCCTGTTGCCGGAGTTGGAGAAGCTCGGCTTCGGTATAGTCGCCTATGCTTGCACCACCTGCAACGGTATGTCGGGCGCGCTCGATCCCGTGATACAGCAGGAGATCATAGAGCGCGATCTCTATGGGACCGCAGTCCAGTCCGGGAACCGCAATTTCGACGGACGCATCCATCCCTATGCCAAACAAGCCTTCCTCGCCTCGCCCCCGCTGGTCGTGGCCTATGCCCTTGCGGGCACGGTGCGCTTCGACATCGAAAAGGATGTGCTCGGCATCGTGGACGGCAAGGAAATCCGTCTGAAGGATCTATGGCCGTCGGACGAGGAGATCGACGCCATCGTCGCTGCGAGCGTGAAGCCGGAACAGTTCCGTGCGATCTACGACCCGATGTTCGCGCCGCGCGGGAATTCCGGAGAGGAAACCTATCCGCTCTACGACTGGCGCCCACAGTCCACCTATATCCGCCGCCCACCCTATTGGGATACGGAAGGCGTCGGCGCCCTCGCCGCCAACCCGCGCAGTCTCAAGGGGATGCGTCCGCTGGCCCTCCTCCCCGATAATATCACTACCGACCATCTCTCGCCGTCCAACGCCATTCTCGCCAATTCGGCTGCGGGCGAATATCTGACGAAGATGGGCGTGCCGGAGGAGGATTATAACAGCTACGCCACCCATCGGGGTGACCATCTCACCGCCATGCGGGCTACCTTCGCCAATCCCCAGCTTGTCAACGAGATGGCAGTGGTCGATGGCGCGATAAAGAAGGGTTCGCTCACCCGCGTGGAGCCGGATGGCAAGATAATGCGCATGTGGGAAGCCATCGAAACCTATATCGGCCGCCGCCAGCCGCTCATCATCGTGGCCGGTGCCGACTATGGTCAGGGGTCATCCCGTGACTGGGCGGCCAAGGGCGTCCGTCTCGCCGGCGTCGAGGCCATCGTTGCCGAGGGGTTCGAGCGCATCCACCGCACCAACCTCATCGGCATGGGCGTACTGCCGCTGGAGTTCAAGCCGGGCACGACGCGCCTGACGCTGGGCCTCGACGGCACGGAAATCTACGACGTCATCGGCGAGCGCAAACCGCGAACCGAGTTGACGCTTGTCATCCATCGAGCGAATGGCGAGAGGGTAGAGGTGCCGGTGACCTGTCGCCTCGATACGGCCGAAGAAGTCTCGATCTACGAAGCGGGCGGCGTACTGCAACGCTTCGCGCAGGACTTCCTGGCTTCGGAAGAGGAAACGGCCTGATGCCAACCGCACCCCAGATTCGCATTCCCGCCACCTATATGCGCGGTGGGACCAGCAAGGGCGTATTCTTCCGCCTGGAGGATCTGCCCGAGCGATGCCGCGCTCCCGGCGAGGCGCGTGACCGACTGTTCCAGCGGGTCATCGGCAGCCCGGACCCCTATGCCGCCCAGATTGACGGCATGGGCGGCGCCACCTCCAGCACCAGCAAATGCGTCATCATCTCGCCCAGCGCGCGGCTGGATCATGACGTCGACTATCTCTACGGCCAGGTGTCGATCGACACCGATTTCGTCGATTGGTCCGGCAATTGCGGAAACCTGTCGACGGCGGCCGGCGCCTTTGCCATCCATGCGGGCTATGTCGATCCGGCGCGGGCGCGGGACGGAATTTGCACCGTCCGAATCTGGCAGGCCAATATCGGCAAGACGATCGTCGCCCATGTCCCCGTCACCGATGGGCAGATACAGGAAACCGGGGATTTCGAACTGGATGGCGTCACCTTCCCGGCCGCCGAGATCATTCTCGAATTCGTCGATCCAGCCGAAGATCCTGAGGATGGCGGTTCGATGTTCCCGACCGGCAATCTGGTGGATGAACTGGACGTGCCGGAGACGATCGTCGCAAATGGCAAGTTGAAGGCCACGCTCATCAACGCGGGCATTCCTACCATCTTCGTCAACGCCGCTGATATTGGCTATAGCGGCACCGAACTGCGCGAAGCGATCAACAGCGATCCGCAGGCATTGGCGAATTTCGAGACGTTGCGCACCATCGGCGCCCTGAAAATGGGCCTCATCAAATCACCGGGGGAAGCAGCCAAACGCCAGCATACGCCCAAGATCGCCTTCGTCGCGCCACCGGCCGGCCATGCCGTGTCCAGTGGTAAGACGATCAGGGCGGGTGACGTCGACCTGCTGGTCCGCGCATTATCCATGGGCAAGCTGCATCATGCCATGATGGGTACGGCATCCGTCGCCATCGCCACGGCGGCAGCTGTCCCCGGCACGCTGGTCAATCTGGCCGCGGGCGGCGGAGAGCGTCAGGCCGTCCGCTTCGGCCATCCGTCCGGCACCCTGCGCGTCGGGGCAGAGGCAAAGCTGGAGGGCGGCCAGTGGACCGTGACGAAGGCGATCATGAGCCGCAGCGCCCGCATCCTGATGGAAGGCTGGATACGCGTGCCGAGCGATGCGTTCTGACACCGGCACCCTATAAATCCTGAAATATTATACGGCCATGTTGGCCGTCGGCCGCCAGATTCGTCATGGACTGGCGGCCAATTTACCGCGAGCGCGATTGGCTCCCGACACCTTCTCCTGCTTATCATGCGCAAGCTTGCGCTCTTTGACCAAGCTTGGCCAAAGTGATGTATAATTTCTTTACGAGATTTGCAGTTTTGCAAATTTGCATTCGCAAATCTTCGCCTTTTCAGCCGTTTCCGAGTGTCGGATGCTCGCAGATAATGCGCCCATGCTTCCAAACGCCTCCATAGACGGCCTCGATCTGTTCGCCGCCATGGCAGATCAGGCTGCCGCCCGCGCCACCGGGCAATTGCATGGCGACATTCGCTTGGCGAAATGCACCAACTTCGAACTCACCGAAGGCTTTGGGCCGGAGGATGTGGACTTGGAGACATGGCCTGTCGTCGTGGAGCGGGAAGCGGTGACCATCTCGGTATTCGCCACCTCCCGCCGCAAGGACGGCGCGCGACAAATGGCCGGCAGCGGCCGCTTCACTTTCACCTTGCACGGAGCCTCTTCGAACAGCGCCCGCCGGGCATGAGACAGCGCGGCCCGCTTGTTTGGCACGCGGTCGGACATAGCCGCCGCCCGTCCAACCTCGCAACATTCGCCGATCGCCTGGGCATAGCTGCCCCGGCCGGCATCTTCTGATTGGAAGGAAAGCCATGGGAGTCGAATTCAAACCCAAGAAATCGGTGGCGCTGTCGGGCGTCGCCGCAGGCAACACGGCATTGTGCACCGTGGGCCGATCTGGAAACGACCTGCACTATCGCGGCTATGACATCCTCGAATTCGCCGAGAGCGCCGAATTCGAGGAAATCGCTCACCTCCTCGTCCATGGCGAACTGCCGACAGTAGCTCAGCTCACCGCCTACAAGGCGAAGTTGAAGGGCCTGCGCGGCCTGCCCCAATCGGTGAAGAATGCGCTGGAAGCGATCCCCGCCGCCGCGCATCCGATGGACGTGATGCGCTCCGGCGTCTCCGCGCTCGGTTGCGTTCTGCCGGAAACGCACGACCACAACACACCCGACGCGCGCGACATTGCCGACCGGCTGATGGCCTCGCTCGGTTCCATCCTCCTTTACTGGTATCATTTCGCGCATCACGGCCGCCGAATCGAGGTGGAGACCGACGATGACAGCATCGGCGGCCACTTTCTTCACCTGCTCCATGGCCGTGCGCCGTCGGAAAGCTGGGTACGCGCCATGCACACCTCGCTCATCCTCTACGCAGAGCATGAATTCAATGCGTCGACCTTCACCGCGCGCGTGATCGCGGGTACTGGCTCCGACATGTATAGTTCCATCGCTGGTGCCATCGGCGCGCTGCGCGGGCCGAAGCATGGCGGCGCGAACGAAGTCGCCTATGAAATCCAGAAGCGATACGCTTCGCCCGACGATGCGGAAGCGGACATCCGCCGCCGCGTCGAGGCGAAGGAAGTCATCATCGGCTTCGGCCATCCGGTCTACACGATCTCCGATCCACGCAACGTCGTCATCAAGCGCGTGGCAAAGCAACTCGCCCAGGAAGCGGGTGCAAACCGCCAGTTCGCCGTTGCCGAGCGCATCGAAAGCGTGATGGGCGAGACCAAGAAGATGTTCGCCAATCTCGACTGGTTCTCAGCGGTTTCCTACAATCTTATGGGCGTGCCGACGGCCATGTTCACGCCGCTGTTCGTCATCTCCCGCACCTCCGGCTGGGCGGCGCATGTGATCGAGCAGCGTCAGGACAACAAGATCATCCGCCCATCGGCCAATTATACCGGACCCGAGAATCTGAAATTCGTTCCGCTCACCGAACGTGCCGAAGATCAGGCCGCATAAGGAAATCCCATGCCCTATCTGATTGCAGACGAACTTCCGCGCGAGAGCGCAGGCAAACGCTTTCGCGACGCCCTCTCGCAGCCGGGCATCTACCAGCTTCCGGGCGCGCATAACGGCCAGGCGGCGCTTCAGGCGAAAGCCGCCGGCTTCCGGGGACTCTATCTCTCCGGCGCGGCGATGACCGCATCGATGGGCCTGCCCGACCTCGGCATCATCACGGTGGATGAAGTGGCCTTCTTCATCCGGCAGATCGTCCGATCTTCGGGCCTGCCGCTGCTGGTCGATGGCGATACCGGCTATGGCGAGGCGCTGAACGTCATGCACATGGTCCGCACCTTCGAGGAGGCTGGCGCGGGTGCCGTCCATCTCGAGGACCAGATACTGCCCAAAAAGTGCGGGCATCTAAACGGCAAGGGCCTTGTATCGCCGCAGGACATGGCCGCGAAAGTAGCCGCCGCAGCCAAGGCGAGCCGCGACATCGTGATCATCGCCCGCACCGATGCGGCGGGTGTGGAAGGCTTCGACGCCGCTGTCGAGCGCGCCAAGCTCTATGTCGATGCCGGTGCCGATGCGATCTTCCCCGAAGCGCTCAACACCCGCGAGATGTTCGAGAAATTCGCAAATGCCGTGCCGGGCGTGCCGCTGCTCGCCAACATGACGGAGTTCGGCAAGACGCCATTCTTCACGGCAAAGGAATTCGAGGCAATGGGCTATAAGATGGTCATCTGGCCCGTCTCTTCCCTGCGTGTTGCCAACAAGGCGCAGGCGAAGCTCTATGCCGCGATCAAGCGCGACGGCGGCACGCACACTATGGTGGACGAGATGCAGACTCGCGCAGAACTCTACGACACCATCGGCCTGCATGATTATGAGGCCCTCGACGCCTCCATCGTGAAGACCATCATACCGGAAGCCATTCCGCAGGTCTGACCCTCTTTCGACTTGCGGCAAATAAGGTGGTGCGGGCCGAGGAATCCGAGTCCTGCGGCCCGCACCACGAAAAACGCTTCGTCCCGCTCCGCTACAGGGCTGCCCGGCGCCCGCGATCCCATAAGCATGGAAGCCGCCCCGCCCCCACCCCCATGGAAGGGGGAGATTCATAGGGCGCGTATTTAGCACAGGAATTTGATATGACGAGCATCGGCAGCGACAGCTTCGGCACACGCGACCAACTGGCTATCGATGGCCGGACCTACGCCTATTACAGCCTTCCCAGGGCAGCCGAGAAACTGGGCGATATAAGTCGTTTGCCGTTCAGCCTGAAAGTCCTGCTCGAAAACCTCCTGCGCTTCGAGGACGGGTCATCCGTCACGGTCGAGGACATCCGTGCGCTGTTCGACTGGCAGAAGGATCGCCGGTCCGATCGCGAGATACAGTATCGGCCCGCCCGCGTCCTGATGCAGGATTTCACGGGCGTTCCCTGCATCGTCGATCTCGCCGCAATGCGCGACACGATGAACCGCTGGGGCGCCGACGCCTCGCGCATCAATCCGCAGGTGCCCATCCATCTCGTCATCGACCATAGTGTCATGGCGGACGAGGCAAGCAGCCCCCTCGCGTTCGGGCGTAATGTCGAAATCGAATATGAGCGCAATGCCGAGCGTTACGCCTTTCTCAAATGGGGCGCGAGCACGCTCGACAATCTGAAGGTCGTACCACCGGGCACGGGCATCTGCCACCAGGTGAATCTGGAACATATCGCGCAAACCATCTGGACCAGCACCGATCCTGACGGCGTGGCGGTCGCCTATCCCGATACCTGCGTCGGCACGGATAGCCACACGACGATGGTGAACGGCCTCGGTGTCCTCGGTTGGGGCGTGGGCGGCATCGAGGCGGAGGCGGCCATGCTGGGCCAGCCCGTGTCCATGCTCATACCCGAAGTCGTCGGCTTCCGCCTGTCCGGCACGTTGGGCGAAGGCGTCACGGCGACCGACCTTGTACTCACCGTCACCCAGATGCTGCGCGCCCATGGCGTGGTGGGTCGCTTCGTGGAATTCTACGGACCCGGCCTCGATGCCCTCGCCCTTGCCGACCGGGCGACCATCGCCAATATGGCGCCGGAATATGGCGCGACCTGTGGCTTCTTCCCGGTCGACGATGCGACGCTGACCTATTTGCGCCTTACCGGCCGGGACGAGGCATGTGTGGGGTTGGTCGAAGCCTATGCCCGTGCCCAAGGCATGTGGCGCGACGCCGCGACGCCCGATCCAGTGTTCACCGACACGCTGGAATTGGACTTGTCCACCGTGCAGCCATCCGTTGCGGGTCCACGTCGTCCGCAGGACCGCATCCTCCTCACCCATGCGGCCGAGGGCTTCCGCGCGGAACTGGCGGCAGGCTATAGCAAGGGTGACGAGCTTGACCGCCGGGTTGCCGTGCCGACCACGAATTTCACGCTGGGCCATGGCGACATCGCGATCGCCGCGATTACCAGTTGCACCAACACCTCAAACCCCTCCGTATTGATCGCGGCGGGACTGGTCGCGCGCAAGGCCCGCGCGCTCGGCCTCAAGCCCAAGCCGTGGGTCCGCACTACTTTGTCCCCAGGCAGCCAGGTAGTGACCGACTATCTGGTCCGCGCCGGCCTCCAGGACGATCTAGATGCGCTAGGCTTTAATCTGACCGGCTATGGCTGCATGATCTGCATCGGCAATTCGGGTTCGCTGGAGCCGGCCATTTCGCAGACCATCAACGACAATGGGCTGGTTACGGCCGCCGTCCTGTCGGGCAACCGCAATTTCGAGGGACGCATTTCGCCCGACGCGCGCGCCAATTATCTGGCATCGCCGCCGCTCGTCGTCGCTTATTCACTGCTCGGCAGCGTCGCGCGCGACATTACGACAGAGTCTCTCGGCACGGGCGCAGATGGCCAGCCCGTCTATCTCAAGGACGTCTGGCCCACCAATGCCGAGGTGCAGGCCACCATCGCCGCCGCCATCAATGCGGAGATGTTCGCCGCCCGCTATGCCAATGTCTATGAGGGCGATGCCCGCTGGAAGGCGCTGAAGGTGAAAAAAGGCGACACCTATGACTGGCCCGTCGCTTCCACCTATGTCGCCAATCCGCCTTTCTTTGAGAGTCTGGAACGTGCTCCCGCGCCGATTTCCGACATCATCGATGCACATGTCCTCGCCATTTTCGGGGACTCGATCACGACGGACCATATTTCTCCGGCTGGGTCGATCAAGGCGGCGTCACCGGCTGGCCAGTGGTTGCAGGAACGGCAGGTGCAGCCTGCCGACTTCAACAGCTATGGGTGCCGCAGGGGCAATCATGAGATCATGATGCGTGGCACCTTCGCCAACATCCGCATCCGCAATGAGATGATGGGCGGCGCAGAGGGTGGAAACACGCTGTTCGGCGAGGAGATACTGCCGATTTACGAGGCCGCCATGCGGCACAAGGCGGCCGGCACGCCGCTCGTCGTGGTGGCGGGCAAGGAATATGGCACGGGTTCCTCACGCGATTGGGCGGCCAAGGGAACCGCGCTGCTCGGCATACGCGCGGTGATTGCGGAGAGCTTCGAACGCATCCACCGGTCCAATCTCGTCGGCATGGGCGTCCTCCCGCTTCAGTTCGTCGAAGGCGTCGATCGCCGGACGCTGGGCCTGGACGGAACCGAGACCTTCAGCATCCGCACCATTGCGGATCTGAGGCCCCGCCAGACAGTCACCGTCCAAGGACGGAGAGCGGACGGTTCGTCCTTCACCTTCGAGACGCTCTGCCGGATCGATACCGTTGACGAGCTGGGCTATTTCCTTGACGGCGGAATACTTCCCTATGTGTTGAGAAAACTGGCCGTGTGAGAAATATCGCACGCAAAGCGCACCTTCCAGGCATTCCCGCCATTGCTCCGGGCTGGCGGAAAATATCCAACGGCTGGCGATAGAAGGAGCCGATCCTTCTGGACCGGCATCATTCAGCAGGACGGACGGCTTCCTCCTATTGATCGATCAAGCGGCGCTCATTCCAGCACGAGCAACAGATCCTTTGCCTCGACGCTTTCGCGTGCAGCCACCGCTATGTCAGCCACTACACCCTCGCGAGGTGCGTTGAGCGTCGTTTCCATCTTCATCGCCTCAAGTGTCAGCAGCGGCGCGCCGGCGGTGACCCTCTGCCCCTTGCGCACTATGATCGAGGAGACCGCGCCCGCCATCGGTGCCGCGACATGGCGGTCATTGCCGTCTTCCGCCTTTCGCCGCGCGGTCGCGGCCAACCGGCTGCGATCTGCCATCCGGATCACGCGCGGCTGGCCGTTCAGCTCGAAGAACAGCTTCACATGACCATCGGGTTCCGGCTCACCGATCGCCTGCAGGCGAATGATGAGGGTCTTACCCGGTTCGATCTCGACAACGATCTCCTCGCCCGGCTTCATTCCGCCGAAGAAGACGGGGGTGGGCAGCGCCGATACCGGACCGCCTTCCGCCGCCGCACTGGCGAAGTCCGAAAATACCTTGGGATACATGAGCCAGGATGCGAAATCCCGGTCGTCGAGCGGGCGGCCCACCGCGCCTTCAGCCTCATCACGCAGCATTTCCAGATCGGCCTCGCCCAATAGGGCGGCCGGACGCTCCGTGATCGGGATCTCGCCCTTCAAGGCCTTCTTCTGCACCGCCTCCGGCCATCCGCCCACGGGCTGGCCGAGATCGCCCCTCAGCATCTCCACTACGGAAGCGGGAAAGGCAATGTCGCGGTCGGCTGCCACCACATCCTCAGGCGTCAGCCCCTGCGCCACCATCATCAACGCCATGTCGCCGACCACTTTCGAGGAAGGCGTGACCTTGACGATATCACCGAAAAGATCACTGGCTTCGCGATAGGCGCGCGCCACCTCATGCCAACGATTGGCGAGGCCCAAGGCGCGGGCCTGTTCCTTGAGATTGGTGAACTGGCCGCCCGGCATCTCGTGCAGATAGACTTCCGACGCACCGGACCGCAGGTCGCTTTCGAACGGCGCATAGAGCGAGCGGGCACCCTCCCAATAGAAGCTGATCCGCCGGATCGCTTCAGCGTCCAGACCGGTGTCATGCGGGGTATGGCGCAATGCTTCCACGACCGAACCGAGACAGGGTTGCGAGGTCGTACCGGACATGGCGTCGGTCGCGACGTCGATAGCATCCACACCCGCCTCCGCCGCCGCGATCAGCGTCGCTCCCGCAATGCCGGAAGTATCATGGGTGTGGAGATGGATCGGCAAATCAGTCACGTCCCGCAGGGCCGCGATCAACGCGCGGGCGGCAGGCGGACGCAGCAGGCCCGCCATGTCCTTGATCGCCAGCACCTGGCATCCCGCCACATCCAGTTGCCGCGCAAGGTCGGCATAATAGGAGAGCGAATATTTCGCGCGGTTCGGATCGAAGATATCGCCGGTATAGCAGATCGCGCCTTCCGCGATCTTGCCCGCCTCGCACACCGCATCGATGGCAACCCGCATATTCTCGACCCAGTTCAGACAGTCGAACACACGGAACAAGTCGATTCCCGCTTTCGCTGCCTGCCGGATGAAGAAGCGCACCACATTGTCGGGATAGTTGGTGTAGCCGACGCCGTTGGCCCCGCGCAGCAACATCTGGAGGAGCAGGTTAGGCGCGCCCTCCCGGATAGCCGCCAGCCGTTCCCACGGGTCCTCGGTCAGGAACCGCATCGCCACGTCGAAGGTCGCGCCGCCCCAGCATTCGAGACTGAGCAGCTCCGGCAAACCGGTGGCATAGGAGCGGGCAGCAGGCACCAGGTCGAAGCTGCGCATGCGCGTCGCGAGCAATGACTGGTGCGCATCGCGCATGGTCGTGTCGGTGATGAGCACCTTGTCCTGCGCGCGCATCCAGCGGGCGAAGCCCTTTGCACCGAGTGCATCGAAACGCTGCTTGGAACCGTCGGGGACGGATGGCGCGAAAATCGGCGCCTCACCCACCCGCCGGTCCGTCGAGACGGGCACCCGGTCCTTCATCTCCGGATGACCGTTGACAGTGACATTAGCGATGCTGGTCAGCAGCTTGGTGGCGCGGTCGCGGCGCTTGGGGAAATTGAAGAGCGCGGGCGTCTCGTCGATGAAGCGGGTCGTATAGTTCATCGACTGGAAGTCCGGATGGCCCAGCACCGCCTCCAGGAAGGGAAGGTTCGTCGCCACGCCCCGGATGCGATATTCGCGCAGCGCCCGGTCCATCCGCGCGATGGTTTCCTCCGGCGTCGGCGCCCAGGCCGTCACCTTCTCCAGCATGGCGTCGTAGAAGGGCGTGACGACGGCCCCCGAATAGGCCGTGCCGCCATCGACGCGGATGCCGAAGCCGGACGCGCCACGATAGGCGGTGATCCGTCCATAATCGGGCGCGAAACCGCGTTCGGGATCCTCGGTCGTGACACGGCACTGCATGGCATGGCCGTCGAGGGCGATGGCCGACTGCGCCGGAATGCCCGTTTCCTCCACCTGGCCGACATGGCCGCCCTCGGCAATACGGACTTGCGCCTTCACAATGTCGAGGCCAGTGACGACCTCGGTCACCGTATGCTCGACCTGGATGCGCGGGTTGACCTCGATGAAGTAGAATTTGCCGGTATCGGCATCCATCAGGAACTCGACCGTTCCTGCGCCGACATAATTGGTGGCGCGCCCGATGCGGAGTGCCGCCTCGGCCAGTTCCGCTCGCTGTGCGTCGTCCAGATATGGAGCGGGCGCCCGCTCCACGACCTTCTGGTGGCGGCGCTGGATCGTGCAGTCGCGCTCGAACAGATGGACGAGATTGCCATGGCTGTCACCCAGCAACTGCACCTCGACATGGCGGGCGCGGCGGACGAGCTTTTCCAGATAGACCTCATCCTTGCCAAAGGCAGCGGCAGCCTCGCGCCGGGCAGCAGCCACAGCATCGAGCAACTGTCCTTCGCTCTCGATCGGGCGCATGCCGCGGCCGCCGCCACCCCAGCTTGCCTTGAGCATGACGGGATAGCCGATTTCGGCCGCCAACCGCTTGATCGTCTCCGGATCGTCGGGCAGCGGATCGGTGGCAGGCATGACCGGCACGCCCGCCGCCATGGCAAGATTGCGCGCCGCGACCTTGTTGCCCAGTTGGCGCATTGTTTCCGGAGCGGGACCGATGAAAATAATGTCCGCCGCTGCACAAGCCTCTGCAAATTCCGGGCTTTCGGACAGGAAGCCGTAGCCCGGATGGATCGCGTCCACCCGCGTCGCCCGTGCCGCCCCGATAATCCCGTCAATGTCGAGATAGGCGGCAAGCGGCCCCTTGCCCGCGCCGACGCGATAGGCCTCATCGGACTTGAAGCGATGGAGCGACAGCCGGTCCTCCTCCGCATAGATTGCAACCGTCTCCATCCCAAGCTCGGCCGCTGCCCGGAATACGCGGATCGCGATTTCCGAACGATTGGCCACCATCAGCCGCTTTATCTGCCTGCCCATCTACCCCGTGCCGAAAAATCATGGAAATTTCTTAGCAACATCCGCATATTGAGAACCACGAGGAATAACTGAATTTGCGAAGATTTGCGGACGAAAACCGGCAAACTTGCGAATTTTGCAAATATTGAGAGAGATATGCGGAAGACTTTCATGGGCGTGCGCCTGAAACGGCTGCGCGAAGAGCGGAACCTGAAGCAGGTGGAGTTGGCCAATGCGCTCGGCATCTCGGGGAGCTACCTGAACCAGCTCGAACAGAATCAGCGGCCCCTGACCGTCCCTGTCCTGTTGAAAATCAATGCGGTTTTCGGCCTCGATGTACAGCTTTTCTCCGAGGATGACGAGGCGCGCCTCATAACTGAACTGCGCGAAGCCCTGTCGGATGGGCCGGAAGCCATATCGATGACCGAAATCCGGGAACTGGCGTCCAACATGCCGGCAGTCGGCCGAACATTGATCGCCTTGCAGCGCCGCTACCGGGAATCGATAGAGCGCAACGAGGCCATGGCGGCGCAGCTTGGCGACGATTGGATTGCGGACGGCCCCGCCCGCATGCCTTTCGAGCAGGTACGCGATTTCTTCTACGCGCGACATAACCATATCGAGCCGCTGGATGAAGCAGCGGAGCGGCTCTATCGCGCCGCCGGACTCGGACCTCGGTCGATTCACCAGGGACTGGTCGCGTGGCTGCGCGAACAGCATGGCGTCCAGATCCTGTGGAGCGAGGGAGAGGCGGAGCAACGACGCTTCGATGCCGAGCGCAGGCTGCTCACCATTTCTGCCGACCTCGATCAAGGGCAGCAGGCCTTCCAGATCGCAACGCAAATCGCTTTCCTGGAGTTGGGCGACGTGATCGAACGCCTGACCGACAACAATATCCTGTCAAGCCTGGAGGCCCGCAGATTGGCGCGCGTGGGGCTGGCAAACTATTTCGCGGGCGCCCTGATCCTGCCCTACGGCGATTTTCGGGCGGCCGCGGAGGAGGAAGCCTATGACATCGAGAAGCTCGGCCGCCGGTTCGGCGTCGGGTTCGAGACGGTCTGTCACCGGCTATCCACGCTGCAACGGGCCGAGGCACGCGGCGTTCCCTTTTTCTTCGTTCGCGTCGATCGGGCCGGCAATATCTCCAAACGCCAGTCCGCGACCGACTTCCACTTTTCTCGCGTAGGCGGCAGTTGTCCGCTCTGGAACGTCTACGAGGCGTTCGCGCAGCCGGGTCGCGTGTTGACCCAGATTGCCCAGATGCCGGATGGTCGCACCTATCTCTGGATCGCGCGCACGGTCGGGCGGGGCAGCACAGGCTACGGCGAACCAGGGAAGACCTTCGCGGTCGGGCTGGGCTGCGATATTCGGCATGCGGGACGGCTGGTCTATTCGCGCGGTCTGGACCTCAACGATCCGGCGGCCGCAACGCCTATCGGGGCGGGCTGCAAGGTATGCGAGCGCCCGGCGTGCCCTCAGCGCGCCTTCCCGATGATC
>JASGGS010000051.1:0-22797 GCA_047602685.1 Sphingobium sp.
ATTATGCCCAGGGCCGCGCCCATGTCGTCGCCGGGTCGAAGCTCGACATCGCGCAACTCTCCGACGCCGCAATCCCCCTCAAGGAAGTCGGGCTGATGGAGATTGCCTGAGCCGTGCGGGCGCCTCGGTCCGGCGCGATAGCTTTGCCTCCCGAGCCGGACCTGTGTGAAGCCTGCAATACGATCCTGGATCGCGTTGGAATATGCCGGTGGAACCGCTATTCCTCGATGCTTCCCGAATCTATTGGACTTGACTAAGCGCCTCCCAAAATATTATGCGACTTATGATCGCATATATAATCGCATGAGAGGTGGAGAGTCGAACGATGCAAGCATTGGAAGAGCGGGACTATTTCACCGACCATGCCATTTTGAAGGACCCCTATGCCTTCTTCGAGGCGGTGCGGGCACATGGTCCGGTCTGGCAGCCGCCGGGCCGCGACTATCTCATCGTGACAGGGTTCGAGGAGGCGCTGGAGGTCTTCAGGAACAGCGCCGACTTCTCGGCCATCATCGGCCTGGCGGGTGCGGCGGCGCCCCTGCCGTTCACGCCCGAGGGTTCCGACATCAGTGCCGAGATCGAGGCGAACCGGGACAAGTTCCTGGGTGGCGATCTGCTCGTCAATTATGACGACGACCTCCATATGAAGACGCGCGCGCTGCTCAATCCCCTGTTCACGCCGTCGCGCCTGAAGGCGAATGAACGGTTCATCGAGGATTATTCGGCCGAACTGGTCCGCAAGATGGTGGCCAAGGGCGGCTGCGAGATCATCCAGGAGGTGGCGACGCCTTTCGTGACGCTGGTGATCGCCGACCTGCTCGGCGTGCCCGCCGAGGATCGTACGCATTTCATGGATGTCATCGCCGCCGCGCCCCCGCCCGGCAGCCTGAACGCGGACGATAACGACCATAGCACCGACACGCATCCGCTGGCGGTCATGGGCGCCTTCTTCGCGCGTTACATCATGGATCGCCGCGCCAATCCGCGTCAGGATATCCTGACCGAGTTCAGCACCGTCACCTATCCTGACGGCAGCCAGCCCGATCTTGTCGAGTTGACGAAGATGGCGTCCTTCCTCTTCGGCGCGGGGCAGGACACCAGTGCCAAGCTGCTCGGCAATGCGCTCCGCTACATCATCGACCAGCCGGGATTGCAGGACGAGCTGCGTGCCAATCCGTCGCTGATCCCGCAGTTCATCGAGGAGATATTGCGGCTGGAAGGATCGACCAAGCAGACCGCGCGCCTCGCCCGGCGCGATACCAGGATCGGCGATCGGCCGGTTCCGGCGGGCACCAAGGTCCTGCTCGCCATTGCGGCCGCCAACCGTGACCCGCAGCGTTGGCCGGAACCCAATGATTTCAAGATCGACCGGCCCAAGATCAAGGAGCATGTCGCTTTCGGACGCGGCAAGCATACCTGTGCGGGAGCGCCGCTGGCGCGCGTCGAGGTTCGCGTGATCCTGGAGAAGTTCCTTGCCTATACCTCCGACATCGACTTTGTGGAGGAGAAGCATGGGCCGCGCGGCAACCGGAACCTCGACTTCGAAGCGAGCTTCATCGTGCGTGGCCTGTCTTCGCTTCACCTGCGCCTGACGCCGGCCGAGGGCGTGGACCTGACGGGCCGCGCGGCCAGCCTTTCCGAGGCATGATCCATCGGCGGCCGGCGCCTTCGGGTGCCGGCCGTTCGCCTTTTGGCCTGCGGGATTGCCCGTGGGCCTTGCAATATTCCATGGGAGAGAGAGATGGGCACGCATCGCGTTGTCGTGGTGACGGGTGGCGCGTCGGGCATCGGCCTCGGCATCACTGAATTGTTCGCGCGCAAGGGACATCCGGTCGCGATGCTGGATGTGCAGGACGCCGCATTGGAAGCCCAGGGCGAGCGCCTGCGCGCGGAGGGCGCGACGCTGCTGGCGCGCCGGGTGGACGTGTCGAGCCGCGAAGAGGTGGAGGCGGCCTATGCGGCCATCCGCGCGGAGTTGGGACCTATCGCCATCGTCGTCGCCAATGCCGGTATCTCGGAGGGTATCCCCTTCAAGGATGTGACGGTCGAGATCTGGCGGCGAATGATCGACATCAACCTGACCGGCGTCTTCCATACCGTGCAGGCCGCCCTGCCGGACATGGTGGATGCGCAATGGGGTCGGGTCATCACCATTTCCTCGCACGCGGCGCAGTCCGGCGCGGCCGACAGGGCGCATTATGCGGCGTCCAAAGGCGGGATCATCGGCCTCACCCGCGCGCTGGCGCGCGAATATGCCGCCCACGGCATCACCGTGAACAGCATTCCCCCGTCGGTCGTCTGGACGCCGCTCGCCGATGCCGGGGTGGAGGCGGGGACGTTCCCGCCCGCGGAGGTGATCGCGCAACATATTCCCATACCGCGCGTCGGCACGCCCGACGATATCGCCGCCGCCTGCGAATATCTCGCTTCCGATGGCGCCAGCTATGTGACGGGCGTCGTGCTTCCGGTGAACGGGGGCATGTTCATAGGCTGAACCGGTCATGGCAAAATGCGAGGAGAGGGACATGAGCGAAACAGCGGGGAAAGGCCCTATCCGGGTCGCGTAATGGGCGACGGGGACGGTCGGGGCCGCGGCGATGCGGGCGGCGGTCCACGAAGAGAGCGCCTGTCACCGCCGCCGTGCGGGCGCCTTCTTCGCGACGATGGCGCCAACGAGCTGGTCCAGTATGGTCGCCACCTCGTCATTGCTGTAGGCGCCCTCCTCCTGATTCAGCCACCAAGAGGTGGTCTCGAAGATCAGCATCGTGCTGGCAATCGTTGCCAGATCGGGCGGCAGCCAGCTTTGCGATCCCGTGTGCCGGGCGGCGACCTCCGCCGAGATGCGCAGATATTCCTCCCGCATCGCCCCTCGCGCGCCGCCGTTCAGCAGGGCCTTCCACAAGGTGCGGCGGCTGCTGACATATTCGCACAATGCCTTATTGCCTTCCAGCCGGTGGCCCGACGGCAGGGAGAAGACGACCAGCCGGTTGATCTCGTCTGCCGCGACAGCATCGAGCAGCGATTCCTTGTCCGCATGATGGCGAAAGAAGGTGGCGTTGTGGACACCGGCCTCCGCCGCGATCTCACGCACCGTGATCTGGTCGAAGGATTTGCGTTCGAGCAGGCGCAGCAGGCCTTCACGCAGCGCCTTTGCGCTGCGAATCTGGCGCGGGTCGCTGGCCCCTTGCTTATAGAGGCTCCGAATCCGGTCCGACGCGATGACCTCGACAAGAGGAGCCTCGACCTCATTCTGGTCTTGTGACGGTGGGTGTTTCTTCTTTCCTGTCGGCACGCTTCTTAACTCCCGAACTCATGTCCGCCTGAACAATGAGCCGAGCCGTCGCGTCAATAGAAATGAGTCTCGCATCTGTCGTGAGATCCCTTGGCGAAGGGCATCAGCCGGTCAGTTCATCTTGTCTAAAAAGATCAAGCCTGCCCGACCTCTGGCAGAATACCAATCCCAGCAAGAGGAGCAGCAGCAAATGCGCCCTCGCACATTCCATCAGGGAGAGGTAAATGCCCAAGCGTGTCAGCCCGAAATCCATTCTAATCGCCGCCTCCGCGCTCGCCAGCGGGGCTTTTTTCCCCGCCGCGGCACAGGAAGCGACCGGCGACATCATCGTCACGGCCCGCCGGGTCGAGGAACGTCTTCAGGACGTCCCCATTTCAATCACCGTGTTCAACCAGCAGCAATTGACGGCCCGCAATGTGGTGAGCGCTGGCGACATCGCTACCTATACCCCGTCGCTCAGTTCCAATGGCCGCTTCGGCTCCGAGAATACGTCCTTCGCCATTCGCGGGTTCGTGCAGGATAACGGCACCGCGCCTTCTGTGGCCGTCTATTTTGCAGATGTCGCTGCGCTTCGCGCCGCCGGCGGCACGACATTGGGCAATGGCGCCGGTCCCGGCGCCTTTTTCGACCTCGCCAATGTGCAGGTGTTGAAAGGTGCGCAGGGTACATTGTTCGGCCGCAACACCACGGGTGGCGCGGTTCTGCTTGTCCCGCAGAAGCCGACGGCCAAGTTCGAAGGTTATGTCGAAGGGTCCATCGGTAATTATGATATGAAGCGTATTCAGGCGGTCGTGAACGTGCCTGTTCTGGACACGCTGCGTATCCGTCTGGGCGTTGATCGCCAGACTCGTGACGGCTTCCTCAACAATTATTCGCCGATCGGGCCAAAGGACTTTGCCGATGTCGACTATACGGCGGTCCGTTTCAGCGCCGTGGCCGATCTGACGCCGAACCTCGAAAATTATTTCATCGCCACGTTCAGTGATTCCGATACCAGCGGTTTTCTGCCGCAGGTCTTCAACTGCGCCCCCGGTACGCAGTCGACCGACCAGACGCGGGAGACCGCCAGAGCGGGTTGCGCCCAGGTCAATCGCCTGCGCGCCACCGGCGACTATTATGCGGTCGAGAACGGCACCAGCAATCCCCGCCAGCATGTCCAGCAATGGCAGTTGATCAACACGACGACGTGGCGTGCATCGGATAATCTGACCATCAAGAACATCCTGAGCTATGGCCAGTTTCGCGAAAGCTTCCGGTCGAGCATCTATGGGGAATATCTTATCATTCCCCCGGATCCTGCCAATTCTAACCCCAATGTTGGCCAGAATATCATCAAGGCGCAGACCTCTCCGCGTCCGGGCCAGCAAAGCGCTGCTCAGTCCACCTTCACCGAAGAACTCCAGTTCCAGGGCCGCGGCTTTGGCGACAAGCTGGACTGGCAGGCAGGTGTCTATACCGAGCAGAGCGAACCGCTGGGCTTCAGCGGCAGTTCCTCGATCAGCAGCGGCGTCTGCCCGGCCGATGCGACGAACAGCTTCGTCTGTATCTCCAACCAAAGCGCGGTTTTGGGCGGAACCTCGATCATCAATGAGCGTATCAACCGGCAGAAATTCCAGAATTACGGCGTCTTCGGTCAGGGCACCTACAAGCTGACCGACCAGTTCAGCATCACGGGCGGCCTTCGCTACACCTGGGATTCGACCACGGCTGTGACGCGGCAGGCCGTCTATCTGCTTCCCACGACTTCGGGTGGCACGCTCACGCGCCTTTGCCAGACTGGCTCCGCTGCCAATGAGTGCGAACAGCAGTTCCACATCGCCAGCAGCGCGCCGACCTGGATGGTCGACCTCGATTACAAGCCCGCGGACGACATCCTGCTTTATGCCAAATATACACGCGGCTACCGTTCGGGCGGGCTGAAGATCGACGGCGGTCCGTCCTTCAACACCTTCACGCCGGAAAAGGTCGATACCTATGAGGCGGGATTCAAGAGCAGCATAAACGGCCCGGTCCGTGCGACGCTGAATGTTGCGGCTTTCTATTCGAAGTTCCTGAGCCAGCAGCTTGCCGCCCGCCTTGATCCGACGGACGCCAACCTGAACAAGCAGCCGCCGCAGACCATTGCGTCGGGCGCCCGATCACGGGTCTATGGCGTGGAAGTGGAGGCATCGGTCACGCCCTTCACGGGTCTCACCGTCGATGCCAACTATGCCTATCTGAACAGCCGACTGACCGCCGTTGGTCCGGTGGATGGGGATAGCACGCTTTACTACCCGCCCGTTCCGACAGGTACGGCGGTCGGCTATCCGCTGGGCTATGCGCCGAAGAACAAATATAGCGTCACCGCCAGCTATACGCTTCCGCTCGATGAAAGCATCGGCAAGATTTCCTTTGGCGGGACATATTCCCATAGCGACAGCCAATGGACGGCCATTGCTTATGTCATTCCGGTCGCCATCAACAATGATGCCATTCCGGCGAACTTCGTCGGCAATCCTGGACGAATTCCCGCGATCAATCTGGTCAACGCCCATGTGAACTGGAATTCGGTCGGGGGCTCGCCTGTCGACCTCAGCGTCTTCGTCACCAACCTGACGAAGGAAAAATATGCGGTGTCCGTATTCGGAGGCATTGGCGCCTTTGGTTTCGATTCCCAGGCTCTCGGCGAACCGCGCATGTATGGCTTCCGCCTGAAATATCGTTTCGGCAGCTGAGGCTCTCGGACATCCACCTGTCATGATGGGGGAGGGGCGGCGACCGAAGAAGCGGTCGCCGCCCTTTGCATATTGCGCAGTCATCGAAAGCCATAAGTTGAAAAGCTGCCGCAGGATCGCTTCGGCCCGGATGCCCTGGCCCGGACCGGAGTTCGGATAGTCGCGACACTTGATAATGGCTCGCAAACACGATAGCCGCGCATTTATTCGGGTGCGTAGGGACGGGTCCGGTCATTCAGGAGTCAGCTGTCGTGCGGCCAGCCACCGCAACCGCAGAAATCGGGGCCTTATATGCCGCCCATGGCGACTGGCTGCGGGGTTGGCTGAACCGCTATACACGCTGTTCGCACAAGGCGGCCGATCTCGCGCAGGATGCCTTTTGCCGCCTGCTGGAGCGTTCCGCTACGCCTCTGCCCAAGGCGCCGCGAGGTTATCTGGCCACCATCGCGCGCCGTCTCGTTATCGATGCCGCCCGGCGCGATCGGGTGGAGGCCGCCTATCTCGACGCCCATCGCGTGGCGAACGAGGGCAGTCTTGTGCCCGCTCCCGATCATCTTCTGGAAGCGGTGGAGGATTTGTCGCGGGTTGCCGAGGCGTTGGAGACGCTGCCGGGCCGGACACGGCGCGCCTATCTCCTGTTCCGGCTGGAGGGCTGGAGCCATGCCGAGATCGCCGCGGAATTGGGCGTGTCGCGCAGCATGGTGAAACAGTATGTCGCGAAAGGCTATGCGTCCTGTTATGCGGCGGTCCATGGGTCCAGATCCGAGCAAGAGTGAAAGAAATGGCGACGAGCCGGACCTTTCCGTCGTCGAGCAAGCCGCCTTTTGGCTGTCGCACCTTGGATCGGGGGAAGCGGACGCGGCGGACAGGGCCGAGTTCGAGGCCTGGCGCGACGCCGATCCCGCGCACGCGCTGGCGGTCGAGCGCATGGGCAGCCTCCATGTCCATTCTCCCCTGGAAAAGGAAACATTGCGGCGGCTGTTCCTGACCCCCAGGCGCCGCGCCGGTATCGTCGTCATCCCTCTTCTCCTCTCGGCGGGTTTCGCGGCATGGCTTGCCGCGCGGCAACCGGCCGTCCAGATCCGCCTTGCGGATCAACGCACCGGAGCGGGGGAGGTGCGGCCCGTCGCCTTGACGGACGGCAGCCGGATCGTTCTGGCGACGGACAGCGCGGCCGATCTCGATGTGAAGGACGATCGCCGCACCATCCGGCTGTTGCGCGGCGAAGTGCTCGCGCAAGTGGCGCATGGCAGGCATGTGCCCTTTGTGGTCGCGACGGCTGATGGAACGGCGGAGGCGTTGGGAACGGCTTTCACCGTCCGGAAGCAGGGGGAGGAAACGATCGTCTCCGTCATCCAGTCCCATGTCCGCGCCTGCCCCGTGCCGGACGACGGGGACCGGTGCATCGTGCTGGCTCCGGGCGAGCGGGCGAGAATGGCGGGAGGAGCGGTGCGTCGGCTGCCGGCGGTCGACCCCTTGTCCGTGGCCGCGTGGAATGAGGGGTGGTTGCCGGTCGAGGATGAGCCGCTTGTCGACGTCCTCGATCAACTTAATCGCTGGCGTTCCGCGCCGGTGGGCTTTGACCGATCAGCCCTCGCCGGCCTGCGCGTTTCCGGTATCCTGCCGCTGAGGGACACCGACCGGGCGCTCGCCAATCTGGAACGGTCGCAACCGATCCGCATTGACCGCAGCGATCCCGCCAAGCCGCGCGTCGAGCGGCGCTGAAAATAATCCTCGCCACCGCTGTCCCTTTTCCGATCTCGACCGTCTCCTGATCAAGAGCATGGAAAACAGGGGCAATTATCTTGGCTATGCAAAGGGTGGCCGCGGGCGTCGCGGCATTGATGGCACTTACGGGACTGGCTGCATCCATGGCCCCTGCCTGCGCGCAGGAAGCCCTTCAGCGTAGGGACTATGACATTCCCGCTGGTGCCTTGGGTCCCGCTATAGCCCGGCTCGGGCGGACGGCGGGCGTCGCCATCACCTTCGATCCCGCCCTGGCCAGCGGCAAGACGACGCGTGGCGTGCGCGGCGGCCTCACCGCCGCGGAGGCGCTCCGGCGCCTGCTGCAGGGAACCGGGCTGCGCGCTGGCAGTGACGGGGCGGGTGGCTTCGTCCTCCTGCCACTGCCTGTCTCGGCCGACGAGGTGCAGCGGCCGTCCGAACCCGCGACGGACATACTCGTGATCGGCAAGGGCTATGGCCTGGAGGTGGGCGCCAAGTCGCTCGCGCCCCTGCGCGAGACGCCGAACACCGTGACTGTGGTGGACCAGGACCGCATCCAGGAACAGAATCTGTTCACGATCACGGACCTCGCCACCCAGACGGTGGGCCTCACCACCACCGGCGGCGACAGTGACCTGGCCCAGTTCATGTCGCGCGGCTTCACCATCGACAACTACCTCGTCGACGGCGTGCCCAATAACGGGTTCACCGGCGAAATACCCGATCTCTTCCTCTATGATCGCGTGGAGATATTGCGCGGACCGGCTGGCCTGTTCAGCGGTTCGGGCAGTCCTGCGGGCAGCATCAACCTCGTTAGAAAGCGTCCTTTGCCCACGCTCACCGTCAAAGGGCTGGCGGCGGCCGGTTCCTGGAACAATTATCGGGGCGAATATGATGTGTCCGGGCCTCTGTCCGACCGCATCGGCGTTCGGGCTGGCCTCGCCTATCAGGATCGCGATCAATTCTACGACGTGGCGCACCAGAGCCGGTTGCTGGCCTTTGGCGTCATCGATCTCAAGCCTGGCGAGACGACGACGCTGACCCTGGGCGGCCATCATGATCGCTATCGCGGCGCGACCTTCTCCGGATTGCCGGGCCTTGCGGGACCGGACGGCCAAGCCAACCCGCTCCCCGAGCTGCCCCGTTCGACCTATGCGGCGGCGGACTGGAACAAGTCCGACTTCGACACGACCGCAGGGTTCGCGGAGATACGGCAGGAACTGGGCAGCCGCTGGGTCGGGCGCCTGTCCGCAACCTATGGCAAAACCAGCACCGACCTCATCACCTCCTATGCCGCCGCCTTTGGCGGCATCACGCCGACCAATGGCGAAGCTTTCCTCCTCGCCTCGCGCCTGACGCGCGACCAGGATTATTTCACGGCGGACCTGAACTTCGTGGGCAGCATTCCCCTGTTCGGCCGCGATCATGACATGCTGATCGGCGCCGACTATCAGCGCAAGACGTTGACCGAAGGTTTTTCGGACCGGGCGTTCCTTGGCACCTTCGACCTCTACAACCCGGTCTATTCGGTTCCGGAACCGGATTTCCCCACCACCTCGATCACCGACACGCGCATCGAGCAATATGGACTATATGGACAATTGCGGCTGAAACTGGCCGACGGCCTGACATTCGTGCCGGGCGGCCGCCTGAACTGGTACAAGAATGACGTGACCTCCATCCTCCCGGCGGGCGGAACCAGCCGGATCGAGGTTGAGGGACGGTTCACGCCCTATGCCGGGCTGGTCTACGATGCGGGCCATCGCTGGACCCTCTATGCGAGCTATGCGGAGACCTTCGCGCCGCAGACCGGACGGACCTATGAGGGCAATCCGCTGCGCCCCGTCACGGGCAAGCAGGTCGAGCTGGGCGTGAAGAAGGGTCTTTTCGACGACCGCCTCCTTGTATCGGCCGCGCTGTATCGGATCGAGCAGACCGGTCGTCCGCAACCCGATCCGAGGGACATCAACTTCTCCATCGCATCGGGCAAGGTGCGCAGCGAAGGCATTGAGATAGAGGTCAACGGCAAGCTCGCGCCGGGCTGGAATCTCCATGCCGGCTATGCGCTCAACAATAACAGATATCTGGAGGACGATGCGCTGGAGGGGCAGCGCTTCACGCTCGCCATGCCGAAGCACAGCATGAAGCTGTGGACCAATTATCAACCCTCCGGCCAGTCCTGGAGTGTCGGCGGCGGCCTGCGCTGGCAGAGCGAGATGGAGGCGTTCCTGACCTTCCTTGGCGGCACGACGGGTGCGCGCCAGCCTTCCTACGCCGTTATCGATTTGCGAGCAGGCTATGACCTCACCGATCACGTCGCTCTGGGGGTGAATCTGAACAACCTGTTCGACAAGCATTATTATGAGCGGGTGAGCGGGACGGAATTCGGCAATTTCTACGGCGCACCCCGCAATATACTGGTGACGGCACGGCTCCGATACTGACTCCCGCGGTCCTGGCGGGCGACGGGACCGGCGCTGGCGGTCCATTCAGCGCCGGTCGAGCCTCGTCTCCGTCGACCGCTCTCAGAAAAAGACGAAAGACCGCACCACGACATTCTTGCGGCACCGCGCATCGGCGGGCGCTGTCGGATCGATGCAGGCTGAGTGGAAGGACCAGCGGGATACGGAGCCGTCAGTCTCGGAATCATAGCATTTCAGCATGGAGACTTCCGTCGGCTTCTGCTGCGGGAACCAATACCATTCATGGCCGGACCGATAGGTGAACCGCGTCGTCTCGCCCACGCGGTCGTCATAGATGCGGTAATTGGTGATATAGGGCTGCCGGGCGAAGGAGGGCCAGGCGCATAGCACGAAGGGGAATTGCTCCACCGTTTCCATCGGTTTCGCCAGATTGATCGACATGAAACGCCGCGCCATCTTCCGGTCCGCCTCCTCCTCCGTATAATTCTGGGCACGGCCGAAGTTCCGGAGATTGCGGGTGAGCAGCTCGCGGCAGCGCACCCGGCCGCTATTGTCGTTCAGGTCGTTGTGGACGATGTTGGAATAATGGGCGTTGACGCCCGGATTCTTCTTGTCCTGATCCTCCGTCCGGTCGCCCGCATAATCCCTGTCGAACACATCGTGATTATAGACCAGCGCGTCCGTCGCGCCGGGGAAGAAGTCGAGGAGCAGCTTCTCTATTTCGGGATAGAAGACCCGCTCGACCTCCGCCGCGTCGTAGAAGTTCGTGCAGGCCGACCGGATATGGGCAAGGGACAGGCCGAGCCGGTCCATGCACTCCGGGCTTTCGGGCGAGAGGCCGGGATAATGGTCACCGATGCGCCGCGCATCGCGCATGACCTGCGGGAACCAAAGCGTCTCCCTCTTCGGATGCTCCTCGTTCGCGCGCAGGATATCCGCGATGTCGGCGCGGGCGGGGTCGCGCCAGACCGCATGGGACGGAACCACGGAATAGGTCGGCCGCTCATAGGCGCTGTAGGGAAGGGGCAGGGCCAGTCCGCCTTCCGGCGCCTCTATCCCGGAGGCGCGAATATGCGCGAGGCAATCCTCATAGCCGCGAAAGCCGTCCCCCCATTGTGTTGCGATGGCGCCGGGCGGCGCATTGTCGATCCCGTCGATGAAGCGCCGCGCCTCGCCCGTCGCGATCTCGGCAAGGGCATCCTCCAGCGCCTGGGCGGCGCCGCCGTCGCCGTCGCGATCGAAGGCCATGTAGGAAAGCCCGCCATGGGCGGCGATGGGCGGCGGCTGGCCCTCGGTGCGCTGGAGCGGCGGTATATAGGGAGAGGCCGCTTTGGGCGCGGTCGTCAGGACGGTCTCGGCACTGTCGGACTGGGGCATGACGCAATCTCCGGCGGCTTCATCTGTTCGGGAACTGCAGGCGGATATGGTTCGCATCGATATTCTATAAAAGTGGTAGAGATTAAAGAATTTCTTTCTCGCGCGGCGGCATCGCAGGCGTAGTCTGGCGGAACGGTGCGTGTCGGCGGCCGCCGGCGCCGGAAACCGCGTCCGGAAACCATGCAGGGAAAAGCGATGGTCCGACTTGCGATAGAGCTTTCGAAAGACCGTGCTCCGGTTTCCATGGCGAGCGGAGGCGTGGCGCGATGAGCGTCTTTCCCTATCGCAGCGCCCTGATCGTGGGCACCGGTCCGGGCATCAGCGCTTCCCTGGTCCGTGCCTTTGCCCGGGCAGGCATAACCGTTGCCGCCGCCGCCCGCGACATCGGCAAGTTGCAGGGGCTTGCGGCGGAGACAGGGGCGCATCTGTTCGCGGCCGATGCCGCCGACCCGCAATCGGTGGAGCGGCTGTTCACCCAGGTGGAGGGCGCCATCGGCGTGCCGGATGTCGTCGTCTACAATGCCAGCGGCCGCGTGCGCGGTCCCCTTGAGGCGCTCGATCCGGAGGAGGTGCGCCGTGCCATCGACGTCTCCGCATTTGGAGGCTTCCTCGTGGTCCGGCAGGCGGCGCGGCGGCTGATCCCGCAGGGGCGCGGCGCGATCCTGCTGACGGGCGCGACGGCGAGCGTCAAGGGCTTCGCCCAGTCATCGGCCTTCGCGATCGGCAAGTTCGGCCTGCGCGGTCTCGCGCAAAGCGCCGCGCGTGAGCTGGCGCCAAAGGGCATTCATGTCGCGCATTTCGTCATCGACGGCGGCGTGCGGAGCGAGAAGCGGCCGGACCCCGCCGATCGTCCGGACAGCACGCTCGATCCCGACGCGATCGCCGAAACCTATCTCGCGGTCCTCGCCCAGCCTCGCAGCGCCTGGACCTGGGAGGTCGAGCTGAGACCATGGGTGGAGAATTTCTGATGGTCCACGTCCATGCCTGCGTCCTGACCGACATCTCGGCCTGCTGGTACGACAGCAACGGATTCCGGCAGCGCGGCATGCGTGTCCTGCTCGCGGACGAAGATCCGGATGACGGCCGGACACGGGACCCTGCGCCGTTGCCGCCAGATGTGTCAGCCCTCTACGCGCTGCACGTCGGCCTTGGCGAATGGAATGCCGCCCTCGGCCAGGCGAAAGGCCGATAGCCCGGAGGGCATGTCCGGTCAGGCCGGCAGCCGCAGGCGATAGACATAGGCGTCGCCGCGGAACAGGCCCTCCACATATTCGGCCATCTCGCCCGTCCGGACATAGCTTCGGCGCTTGATGAGGAGGCATGGCGTGGGGGCGGCAAAGGCGAAGATGTCGCTTTCCCGCTCGGTCGGCATCGCGGTTTCGATGGTCTGGTCGCAATAGTCCAGCGGCAGGCCGGCGCGGGCCAGTTCGCCATAGATGGACTGGCTGGGATCGGCCGTGGCGAGGAACGGCGCGATATCCAGGCTGTACCAGGCGGATTCCACCGTCAGCGGCTGTTCGTCGCCATAGCGAATGCGGACGAGGCGCAGGAAGCGGGCATGCGCGGGCAGGCCGAACAGCGATGCCATGGCGCGGTCCGCCAGGATTTCCTGCTCCAATATGCGGGTGGAGGGAATGCGGCCCATTTCCTCCATTTCCTGCGTGAAGCCCTTGAGCCGGTCCATGCCCGGCACCATGCGGCCGCCCATGTCGGGCTGCACGACAGACCCCCGCCTGCCCCGGCCGCCAAGAAGGCCGCGCAGGCGCAGGGAGTTATAGCTGGCCTGCACCGTCGCGCGGCTGACGCCCAGTTCCTGCGCCAATTGCCGTTCCGGCGGCAGCGTGGCGCCCGGTGGAAGATGCCGTGATCTGACCAGGGCGACGATCTGTTCTTCGAGTTGCAGGTACAGGGGATGGGGGTCATCCCTTTGCAGGGAGACGAGCCGGTGCAACGGACGATCCAGCATGGTGCCGTCTGGCGGCCGTCTTTCTGCCAATATCCTGATATTCGTCATCCGCGAGATCGTCTTTCGCCAGCCTGCATTATAGGATGTTCCTGCCCGGACAACAATGCGACGAGGATTGCGGCCATGTCGACTCATGCTCCTCAAAGGGCGCTGCGTCCGGCGTTCGTCGTCGGCAGCCTCGTCATGGCCTGCTGCGCGCGGGTGGCCCGTTGTCCTGAACCCGGAGAATCGCTGCAAGCCCTGGATTTCATCATGGAGGCGGGCGGCAAGGGTTTCAATGTCGCGCTGGCGCTCCACAGGCTCGGCATGCAAGTCGACGGGCTGTTTGCCCTGGGCGACGATCCCGCGGGCGATTTCATGCGCCGGGCTTTCCTTGCCTCGGGACTGGATGAAGGGCTGATCCGGACAGTCGATGCGCGAAGCGGGGCCGGAGTGGGGCTGATCGAGGCGGACGGCGATAACAGGATCGCGGTATATCCGGGCGCGAACGCCCTGCTGACGGCCGATCATGTCGCCGCCGTCGCGGACCATGTGCGCGGAGCCTCCATCGCCTTCGCGCAGTTCGAGGCACCCGATGCGCCCATCGCGGCGGCCTTTTCCCTCGCGCGGGCGGCTGGCGTGCCGACCATGCTCAATCCCTCGCCATACAGGCCGATCCCGCCGGAGATACTGGGCGCGACGGACATGCTCGTGGTGAATGAGCGGGAGGCGGCGGCGCTCGCGGCCGGCCGGATCGGCGATGGCGGCGATGAGGGGCTGGCCGCTTCACTGGCGGAAGCAGGCGTCGGAACTTTGATCGTCACGCGGGGCAGCAAGGGGGCGGCGGCCTGGCGAGGGGGCGTGCGCGTCGATGAACCGGGCTTCGCGGTCGAGGCGGTGGACAGCATCGGCGCGGGTGATGCCTTCGCAGGCGCCTTTGCCGTTGCGGCGGCGCATGGCCTCGGCCTTGCCGCCGCATTGCGCTGGGGTTGCGCGGCGGGGGCCATAACCGTGTCCCGTCTCGGCCTTGTGGAGGCGGTGCCGGACAAGGAGGAACTGGCAGCCCTGCTTGGCCCGGAAGATGGCCGCTCTTTTGGATAGGGGCGGCAGATCGAGCGGCGCGGGCATTTTCGATTATTGCGCAGATGACATGAATATCGGGCGGAATGGCTGCTTTTCTGTCCCCTGATGCAACCGGACATCGCGGACGATTCCATCTGGCAATTTGGAATGGTTTTGGTATGGTCCCTTTGCGACCCGAAGGGCTCTGCTCTATCCGAGAAGAGTTCTTGCTGACCCACCCGGCCATACCGGGTGGGTCTTTTTGGTTCTGCAACCCGCAAAAGGGCCGCGGAAGACCGGCGGCGGCGGCGCGCCTGATACAGTCCGTTACAAATGGATACCGCAGCGCACGCGCGGCGGCACGACGTTGCGAAGGGACATCGGACGGGTCTGTTTGTACGTCGCGGCGCAGGCCATCAGCGGCAGGGCCGGCAGCCCCCGCCGGTTCCATCGCGGAGTAGGTCCATGCGTATCCTTGCCGTTCTGGCTGCCCTTTCCCTGTTCACGGCTCCGGCCGCCCATGCGCAGCCCCCGGCGCACCGGCACGAACCGGTGAAGCAGGCCCGGCCAACCCCCAAAAAGGCCGAACCCCGGAAGCTCAGCCATGCCGAACGCTGCAAGGCCCGCTTTGCCAGCTACAATCCGCGAACGGACCGTTACACCGTCAAGCCCGGTGTGACGCGCCGCTGCATGCTGTGAACCCAGCGTGCCCATGCCCGCCTCCACCTTGCGCTCGAGCCTTCGGGTCGCGCCGTTATTCTGTCTCATCCTTCCCCTCCTCCCTGGATGTGGACAGGACAAGGCACCGCAGCCGGCAGCGGTGGAGGTGGGCGTGGTTACGCTGAGCGCGCAGGATGTGACGCTCTCCACGGAACTGCCCGGCCGGACGACCGCGACCATGGTGTCGGAGGTGCGTCCGCAGGTGGCGGGGATCGTCCAGAAGCGGCTGTTCACGGAAGGGTCGCTCGTCACGGCCGGGCAACCCCTCTACCAGATCGACCCGTCCCTCTACAGCGCTTCGCGCGAGGAGGCGGCAGCCACGCTCGCCAATGCGCAAGCGTCCCTCGCCACCGCCGATGCCAAGGCGCGCCGCTATGCCACGCTCACGGGCACGGAGGCGGTCAGCGCGCAGGACAAGGATGATGTGACCGCCGCCGCGCGACAAGCGCGCGCCTCCGTCCGGCAGGCCCAGGCAAGCCTCGGCACGGCCTCGATCAACCTGCGCTTCACGCAGGTGCGCGCGCCGATCGGCGGGCGCATCGGCCGCTCCTCGGTCACGCCCGGTGCGCTCGTCACCGCCAGCCAGACCGACAGCCTGGCGACGATCCAGCAGCTCGACCCCATTTTCGTGGACATCACCCAGTCGAGCGCGAAGCTGCTCGAACTGCGCCGTTCCCTCGCGACCGGCAAGATGCTGCCCGCCAGCGCGACCATCCGGCTGAAGCTGGACGACGGGTCCGACTATGCGCAGGCAGGCCGGATCGAGTTTGCCGAGCCGATCGTCGATCCCGACAGCGGCACCGTCACGCTGCGCGCGCGTTTCCCCAATCCGGACGGCCTGCTCCTGCCCGGCATGTTCGTGCGCGTCGTGGCACCGCAATCCGTGATGCCCAACGCCATATTGGCGCCCCAGCAGGGCATCAGCCGCGATGCGAAGGGCGGGGCGACCGCCCTCGTCGTCGGCCGCGACAACAAGGTGGAACGCCGCACCGTCACCGCCGCGCAGGCCATAGGCGACAAATGGCTCATCACCTCCGGTCTCAAGGCGGGAGACCGGCTGATCGTGGAGGGCACGGACAAGGTGCAGTCCGGCGCCACTGTCCGCCCGGTCGCCACGGCTCTGTCCAAATAGGATCAGCCCCTTGCTCAGCCGCTATTTCATCGAACGGCCCATCTTCGCATGGGTGATCGCCATCGGCATCATGCTGGCGGGCCTTGCCTCCATCTCGACGCTGCCCATCGCGCAATATCCGGACATCGCGCCGCCGTCCGTCAATGTCAGCGCCACCTATCCGGGCGCCTCGGCCGAAACGGTGGAGACCAGCGTGACGCAGGTGCTGGAGCAGCAGCTCACCGGCATCGACAATCTCCTCTATTTCTCCTCCACCTCCTCCTCGGCGGGCGAGGCGCGGATCACCGTGACCCTCGCCAAGGGCACGGACCCCGACACCGCGCAGGTGCAGGTCCAGAACAAGGTGCAGCAGGCGCTGACCCGCCTGCCCAATGCCGTGCAGCAGCAGGGCCTGACCGTCACCAAGTCGCAGACCGACTTCCTCCTGATCGTCGCCCTGTATGACAAGGCCGACCGGGCGACGGCGGCGGATATTTCCGATTATCTCGTCAACAATTTCCAGGACCCGCTGTCACGCGTCAGCGGCGTGGGGTCGAGCCAGATCTTCGGCTCCCAATATGCGATGCGCATCTGGCTCGACCCCAATAAGCTCGCCGCCGTCAAGCTCATGCCCTCCGACGTGCAGAGCGCGGTGGAGGCGCAGAATGTGGAAGTGTCGGCGGGCCAGATCGGCCAGCAGCCCGCGCCTGCATCGCAGCAGCTCAACGCCACCGTGACCGCGCGGGCGCGTCTCCAGACGCCGGAGCAGTTCCGCAACATCATCGTCAAGACGCGCACGGACGGCTCGGTCGTCCGCCTGTCGGACGTCGCGCGGGTGGAACTGGGGCAGGAAAGCTACGGCGCCAATGCGAAGATGAACGGCCATCCCGCATCGGGCATGGCCCTGCAACTCGCGCCCGGCGCCGACGCGCTCAGCACGGCGGAGCTGGTCAAGGCGAAGGTCGCGGAACTCTCGGCCAATCTGCCCGAAGGCTATGTGGTCGCCTATCCCAAGGACAGCACGCCCTTCATCCGCCTGTCGGTGGAGGAGGTGGTGAAGACTCTGGTCGAGGCCGTCATCCTCGTCGTCATCGTCATGTTCGTCTTCCTGCAAAGCTGGCGCGCGACGCTCATTCCCGCGCTCGCAGTGCCGGTCGTCCTCCTCGGCACCTTCGGCGTGCTGGCGGCCTTCGGCTATTCGGTGAACACGCTGACCCTGTTCGGCATGGTCCTCTCCATCGGCCTCCTCGTCGACGACGCCATCGTCGTGGTCGAGAATGTCGAGCGCCTGATGGAGGAGGAAGGCTTGTCCCCGCGCGCGGCGACGATCAAGTCCATGGGCGAGATCGGCAGCGCCCTTGTCGGCATCGCTCTCGTCCTGTCGGCGGTGCTGCTGCCCATGGCCTTTTTCGGCGGGTCGACGGGCGTCATCTACCGGCAATTCTCGATCACCATCGTCTCCTCCATGCTCCTGTCGGTGGTGGTGGCGCTGGTCCTGTCGCCTGCCTTGTGCGCCACCCTGCTGAAGCCCCGCCATCCGGACGGGGAGGCAAAGGGATGGGCAGGCCGCATGGGTGCCCGCTTCAACGGCTGGTTCGAACGGCTGACCGGCCGTTATGCGGATCGGGTCGCGGCCCTGCTGAACCGGCGCCTCGTCTACTGGATCGGCTATGCGGCCATCCTCGCTGTCCTCTGGATCGGCTTTGTGCGCCTGCCGACCAGCTTCCTGCCGGTCGAGGATCAGGGCGAGATCATGGTCCAGTACACCTTGCCCTCCGGAGCGACGCAGGCGCGCGCCGACGCGGTGGGCAAGCGGATCGAGTCCTATTTCCTGGGCGATGAGAAGGACAATAGCGACTATCTCATGCTCATCAGCGGCTTCAGCTTCTCCGGCTCGGGCCAGAATGCGGGCATGGGCTTCCTCAGCCTTGCCGACTGGGACAAGCGCAAGGGCGCGGCCAATGGCGCCGCCGGGATCGCGATGCGGGCGAGCATGCAGCTTGCCGGGGTCCGCGACGCGCGCATCTTCGCCATGACGCCGCCCGCCATTCAGGGCCTCGGCCAGTCGGACGGCTTCACCTTCGAACTGCTCAACACCGGCGGCCTCAGCCGTGCGCGCTTCCTGGAACTGCGCGACCAGCTTATCGCCGCCGCCAACAAGGACCCGAAGCTCACCGCCGTGCGCGCTTCCACGCTGGAGGACACGCCCCAGCTCAAGATCGACATCGATACGGAGAAGCTGGCCGTGCTCGGCCTGTCGCAGAGCGATGTCGACAATGTTCTGAGTTCCGCCTGGGGCAGCACCTATATCAATGATTTCGTCGACCGCGGCCGCGTCAAGCGCGTCTATATGCAGGCCGACGCGCCCTATCGCATGCTGCCCGGCGATATCGACAGCTGGCAGGTGCGCAACAGCAGCACGGGCGAGATGATCCCCTTCTCCGCCTTCGCTGCCACGCGGTGGGAGATGGGGCCGTCCACCGTCTCGCGCTTCAACGGCCAGTCCTCCTACGAGATACAGGGGCAGGCGGGCAGCGGCGCGAGTTCGGGCGACGCGATGGACCGCATGGTCGCGCTGCAAGAGCAGCTCCCACCCGGCACCGGCTATGCGTGGAGCGGCCTGTCCTATCAGGAAAAGCTGTCGGGCGGGCAGGCGCCGCTCCTCTACGGCCTGTCGATCCTCGTCGTCTTCCTGTGCCTCGCCGCGCTCTACGAAAGCTGGTCGATCCCGCTCGCGGTGCTGCTCGTCATCCCTCTCGGCCTTGTCGGCGCGGTGCTGGCGGTGACGGTGCGGGGGCTGGAGAACAATATCTACTTCCAGGTCGGCCTCCTCACCACCATGGGCCTCGCCGCCAAGAATGCGATCCTGATCGTGGAATTCGCGGAACTCGCGCACCGGCAGGGCAGAGATGCAGTGGCCGCCGCCGTGGAGGCCGCGCGCCTTCGCTTCCGTCCGATCCTCATGACCAGCTTCGCCTTCATCGCCGGCGTCGTGCCGCTGGCCGTCGCCACCGGGGCAGGGGCGCAGAGCCGCGTCGCCATCGGCACCGCCGTCGTCGGCGGCATGCTGACCGCGACGATCCTCGCCATCTTCTACGTGCCGCTTTTCTTCGTGACGATCAGCCGCCTGTTCGCGGGCAAGGCCAAGCCGTCCGAAACCCCGGCCACCGGAGCCACCGCATGACCCGCGCGCCGATACTCGCCCTCATCCCGGCGCTGCTTCTGTCCGGATGCACCATGGCGCCCCGCTATGAGCGGCCCGCCATGTCCGTCGCACCGACATGGCCGGGCGGCGAGGCCTATGCTCCCGCGGCCGAGGAGAAGGCGGGGCTGCCATGGACCAGCCTTGTCACGGATGCGAAGCTGAAGGCGGTGATCGAGCAGGCGCTGGCCAATAATCGCGATTTGCGGGCCGCGCTTGCCAATGTCCTGTCGGCGCGGGCGGAATATAAGGTGCAACGCGCCGCGCAACTTCCCGCCATTTCGGGCGACGCCGCCGCGAGCATTGCCCGGACGGCTGACAGCTACAGTGCCGATATCGGCATCAGTGCCTTTGAGATCGACCTGTTCGGGCGGGTGAAGAATCTCAGCCGGGCTGCGCTGGAAAGCTATCTCGCGACGGAGGAGGGCGCGCGTTCCACGCGCATCACCCTCGTCGCGGAGACGGCGACCGCCTATGCGACGCTCGCCGCCGACCGGGAATTGCTGGCCCTGGCCGAGCGGACGGCCGTCAGCGCGGAACGTTCGCTGGCGGCCACGCGCGCTCTGGCCTCCTCCGGACTGGCGGCGGGGGTGGACGTGCATCAGGCGGAAACGGTCCTGGAGCAGGCGCGCTCCGATATCGCCTCCAACCGGACCCAGGTGGCGCAGGACCGCAATGCGCTGAACCTGTTGGCAGGCGCTCCGGTCGAGGAGGCGCTGTTGCCGGCCTCCCTCGCCGATCTGGATGCGGGCCTTGCAAGGGTGCCCGCCGGGCTGCGATCGGACATATTGCTCCAGCGGCCGGACGTGCTTCAGGCCGAACATCAGCTGAAGGCCGCCAACGCCAATATCGGCGCCGCGCGTGCCGCCCTGTTCCCGAAGATCAGCCTGACCTCCGTCATCGGGGTGGCCAGTTCCGCCCTGTCATCCCTGTTCAAGGGCGGCGCCTTCACATGGTCGGCTCAACCGTCGGCCTCGCTGCCGATCTTCGGCGGGAGCGGGAAGGGGAACCTGGCCTATAGCGAGGCGCAACGCGACCTCTATCTGGCGCAATATGAAAAGGCGATCCAGACGGCTTTCCAGGAGGTGGCGGATACACTTGCCCGCGCGGGGACGATGGATGCCCAGCAAGCGGCGCAGCGCGCATTGGTCGCGGCGAGCGGCAAGGCCTATGCGGCGGCGGACCAGCGCTACCGTGCCGGGATCGACACTTTCCTCAACAGCCTGACCAGCCAGCGCACCTATTATGGCGCGCAGCAGACCGCCATCGCCACCGAACTGGCGGCCGTGGGCAACCGGATTTCGATGTACCGCGTCATAGCGGCCGATTTCTGACGGGCCGGATATCGGATTGGGGCGTCCCGCCGCTCCGTCCACCTGTCGCGGCGTCAATACACGTCGCGCTTGTAGCGTTCCGCCTCGGCCAGACGGCGGAGTTCCGCCTCCCCGAATATCCCGGCGAGGGCGGCCTGAACCCCCTCCGCCATGCCCTGCATGCTGCCGCAGACGAGGATCAGCGCGCCGCGCTCGACACGCTCCCTGATCTCGTCGCCCGCCGCCGCGACCAGATGCTGCACATAGCGGCCGCAATCGCCGTCGCGGGAATAGGCGCGTTCCAGCCGCGCCAGCGTGCCGTCCGCCAGCCAGCCTGACAGTTCCGCATCGAAAAAGGCTTCATGCGCGCGCTGGCGCTCGCCGAAGAACAGCCAGTGCCCCTTGCCGCCCTCATGCCCCTGCTGCCGCAGATGCGCGCGCAGGCCCGCAATGCCCGTGCCGTTGCCGATCAGGATCAGCGGCCTGCCGTTGACCGGCGCGCGGAAGCCGGGATTGGGACGGATGCGCAGCAGCGCCGTCCCGCCACCCGTCGCGATCCCGCCCGCCACGATCCCGCCCGTCGCGATCCCGTCTGTCAGCCATCCCGAACCGAGGCCGAGGCTGCCGTCGCCATGGCGCACCTGCCGCACCACCAGGTCGAGCGTGCCGTCCGCGGGGATGGAGGCGGCGGAATATTCGCGCAGCGGCGGCGGAGCGCCGGGCAAGGCCGTGCCCGGTGCCGCCGGTATCTGCACCTCCACTATATCCCCTGCCTCCCAGCGGCTTTCACGCCCCGCCGCCGGTTCGAAGCGCAGGTGGAAGGCGGTCTGATGGCCGCTGTCCGGATTGAGCGCCGCGCGCGCCACCAATGTCCATGGGGCAAAGGGCAGGTCCTGCCGTCCGCGCGTCGCGTCGCTGGCGCCCAGCGCCCGCAGCCGCTCCTGCCATGCCGCGTCGGCATCCGCCGCCTCCCGATCCATGGTGATGGTCTCGAACATCGCTTTCGCGCCGGACCGGTCCAGCCAGCGCTCGATCTTCCGTCCAAAGCCGCAAAAGTCGGGATAGCCCGCATCGCCCAGCGCCAGCAGGCCATAGTCGATATGGCTGAGGTCCAGCGGGGTCGAGACTATCCTGTAGTAGAAGCCGCGCGCCATGTCCGGCGGCTCGCCATTGCCGTAGCTGCTGACGACGAACAGCATGCGCCGGGCGCCCGCCAGCCTCTCTGCGGTCAGCTTGTTGAGGCCGACGGCCTCCGCTCGCACGCCGCCCTGCTGGAGCGCCAGCGCCGCATTGCGCGCCTTGCGCTCGGCCGTGCCGGTCTGGCTGCCAAAGGCAATGAGGATTTCGCCCTGTTCCGCTGCCGTCATCCGCCGCTCCTGTCATCCGGAGGCGACCGATAGCAGATCGGATGCAAACGTAAACAATGCAGGCCGGGGCCGGGCCTGGCGGTATCGTGGTAGGGACGATGGTGCGGGGAGGCGGAGCCGGGACCGGGCCGCGAGCGGCGGCGCGCCGAGCAGGCCCCCAAAAAGAAAAGGCCGGCCGGGCTGTCCGATGACGCGCCCGGCCGGCGAAAGGTCCGGATCAGCCGTTCAGCTTGTCCTTGATGCCCTTGGCGGCGGCGAAGCCCAGCTTCTTGGAAGCCTTGATGGTCATCGCTTCGCCGGTGGCGGGATTGCGGCCCTCGCGCTCGGGGCTCGCCTTCACCTTGAACTTGCCGAAGCCGTTGATCGACACTTCCTCACCCTTGGCGGCAGCGTCGCCGATCGCGACGAACACGGCGTCGACGATCTTGCGAGCGTCGGTCTTGGTGAGGCCGTTGTCGGCGGCAATCTTCTCGGCGAGGTCGGAATTATTCATGATGTTCCCTCAATAGGTTGATCTGGCCTAGACGCGCATAGCCGCCTTTTTCG
>JASGGS010000052.1:0-22625 GCA_047602685.1 Sphingobium sp.
GGCACCGATGGGGCGATAAAGAGGGTCTGCCGGCTTCATCGGCGAAAAGGGAGGCCAATAGTGACGTCCGTGATCGAGGTTGAATTTCCGCGAGGCACTTGCCCCATTCATACCTTCGGATCGCTGGAGGATCGCAGCGCGCCTGTCGTCCTCCTGTTCATGGATGCTTTCGGCCCGCGTCCTGCAACCTTCGCGGTGGCGGAGAACCTGGCAAGCTCGGGCTACCGCGTCCTGTTGCCGGACCTGTTCTACGAGCATCGCCCCTATCGCCCTCTCGACCCCCAATCGCTCTTCAGCGGGGGAGAGGACCGGCAGCGGCTCGGCACGCTTATCGGCACGCTCACGCAGGACGCCGTCGATGCGGACATCTCGGCGCTCCTTGCCTATTGCCAGGACATTCGCGATCCGGGCGTTCCCATGTGCGCGACAGGCTATTGTATGGGCGGGCGCTATGCGCTGACGGCGGTGACCCAGAGCAGCGAGGTCGTCGCCGCCGCGACATTCCATGCGAGCACGCTGGCTCCAGCGGAGGGCGACAGCCCGCACAGGCATCTCGATGGCGTGAAGGCCCGCATCTATATCGGTGTGGCCGGGATCGATCCGTCCTTCGGGGCGGAAGAAGAAGGGCGGCTGGCGCAGGCGCTGCGCGCGGCGGAAATCGATCATATGATCGAAACCTATGCCGGGGCCGCGCACGGCTTCGTGATGTCGGATCTTCCCGTCCACAATGCCAAGGCTGCGGAGTGCCATCTGGCCCGGCTGAAGTCGCTGCTATCCGTTGCCTTTCGTTAGATGATCGGCAGATGGCGGGATCGGCAGTCCGTTCAGTGGGGAACGCGCAATTGACGGCGCAGCTTGCCTGGCGTTGTCCCGAAATAATCACTGAACCGGCGGCTGAACGCAGCTTCCGAGCGATAGCCGATTCGCTCGCTGATCTCGGCAATCTTGAGATTGGTCGTCTCGAGGAAGCGGGCCGCATGTTTCATGCGCTCCTCAGCAAGGACGTCCATGGGCGTCTTGCCGGTCTGATGGGTGAACTGGGACGCAAAGTTCGAGCGTCCCATGCCGACCTTTCTCGCAAGCGCATCCACCGTCCAGCGCTGGAAGGGGTGCTTCTCGATGATCCGCTGGGCCCGCGCAACCGGACTGAACGTGTTGGAGTCGCGAAAAATCGCCTGGCAGCGCGGATGCTCGCGGAAGGCTTTGACGAACATCATGGTTGCCAGGCGGGTCAGAAGCGCCGACGCGCCTTCGCCGTGCGCGGAGCGGATCGTGGCGTCGAAGTCGACGAGATTGTCTTCGCCATGCATCATGAAGAACGGCGGCAATCCTCGCGGACTTCCCCCGCTCGGCCACCTGATCCGCAAGCGTCCCGAGAGCAGGCGCGTCTCGACGGGCCCATCCCCGACGATGACGGTCGGCGGGGTGTCGACATATTGCCCTTCGTTGAGAAGATCGATGCTGTGCATATGCCCCTGACGCTCGGTGCGGATGGCATGGGCACAGCCCGACAGGCTGAACAGAATGTCGTGCCGCTTGAGTTCCAGCGGTTCCCCCGTGATCCCGGAGAGCCGTGCGGAGCCGTCCAGCACGGCATGGAAGAAGACGGTATCGCTGTGCGGCAATCGGATGCCGCTCCCGTTACCGAGTTCGATCACACACCAGCTCTGGCTGCGCAGGTCGATAAGGTTCAGGAATTCCGAGAGCGACCAGTTCATTGCGAGCCCCCCTTGCCGGAGAGAATTATGGTGTAGATACGCGCCTGGAACCGCCACTCGCCGGCCTCGCGACGATAGCTGTCCTCATAGCGTCCGAAGGTCCCAGGTCCCGGCGGCACGGTGTGGGACGTCATGAGACAGGTGCTGCACGCCATGTCCCCGTCAATCTCAACGATGAGGTCCTGAATCTCGGGCCTGATCTGCATGTCGGATTGCGTCGCCCGGCCGACATAGTCTTCGATGGCGGAGCGCCCTTCCAAGAGCCAGCGCCTGCGCGGCTGGGCGAGCAGATCGTCTCTGTCTATTTCGCACAGCTCGTAGGTCGCATCTTCGCAGAAGAGCCGTCCGCACTGTCCACCGCGCTTCATCCGGACGAGGTCCGCATAGCCATGAACCAGATCGGCGATAGCCGTTTGGTTTTCCGAATGCGTCGTCATTGGAGGAACCGCCCGCCATTGACGTTCAGCGTGTGCCCGGTGATGTATGCGGCTTCTTCCGAAACCAGGAAAGCACAGGCCGCAGCGACATCCTCGGGACGACCGGCGCGTTTCATGGGCGATGATGCGACCGATTGCTCCATCTGGCGTGCCGTCGCGCGGAGCATGGGCGTATCGATATAGCCGGGCGGTATGGTGTTCACGGTGATCCCCCTGTCGGCAAATTCCTTTGCGAGATCCTTGGTCAGGCCGTTGATACCGCTCTTGGCGGAGACATAGTGCGCCATCCCCGCGACGCCGAGTTGGGTCGATGAAGACGAGATATTGACGATGCGTCCCCATCCCGCCTCGAGCATGTCGGGAAGGACGGCCTGAGTGCACAGAAACGGGCCCTTGAGATTGACCGCCATCATGCGATCCCAAATCTCTTCGTCTATATCCAGGAAGGGGATGATGCCGGTGATGGCCGCATTGTTGACGAGGATCGAGACTGATCCCAGGTCGGCATGGGTCCTGGCAAGTGCGGTGCTGATCGAGGTTCGGCACGCGGCATCGGCGACATAGCTGAAGGCCCAGCCGCCGGCGTCGATGATGCTATGGGCCGTTTCCTGACCACCGGCTTCGTCCAGATCCCAGATCGCGACGGCAATCCCATCCTTTGCGAACTTGAGGGCGGTCGCGCGACCAATACCGCTGGCGCCACCTGTCACTACTGCGACCCGAAGGGCTTGATGCATATCCGTGTTGTCCATTGCGTTTGGATCCGCTTTGCTCATCGTGCAGGCGCCGGACCTTGTTCGACGAGTTCGAAAACATTCCCGTCCGGATCGCGCCCGTAAGCGGCCTTCATGCCGCTCGGGAACGTCTGGATCGGCGAGTGGAAGTGGACGCCTTCCGAATGCATCGCAGCAACAAGCGCTTCGATGCCATCGACCATGATGCCGAAATGCGAGATGCCATGGTCACCGACGGAATGGAGGGCATCCTTCGGTGCCGGTCGGGGCGCTGCATATTCGAACAATTCGAGCATGAAGTCACCGCGACGCAGGACGCCCAGGCGGCCGCTGGCCCCTGGCAAGTCCTGTATGTCCTCGATCATCGGGCCGTCAAAGGGGAAGACCGGGACCGCGAGTTCCATGCCGAAGTGACGGCGATAGAAGGCCATCGACTGCTCAAGATCGCTGACGGAAATGCCGACATGATGAAGGTTCATGGGTCCGCCTCCTCGCCGAGGGCTTAGCTGAGCGGCCGGGGCGTGAGGCCGTTCGCCGTGCGCGCCAGTTCGAGAAGCTGGGCGCCATCGGCACCAGCCTCGATCTCACCCACCGGACTATCGGGAGCAATGCGCAGAAAATCGTCGCGCACCAGCGTCTCGCCATTGACGGTGAGCGAACCGTCCATGACGAGCAGCGCGTGCCAGTCGCCATAGCTGTGCGGCGCGATGTGTTCTCCCGCCATGAGGCGCGTATCCTTCATGACACCGCGCAGCGGATCGTCGGGATCGCCCAGGTTCCATACCGTTCCCGGCGCCAGGCGAGATTTCCAGATCCCCTCGATCCCATCGCATGGCAGGATTTGCCGGCCTTCGTTGCGCTTGTTGAGTTCGGACCGTTCCAGGAAGAGCCGGCCCGGCGAGAGGCGCAAGGTGGGATGGTCGTGATATTCGGGCGCATAGCCGCCCGGCGACAGATGGGCCTGCGCAAAGATCTCGAACAGCCGGCAACCATTGGGACCGATGAGAAGCGGACCATATTCGATGGATGGCGCGGTGATGAAGACATCGCCGGGCTCCATCCACCAGTCGCCGATGCAGCACTGACCTTCCACGACCAGCACGACGGTCCAGCAATCATGCCAGTGGAGCGGCCAATATTGATTGGCCGGCATCCGGATGTCCGGCAGCATGAACTGGAAATCATCCTCCGGCGTGCCGAGCAGCAGAAGATCGGTCCAGGACTGGCCTCCCGGTGTCGGGATCGACAGCTCGTCATTGGGGCCATTGATTCCGCCCGGATAGAAGCTCTCGAAAAAGACCCCAGGGGAAATTTCCCGCGAGCGATAGGGGCGATCGGTGGTGATCGTACGCGTCTGGAGCATGTCATGCTGCCTCTCGTTCCAGCGCCGGATTGAGTTCCGACATTTTGTAATGTTAAAAATATTGATGCAATGAGGATATGTGTGACGGGTTGTGCTGTCAAGATGACGTCTTTGCCCGTCGGCTGCCGTGTCCCAGCCCGCTGCACTTTCGGCCTCTATTGGGCGATGACGAGGTGATGGCTTGACATTCACGCACGATGCGATGTTATCAATATTGTGAGTGAGTTTTTCAAATGTGAAAGACTCGGGAAAATTTGGAGGAGAGGGGCCATGGCCACGTCACAGCCGTCTATCGGCATGCTTCGGGACAAGGTTGCCGTGATCACCGGCGCGGGCCAGGGTATTGGCGAGGTCTGCGCGGAGCTGTTCGTGCGCGAGGGCGCCAAGGTGCTAGCCGCCGATTTCAGCGGCAGGCAGGACGAAGTTGCCGCGCGGCTCGGTTCAGCGGCCCGTCCCTGTCATGTCGACGTGCGCAGCGAGGACGACATCGAGGCGATGTTCGCCAAGGCCGTCGAAGCCTTTGGCCGCGTCGATATTCTGCTCAATGTTGCTGGCAATCCAGGCGGTCGCCGGGGACCTGAGGTGACGGTCGAGGAGTTCGAGGATCTGACGACGGTCCATCTGCGGGGCATGCTCTTATGCTGCAAGCATGCCGCGCGGGTCATGATTCCCAATGGCGCGGGTGCTATCGTCAACACCTCCTCGGTGGCGTCGCTCAATGCCGATCGCAAGATATCGGTGGTCTATTCCGCGGTGAAGGCCGGGATCAATTCACTGACCAAGAATTTCGCGCTCGAATATGGCCCGAACAATATCCGGGTGAACGCCATCGCCCCGGGCTTCACCCTGAGCACGAAGAATATGGCGGCGCCGCCCGAGGTGATGCAGGAGCGCAGCGCCAAGGCTGCGCTCAACCGGCCCGGCACCTCGGAGGAACAGGCGCAGGTTGCGGCATTCCTCGCCTCGGATCGCGCGTCCTTTGTGAGCGGTGTCGTGATCCCGGTGGACGGCGGCTGGTCCGCGCGCCTCGCATGACTGCCTCCAGTCGTGTCTCCGGGCTCCCGGAGACGCCGGAGACGATGGCCGATCCGGAGGCCGGCATGCGGCAGGTCCCTGACGGCCCGGCCGAGCGCGTCGAAGGGCGCGAAGGGCCGGTCGCTTCATCGCCCAATTCCGCCCGGGAAGAATGGCGGCAGCATTGGAAACTTGTCCTTGCTGCACTTGTCGGCAGCTCCCTGGCCGCGCTTCCCGTTCAGGCGATCGCGTTCTTCATCGATCCCCTGACCCAGGCCTTCGGATGGTCCCGCGTCCAGGCGACGGTCGGCCTTTCGATTTTCGCGCTCGTCGTCGTGCCGCTCTCTCCCGTGGCCGGCATGATGATCGACCGCTGGGGCGCGCGGCGCATGGCGATGAGCGGGCTTGCCCTGACGGCCATCGCCTTCGGATCGCTCGGCCTCACCACCGGCTCCTTCTCGCTCTGGATCTTCCAGTGGACGATCTATGCGCTTCTCGGTCTTACGATAAAGATGACCGTCTGGACGGCCGCCGTGTCGAGCGTCTTTCGCCATGGCCGCGGCATGGCCATTGCTGTCACCTTGTGCGGAACAGCTCTCGCCCAGACGATCGCGCCGCTCCTTTCCTATTATCTGATCGAACAGTTCGGCTGGCGCCTGGCGTATATCGTCATGGCTGTGGGTTGGGGCGGACTGTCCTTCATCCTGACCGCGCTTTTCTTCTTCGACGGGCGCCAACGGGGGAGCGCCGCCAAGCAGGCGGCAGGAGCCATCATCGCCTCCGACGCTGCCCATGGCCTGTCCGTCGGGCAAGCGCTGCGCTGCCTGTCGCTCTACCGGCTGGCATTGGCGCTCGTCATCAACAGCATCCTGTCGATCGCCGTCGTCACCAACAAGGTCGGGATCGTTGGCGAGATGGGTATCTCGCGCGGGGCTGCCGCCCAGATCGCGGCGACGGCGGGCATCGCCGGCATTTCCGGCAAGCTCCTGACCGGATGGCTCTATGATCGCAGTTCGAGCCAGTGGATCGGCATCGCGGCCTTTGGCGTGCCGGCCATCGGCTTTACGCTGATGCTGGATCCGCTCCGCACCGAGCCGCTTCTGGTCCTCGGCATGATCCTCTTCGGCTTTGGCTCCGGCGCGACGCTGCAGGCCAGCGTCTATTTGACCGCCCGCTATGCGGGGCTGCGCAACTACGGCAAGATCTACGGTACGCTCAGCGCGGTCACGGCGCTCGGCATCGGTGTCGGACCACTACTCGGTGGCGCCATCTACGATCATTTCCATAGCTATGGCCCGCTCATCATCCTGGGTGTCCCGCTAGGGCTCCTCTCGGGCCTCCTGGTGACGCGCCTCGGGCCCTATCCCCAATGGGAACGGCAAAGTTGATCGGCCGGAGACGGCCCGCATTGGAAGGAGAAATTTGTGCCCTGCTATAGCATCGTCGCTCGCGACTATCCGGATGCCCTGGAACGGCGAATGGCCATTCGGAGCCAGCATGTCGCACTGAGCGATACGATGGTGGCGGCCGGGCAGCTCGTGTTCGGCGCCGCGATCGTCGAGGAGGGCAAGATGTACGGGTCGGTCCTGATCGGCCGCTTCGCTGATCGCGCCGAGATCGACACATGGCTTGCGGGCGAGCCCTATGTGACCGGCCGCGTCTGGGAAAGCTGGAACATCAGCGAAATCCAGATGGGCCAGTCCTATGCGGCCTTCTTCCCTTCGCTCGTCTAGGCCGGTTCAATAGCCGGCGCGGCGTAGCAGCGTCTCGCTCTCCTGCCACAGGCGCGCGGCGGCGTCCCTGTCGAGCGCGGCGGGCGACGGTGTCACCAGCGCCTTGTTGTGGAAATAGCCGCCGGTCGTGCATCCGACGCCCGGATCTGTCGCCAGCCACACGAGAGTCTCGGCGCTCAACTCCGGCGGATCGCCCGGCCGTTCGCGCATGTGCTGCTGCATTTCCGGCGTCGCATGGGCATGAAAATTGCTGTTCACGACGCCGGGGTGCATCGCATGGGAAATAATGCCCTCGCGCCAGCCGCGCCGCGCCAGTTCGGACGTGAAGAGCAGATTGCAGAGCTTGGCGAGGCAGTAATTTTTCCCCGACACCCAGTTCTTGACCTGCTGGAGATCGGACCAGTCGATCCCCGGACAGGTTTCATGGCCTGACGAGGAGGTCGCGACGATGCGGACGACACCGCGCGGCACTTCCGTCGACGCGCGGCGCAGGAGCGGCATCAGCCGGTTGGTGAGAAGGAAAGGGCCAAGATGGTTCGCGGCGAAGGTGGCTTCATTGCCCTCGGGCGTGATGTGCATCGCATCGCGCACACCGCCCGCATTGTTGAGAAGGACGTGGACATTGGGCGTGAAAGCGGCAATCTCATCGGCCAATCGCGCCACGCCGGACAGCAACGTCAGATCGCACTTCAGCATCGCCACGCGCACGCCGGGCGCGGCGCTCTGGCGAATATCCGAAAGGGCCGCATCGCATCGTTCCGCATTGCGGCCTTGGGCGATCACATCCCAGCCCCTCGCCGCGAGCGTCTTGGCGGTGATGTGGCCGATACCCGAACTTGCGCCGGTAATGACTGCGACCCGGCGGGGCGTCTGGTTCAAAATCATTGTCTTGGGTCCGGTTGAGGCGCCGGACTATGTTGCCCGGCGCCTCTCATGATCGGTCAGGCCGGCACGCGGAAGGCGACGATCTTCGTTTCGGTATATTCCTCAATGCCTTCCCGGCCCCAGGCACGGCCAAGGCCGCTCGACTTATAGCCGCCGAAGGGAATGTCGCCGTCGACACACCGTCCGCCGTTGATGCTGACGGTGCCGCTGCGGAAGCGGCTGGCAAGAGCGACGGCGCGGTCGATGTTGCTCGATGAGATCTCGCCGGACAGACCATATTCGCTGTCATTGGCGATACGCACCGCATCGTCCTCATCCTCATAGGGCATCACTACCAGGACCGGACCGAATACCTCTTCCCGGGCGATGGTCATGTCGTTGGTGACGTCGATGAAGCAGGTCGGCTCGACGAAGAAGCCACCCTTGGCGCTGGGGGTGTTGCCGCCGGCGAGGAGCGTAGCGCCCTCGGATACCGCGCGGTCGATGTCGCCCTTGATCCGCTCCATCTGACGGCGCGAGATGACCGGGCCCATGGCGTCCTGCGGATCGTCGAAATGGCCCCATTTGCCGTCATAGGCGGCGTAGGTGGCCTTCAGAATGGCGACCGCCTCATCATAACGGCTACGCGGAACCAGAAGGCGCGACCGTGTCGTGCAGCCCTGTCCCGAATGTCCTGCGATGATCGAAGAGGCCACTTCCTGGGAGAAGTCTGCGACATCGTCGAGAATGATCTTGGCCGATTTGCCGCCCAGTTCGAGGAGGACCCGCTTGAGCGTCGGCGCGCCCTTTTCGACGATGCGCTTGCCGACCGCGGAAGAGCCCGTGAAGGTGATGAGGTCGACGCGCGGATCGAGGACGAGCAATTCGCCAAGGGCGGGATCGGCGCCGGTCACGACGTTGAGCACGCCCGCCGGGAAACCGGCCTGCTGCGCGAATTCGCCCCAGATCGCGCCCAGCGACGGCGTGTCGGGCGCAGGCTTCAGCACGACAGTGCAGCCGGCGAGGAGGGCGGAGACCGTCTTCTCGATATTCACATAGAGCGGCACGTTGAAGGGCGTGATCGCGCCCACCACGCCGGACGCCTCGCGCATGAGGATGCGCTGGGTTGCCCGGCCCTCGGGACCGCGGATACCGCGATCCTCGCGCCAGACGACCTTGGCGAAGGCGTCGATCAGGTCCTTGTAGCCCGCGAGCGCCTGAAGGATCTGCACGTTGCGGGCGATGAAGATGGTCGAACCCGTCTCATGGCGTGCGATCTCGATGAGCCGGTCGGTATTGTCCACGAAGATATCATAGAGCTTGGTGACCAGTTCCAGGCGCTTGGCATGGTTGGTCGACCAGTCGCTGGTGTCGAAGGCCCGCCGCGCGGCAGCGACAGCATCGCTGACATCCTGCGCCGATGCGTCGGCGGCCTGGCCGACCACGTCTCGCGTCCAGGGGCTGACATTGTCGTAGGTCCGCCCGCCCTCGGCGCGGCGAAGCTCACCATCAATATAAAGCCTGGTCTCACCCAGCAGGGTATGCGGATCGGCGAGAGTGGCCATCAGTGAAATCCTTAGTCATTCAAAAACGGCCTCAATCCTCTGCCCAGGCCTCGCATCTGTCTATCCCGATCAGGCCAAATGGACAGAATCGTGGGAGTTTTGGGGAATGGAGGTGCGGCATTTGCGCTGCCTTGCGATATGTAGCGGCGTTGTTCGATAGGATCGGGTACGGGCTTTATCCGACCAAGGTCCTGATGATGTCTGTCGATATCGATTTTGCAGGTGCGATCGAAGGCGATCGCATGTCCGGCACGATTACCGCCAAAGGGCGGCAAGGCCGCTTCTCTGCGGTCAGGAGGCCGGCGTGATCACCCTCTAGCTTTCATTCCCTCAAACAGTTGGATCAGCCATGGCATCGATCTCTATCAATATCGTATCCTTCAAACGGACCCGGTCTTCCACCCACCAGTCCCGCGAATGGGACTTCGTCCGGCCATTCCTGTTTGGATTCGGCATGACATGCTTTTTCATGCTTTCGGGCTGCGGCGTGGCAACCCTACCGGTCAAGGCGACCGGCAAGGTCGTCGACTGGAGCACCACGAGCCAGGACGAGGCCGACAGCAACCGCAGCCGGGAAATGCGCAAGCGCGACGAAGCCTATCGAGACTGCTGACCTGAAGCTCCCGGCTTTGCTTTTCCAGAAGCGAGGGACGCGCCGACGGCGATCACAGCCTCCGACCGACGCTGAATGATGCTTTCTCAAATATCCAGGGTGGTTGGAGGATTGCCCCTCATGTCGGCAAAAAGCGCGCAAGAGGTGCGCTGCGGATCAAGGCCGAGGCTCTTCGCCGCTGCGGCCGCGATCACAGCGTCCAGCGCGATGGTAGGTTTCAGATCCCGTCCCTCGTAGAAGTTGGCTTGGTGCCAGGCCCGGCCAGTCGGCCAGCACGGGTCCGCCTCTCACCGCGCCGCCGATCAGCATCGCGACCGATCCGGTGCCGTGCTCGGTGCCGCCTGTCCCATTGGCGGCGGCGGTACGGCCGAATTCGGTTGCGACGAGGACGGTGGTGTTGGCCCAGGCCGGTCCCATGCTGTCGCGCCCGGGGATCGGTATGGGCCTGGCGCTCACGGCGAGGCTTGTGGCCGCGCACGGCGGCAATATTTCCGCCCAGAACCGGGAGGATCGGTCGGGAGCCTGTTTCCGCGTTGATTTGCCAATCAGGTGAAGGCGTGGGGAAGGGGCATAGTCCACGACGCCGCAGCGCCCGACGAGAAGACTCCTCACCAATGCAAATGGGGATGGAGCGGCGATATCCCTTAGGACGAGGTAATTTGCGCAGCCCACTGGCCACGCGCCGCTCGAGACAAAGCTCTATAGCGAGCCGCTGTCTGTCGATGCGCGATCACCTGAGCCGGGCGTTGCTTCCGGCCAGCAAACCGCGCTTCGTCGCTGGATCTGCGTTCGCAAAAGGAGACGCTGATCCACATCGGGCGGGCCCTCCGGTAACGCTCAACGTAGCAGCATCTGCGAACAAATGCAGCCCCTGCCGCTTGCAGTTTTGATATGACGATAAACTCTTTCAATCAACGTCTCGGCAGCGCCACCACGGCGCTGGAGCACTGCAACCTGACGGTCATCGAGTTCATAGAGCCGCCTTTGTAGTATTTTGGAAACGCCAATTTGAAGATATTCCTCTATAGATCTGGAAGACTGAGATTAAGGAGGTCGCATTCGGCGCTGACTGATTACTGCCTTTCTCCGTGGAATTATATAAGCGGCGAATTTGTCGACGATGCGTTGTAAGGTGGCTCCGTTCTTTGGCAAACGTGCCATACGCTGCCGCCAGATCTGGATAGGCCTTTTCGAACAGCCTCTGCATATTCTCCAAAGCAGATGATTCGCGCGCTTTGTATTGCGCCATTCTCCGTCGCTCATCGTTTCGACCGCGAGCATAATGAAATCGTCGGCGTATGTAAAGTTGCCGTGCCGGAGAGAGAGGGGAAGCACGCGCTAAAGGAAGAGAACTGCCCTACAAACGATCTTGGTGCTCCAACCGCCAGATGTTAAAAAGAATATTGAAAAACTGGCATTTCCTATACGAGATGGTCAACTTATTCATGCAATAAGGAGATGTTAATATTTAATATTATTAATAATAATTATTTAAGATTCTTGATCTCTCGACTGGAAGCTTAAGTCTGGCTGCTCGAGCTTGAGCGCCACGATCTGGTCGTCATCCGCCCCCTTCAGGTGTTCGCGGATTTCGTTGGCAGGGCCAGCCAAGGCCTCGATGCCGAAGGCGGCGAGTTCGGTACTGAGTCTTGTGGCCATGATCGTTCCAATCGGATATCGTGGATACCGATATACGATCATATCCTGAATAATCAAACCATTGGGCAGGCCCGTCGTCCATGACGATTCAGCAACAGCCATTTGCGCCCGGCTATTCCGATCAATGCGCGGGAGGGGAAGTGGTCGCGGCGACCCCGCGATCACGAAATTAGCTCCCCTTTTCGGATGATCGTCTTGCCAAGGGCACCCGCCGTCAGCGAGATATCGGCGAAGCAACGGATCGTGGCCCAGACGGCGCCGAATACTCGGTAATAACGGCAAATATGAGAAAGAGCATGCAAGCCAAGAAAGGCGCCGAAAGTACGTAGAGGGCGAAAAGGGATAAACGACGAGCGAGTGCAAAAGCGAATATAATTAGAGCGCCCGAGACCCAGAGAATGACCCGGAGTTCTGCAGAGTAAAGCGATGAGCTAAGCATTACTGTATGCTATCACTGCATAGAACGAAATTGCAACACGGCTCTGCTGAATGTCGCCGCAAAGTCGCTTTCATTCACCAGATTCTGGTGGATCGAGGCTTTGTCTGCCCATTATGGCACCAACCCGACCGCAACAAAAATCTCACTGCTGCGGAGTGACCTTCGCGACGGGCATCAAGGGGCAATATCGTCACCACTCCAGACGGTTCTAGAATGAAAAGCCGGTCCTATGTGCTTCCGATCACCCCCCCCCCCCTGGTTCCTCGGCCGGAGACCTCATGGGTCGCGCAATATGTGCATCCATCCGCGACCATTGCCTTGAGTGCCTTCGTATCCTTCTCCGCACCCAATTCGGCTGGCAAGACAATCAAGAGCATGCTGATCGATGCGCAAAAGGTGCAAAGGTGACCCAAGTGAGGACAACCAAGCCTGTGCGGAATGTAGGATCGTCCGTGGCCCACTCCAACCACCTGATCTCGAGCCACGACCGGAGCCGTTCGGACGAGAGAAAACGCCCGAGAAGATTGGCGCAGCGGTAGATCAGGACTGCGGCAATGACCGGGAGCCAGAGCCATTGAATATTGGTGGTCAGTCCCAGAAGGCCATCGGCCATCGCATCTTGTACAGTCGCCGGCATGACACCGACGCCGAGAACGAAACGTGACAAGAAGGCGGACTTGTATAGGAAGTTATATAAATACAAGGCACCCACCTAAAATGCTGAGGAAGGGTAATAGGTTGCCGATGGACGAAATCCGGAAGTTCCAAGGCTGGCTTGAACTTCGCGTGAAGGACAGCCTTTCTCTTCCGGCATCCGAAGACGTCATCCGCTGCGCTTGGTCGACGGCAATCGTCGTGGTGTCGGTCATGACCTCATTCTCCTCCACGCTATCGAAGACGGGCCTCCGCTTCTATCACTGACACCGTCCCCTCCGTGATCACCTTCGCTTTGGCGAAAAGAACAACGCGGCTTGTCGGCAAGAGACGATATGGCGCGGAATCAGGAAGGTATGGCCTTATGCAGTTCATTGAGCCGGTGCGTGCAGATTTCATGGACCTTGGCGCCCAATTGCTCGACGCGGGCTCCGAGCTAGTCCAATTCCTCACAGAAGATTTGACAGTGCTTTGAGTAGCGTACTTTGCAATAGGCATCCTTAAGCTTCTGGTACATCGCGCGCCCAGCGCGCGTCCCTCTCGGCCAAACATCAAACAGGCTGTGATCCATGCCCTCCGCCAAGGAGCGGAGGAAGATGATGTTGTGATCGTATGGGGTGTATAGCTTGAGCACCAGCAGCACGCATTGGTAGAGTGACTCCATTGTCTGGTGCAGATCAAATACTGCCTTCTTCAAATCATTATGGGTCAATGCATCCTGGAAGCCTCGATAGAAGCTCTGCGAATGCCCCAGATACTTACTCCTCGAAATAGCCCCTTGCGACGCGGTACACCTCTTCGGATGTCTTCGGATTTGGGGTCGCGAGTTCCCGGTCGTCGGATTGATAGAGCGCGATCCCGTCCTTGACGATCTCCATGAAAATCAGCCTGCCGTCGTGCGCCAGCCCATCGTTGATCTCGTGGAGCGAATGGACGATGAAATTCACAGACGTCCGGATGATCTTCTCGTAGAGATAGGCGTCGACCAACCGCTGCTCGGTCTCCCCCCAGTAATCCGCGCGATCGGCGAACTGGTCTTGGTTGACGATGATCAGGATATCATAATCCGACTTGTACTGGTTCGCATCGAGGGGTGCATCGACCCAGTCGCCGGCCTTTGCGTCATCCTATAGAACTTTGTGTGAGGCTCCGAGCGCGAATCTAGAGCAGAAATTCGTTGAAATTCGGCAGGACGAGTTCGGATGGCTGAAGGCCGCATAATCCTGAAGACCGGTAGGACGAGCCCTCCCTATGGTGGGAGCCAAATGACTTGTCCCAAAACGCTTAATCCGCTCGCGACAGCCATCTGTGGGGTCAGCTTGAGACCTACCCCGGCACATCAGCGCCGTCAGGGGCGGTAAATTATGAAAGCCGGGTTTGAGAGGACAAGGGCAAATATCGAAAACCGACCTGCAAGACAGCGGCGTGCATCCTGCGTTGGTTGGTCATTGACCCTCTCCCACTGCTTCTTGCCCGCAATCACCATCCGCATTATGCGGATTAATGCGAATGGATCGCAAATAAAGTCATCGTCCTGTTTCGAGGCTTGCAGACCATGGGTCCAGACAGCGCGGAAAGGAGGTGGATCAGTGTCGAGCGAACGAATTGCCCTCTATCGTGATCACCGCGTCGCGCTGGTGAACTACGCGCGGACGATCCTTGGCAATCATGCGCAGGCTGAGGATGTTGTGCAGGAAGCGTGGGTTCGGCTCGAAGGGGCTGCAGCCGACCGGCCGGTCGACGATCCCCTCCGCTACCTCTATCGGATCGTGCGCAATCTGGCTCTCGATGTCATGCGTCGCAGCCGCTTCGAACAAACGGTGATGGGCATGGATGTGACGGCGGTAGCAGACATCCTGCCGGATGATCGGCCATCGCCCGAAGCGCGTCTGAGCGCGGCCCGCGAGTATGAGACTGTCATCGCCGCTCTGCGCGAATTGCCTGAACGGACCCGCATCGCCTTCGAGATGCATCGACTTGGCGGCTACAAGCTCAAGGAGATCGCCGTCCATCTCGATATCTCGATGAGCCTTGTCCATCTTCTCATCTCGCAGGCAATCGCGCATTGCAGCGAGAGGCGCGATCCGCGCTTATGACGCTCAGGACAGTTGTTTTGAAATACCGGCCCGCCCATTCGTCCCTGATAAGGAAGGATATGCGCGCACCGTGCCAGGCCGAAACTCCCTCTGCCGGATTTATCGCCTTCGGCGAGGCATGGGCATGACCTTTCCTGACACAGAGGAAGGCCGGGCTTCGCGTGAAGCGATCGACTGGCTTATCTTGCTTCAGGACGACCCTGACGATCGGGAGCAGCGGCAGGCATTCGAAAGCTGGCTCGCGGCGAGTCCGCTGCACGTCGACGCCTGGAAGCGACACGGGAGAACTTACGAACTGCTGAGCTCCGCGCCTGCGGAGTTGCGTGAGCAGTGGCACAATGCGCCACAGGGCGCGCGGGCATGGACATGGGCCCGGCCCATCCTTTCGCGGACAGGCACTAGCCGGCATCGATCGCGTCGGGCCTGGACAGCGGCGGGCTTCGCCGCCGCAGCCTGCCTTATGCTGGCGTTGATGCCATCGGCGCTTCTTCATCTGCGCGCGGACGCAATAACGGGCACCGCTGAAATCCGGAACATCACGCTGCCCGATGGCAGTACGGCCATGCTCGCGCCCGACAGCGCGTTGCAGATCGCTTATCGAGACGGCGAACGGCAAGTGCGATTGCTGGGCGGCGAAGCCTGGTTCGACGTCCGGCGCGATCCCGCCCGCCCGTTCCGCGTCATCTCCGGCGAGACGCGGACCACCGTGATCGGGACGGCCTTCGATGTCCGTCTGCGGGACGACGGCGTTCGCGTTGCCGTCGAACGCGGCCATGTGCGGGTGGAGCGGACTGCCGGAACCGGCATGGTCGCTGAGGATCTGTTGCCGGGGCAATGGACGATGATAACTGGGAGCGGCCGGGTTGAGCGCGGGAAGCAATCGGCCGCGGCCGCCGCCGGGTGGAAAGCCGCCTATGTGATGATCAAGGACCGCCCGATTACGGAAGCGGTCGATGAACTACGCCCGTGGTTCTCCGGTACGATCATTCTGGCCGACCGCGCACTCGGCCGGCGCCGGATCACAGGTTCCTACGACGCGCGCGATCCCGTTGCCGCGATCGGGGCCATGGCCAGTATTTATGGCGGGCAGGTCACCCGGATCACGCCTTGGGTGATCGTCATTTCCTGACGAGGCGGAAAGCGGGTTTCCGCCTTGTTCACGACTTTTTTTGAAACACGCAAGCGCTTGTTCGTCAGACGGGCTGAGCGGGAAGGATAATTATTGAGACGCAATATCATCCTTTCCGCTCATATAAGTCTGACAGGAGGTTGTAGTGATCGTTCGGGGATTTGTGGGATGCGGGACACGAAAAGGTATATCGGCATGGTGCGCGGCGATGCTGGCCACCACGGCCATGGCCGGGTTGGCCATAAGCATGCCGGCCCATGCTCAGACCGCAACGCATCGCAGCTTCAATATTCCCGCCCAGTCGCTTGCGGACGCATTGATGGCGTTTGGTCAGCAGTCCGGCCTCAATGTCAGCGCTCCCGCCGATCTGACCCGCGGGCTCTCCAGCCCTGGCGTCTCCGGCTCTCTGGCTCCAGCTGAGGCCCTAAGCCGCCTGCTCACCGGAACCGGCCTCACCTTCCGCTTCACCGGCCCCCGTTCTGTCCAGCTCGAAGCGGCGCCCAGAACGGCGGATGGCGCCATCGAACTCGGCCCGGTGCGTGTGGAGGGGGATGGCGGCGCGGCCTCCGGCATCGCGATCGCGCCTTCCATCACATCCGATCCCGACGCCACCGAAGCGACCGGATCGTTCACCACAAGACGGATGGCGAGCGCGACCAGATTGCCGCTGACCCTCCGCGAAACGCCGCAGGCGGTCACGGTCATCACCAATGCCCGGATCGAGCAGGAAAATCTGGTCAACCTGATCGACGTGGTCGATACCACGCCCGGACTTCTCGTCACCTATGATGCCATCCGCCCGACCTTCACCTCGCGCGGCCACCGGATCGACCGGATCACGCAGGACGGTATCACCACCCTGCATGATAGCTATATCCCATCCTCGCTCGGCAATATGGCGATGCAGGACAGGGTCGAGGTGGTGCGCGGCGCCACTGGACTGATGCAGGGCGGCGGCAATCCTTCCGGAGCGATCAACCTGATCCGCAAGCGGCCCACGGAAAATCTCCAGATCAAGGGGGCAGCGAGCGTGGGAAGCTGGAACGACTACCGCTTGACGGCGGATGTGAGTGGGCCGCTCACCGCCGATGGCCGGATCAGGGCGCGAGCGGTGGGCTTTTTCCAGAATGCCGACAATTTCCGCGACATTGAATTCGACGACAGCCGGCTGGGCTATGTCACGGTCGATTTCGATCTGACCGAGCGCACGACCTTCAACCTGGGCTATTCCTATTTCAAATCGCGCACCAACATGATCTGGGGCGGCATTCCGCTTAATCCCGATGGCACTCATCTCGACGTGCCTCGCTCAACCTTCGTCGGAACCGATTGGGATCATAACGATAACAGCGTCCACACTGTTTATGCGAGCCTTGTCCATGCGTTCGATAGCGGCTGGAATTTCAAGCTGAACGCCACCTATGTTGATGCGTCCAACGATCTTCTGGCGACCTATGTCCAACCTACGACTGATGTTGGGGGCTTTGGCCATGTATGGTGGGCGACGAAAAAGAACCGCAAGCAAAAGGCGGTCGATGCTTATCTGTCCGGTCCGGTCACGCTGTTCGGGCGCAGTCACGAACTGGTCATCGGCGGCACGGTCAACGACGACAGGAGCGACATCACCGAATGGTTTGAAAGCTGGGACGCGACGATTACCAGCGGCGTCGATCTGTCAAACTGGAACCATGTCGCGCCGCGCCCGGACCTGAGCGCCGACAGCCCATGGCGCTACGCCTATCCGGCCCATAACAAGCAGCAGAGCCTTTACACGGCGGGCCGCTTCAGCCTCGCCGATCCGCTGTCCCTGACGTTGGGCGCGCGGCTCGACTGGTACGACCGCACCTCGCTCTGGGGTGGCGATGGTTATTCGGTCAAAGCCCATCTGACCAAATATGCCGGCCTTACCTGGGCCTTCGAGGCGCATCACTCCGCCTATGTCAGCTATACCGATGTGTTCCAGCCGCAATCCAGCCGTAGCATCGACGGCGATTTTCTGCCGCCAGTCATAGGCAAGAATTACGAGATCGGGATCAAGGGCGAATATCTGGATGGCGCGCTCAATTCCAGCGTCGTGCTGTTCCGGCTGGACGAAAGCAACCGCTCCGTCCTGTTGACCGACCAGAGCGATTGCCCGATCTATCCCGGCGAATCTTGCTATGCGGCCGCCGGTCTGGTGCGAACCTGGGGCATCGACACGGAGTTGCAGGGCCAACTGGCACCGGGCTGGCAGATCGGCGCGGGCTTCACCTGGTCGCGCACCCGCTATGCCAAGGACGAGGATACGGGCTGGGCCATTTACCGCGCGGGCACACGGGTAGATACTGCTGTCCCCACAACGCAATTCAAACTCAGCACGCAGTACAGACTGCCCGGCGCGCTCGACCAGTTCACCATCGGCGGCCGAATGAGCTGGCAAAGCAAGATCTATAACGACTTCGAAAATGAAAGCAGCGTGGCGGTGCGTAATCAGCAACGGCCTTTCGCTATCGTCGACCTGTCAGCCACCTACCGGCCGACCGAGCATTTGAGCCTTCAGGTCGAGGTAAACAACGTGTTCGACAAGAGATATTACCGGAATATCTCATCGGGATACGCATGGTCCGCGGGCGAATTGTTCGGCGACCCGCGCAACATTCTCGCGACTCTGCGCGCGAGCTTTTGAGCGCACCTTGCAATGGTCCTCCGGACTGGGCGGGAAAGCTTTCCGCCCGGCTTCGGTTGACGATCTGGTCAAAGCGCTGGACCTCGCCGCGAACACCGAAATTTGACCCGTTGGCTCCTCACTGCTGGCGAGGAGCCATCCAGCGGGAGCTTGGAATAGCCGCAACAGTTAAACCAGTGCTGAGTTCAACGCCGCCAGATGCCGCAAACCGCATTCACGACGATCGCTGAAACAGCGGGTCGATACGCTATTGCGAATTGTTAGCATAATGATTAGGAGGCGCGGGCAATAACAAAATGGGGGTTCCATGTTTCGTGGCTCGTTCGCGGCTATCGCCGCTTGTCTCGCATTGACCGCGGCACCCGCTTTCGCTGCGGACGAAAACGAGAAGGATAATGAAGGACGGCGTGACGATATCATCGTTACGGGGCAAATAATCGCCGACACTGCGGTGGCGGCCAAAGCTGATATCCCGCTGCTGGAAAACAGCCAGGCCATCTCCATCATCTCGAAGGAAACGCTTGACCAACAAGGCGTTCGCCGCCTTGCTGACGCCCTGTTCAATGTTGCGGGCGTCTCTCGCAACAACACCTACGGTTTCTTTGACGGTTTCAACATCCGTGGCTTCAGCGCCTCGGCGGGCGCGACCTATCTCGATGGGCTGCTGGATGATCCCGGCGTCAACTACGCCACCACCGAACTCGCCGGACTGGAACGCGTGGAAGTGGTGAAAGGCCCTGCATCCGGATTGTTCGGTCAGGGGCCGCTGTCCGGTATCGTCAATCTGGTGAGCAAGCGACCCCAGGACAAGGCGTTTTTCGAAGCCTCGGTAGCGGGCGGTTCGTATAATCTGTTCGAGGGGCAGATCGACGCCAATTCGCCGCTCACCGCTGACGGAACTTTGTTGGGCCGGGTCAGTGCCGTTTACCGCGATCAGGATTTCTTCGTCCATGGTTCGGGACAGCGGCGTATCTTCATCGCGCCCTCGCTGACCTGGAAGCCGACCTCCTTCACGACCCTGACTGTCCTCGGCCGCTATGTGAACGACAAGGTCAATCCCTGGTCACCGACCACCGCTTATGGAACGGCGCTGCCCAACCCCAACGGCGATCTGCCGATCAAGCTTTCGATCAATGACACGGAATACCCGGCGATTCAGAAAAATAATTACTGGACGCTGGGCTACGTGCTCGACCACAAGTTCAGCGATGCGATCGCCTTCCACCAGTCCGTGCGCTATCAGGATTTTCATAATAGCTGGGATCGATGGCTGTTCGTCAGCAGCATCTCATCCGACTATCGCACGGTCGGCCGATTTTTCTACGGACCGTTCAGCGAGGATGGCACATATTTTCGCGCTGACAGCAATCTGAGCGCGCGCTTCGACACCGGTCCTCTAAGCCACTATGTGCTGGCGGGCATAGACTATGGGCGCAAGAAATACGATCAATCGAATGTCTATGATCCCGGTCCCTATTATCTGGACCTGTATGCACCGGTCTATGGCACCGTCAGTGAGGCTAACCCGACCATCGCCCCGACCATCACTGTCGGATTGAACAAGCAGCGCGGTTTCTATCTTCAGGACCATGTGAAGCTGGGCAAGTGGCTCACGCTCACGATCGGCGGGCGCTGGGACAAGGCGAGCAGCCAGACGACCAGCAATGGCGTAACGGGCGCAAAGATAAGCGATACCGCCTTCAGTCCGCGAGCGGGGTTGACCTTTGGTCTCAGCGACGCCGTCTCGCTATATTTCAACTACGCCAAGTCGTTCAATCCGCAAGGCTCCTATCTGGCTGCGGACGGTTCCTCGCTCCCTCCAGAACGGGGGGTGAACTACGAGGGTGGCCTCAAGGTCGCGCGAAAGGACGGTACGCTTACCGGCATGGCGACGGTCTTCCAGTTGACGCGAACCAATGTTGCGGCCGCCGATCTTTCCGCCGGCGCGCCACCCAACACCTATGTGCTGACCGGCGAACAGCGTACCCGAGGCGTTGAGCTGGAAGGCGCGTGGCGGCCGTTGCCCGGCCTCGAACTGACGGCGGCCTACACCTATCTCGACGCCAAGGTCACGGCTGACAGCCGCCTGCTGGTGGGATCGCGCCTAGGCAGCGTTCCGCATCATATCGTCAACCTGTGGAGCCGCTATACCATCCAGAGCGGTGTGCTGGCCAATCTGGGAGCGGGCCTGGGCTTGCACCATGAGAGCAATCGCCCTTCCGCCACGGCATCGTCATCCTCCGCGCCGTTCATGCTCGATGGCTATGTGCTCGTGGATGCGGCACTTTACTATCGCTTCGGCGGATGGTCGGCGCAGGCGAACATTCGCAACATCTTCAACGAGCGCTACTTCCCCACGGCCTCGCTGACACGCACCACGCCGGGCGAGCCGCGCACTTTCATGATCAGCCTGTCACGACGCTTCTGACCGTATGACGGCTGACACAAAGATCGGGCGCAAGCCAAGGGTGGGTGATCGCCGCGCGCGTGCTGGCGGCCGTGCCGCTGAACTACGCACTTACGACGACGATCGTCGCCTGCCTCGCGCGATTTCTGCCGATGGATCCGGCCCAGGCGTCGATTGCGGCGACGCTGGCGTCGTTCATGATATTCGCCTGTGTCGGGCTTATGTGCTTGGCGGACTGACGTGGTTTCGATCATCGTCGGAGGCCGGCTGTGAACGAGAGCCTTCGTCAGTCGATGGCCTCGCTCCACACGTGGACCGGCCTGCTGCTCGGATGGTTGCTGTTCGCGATGTTCGTCAGCGGTACGGCCGCCTATTTCCAGGAGGAGATCACCCGGTGGATGCAGCCCGAGGTGTCCGGACGGGCTTCACCCGAGCGGGCGACCGAGGCAGCGGTGGCGTGGCTGGAAAAGAAGGCGCCCGAGGCGAAGAACTGGTTCATCACTCCGCCGGGGAAAAGTTCTGCAACCACGCAGGTCTTCTGGGTGCCAGCGGAACGAAAGCCGGGGATGCGGCGAGGCGATACCAGCGCTGTGCTGGACGGTGCCGGGCTGATCCTGTGGACGGCGAAGCGACGCCAGCGCCTGCCGGACCCCGCTCGTCCCCATCTCGGTTTTCGCATCGTCGAGCGGCTCAACATCGCGGTCGTGGCCGGATATCCCGCCGCGGTCGCCGGCTATTTTCTCGCCAACCGTCTGCTGCCGCTCAGCATCGCATCACGCGCCGAGTGGGAAATCTATACGCTGTTCCTGACCTGGGGCGCCATCCTGCTCTGGACTATCCTGCGGCCCGCGCGACGCGGTTGGATCGAGGGGCTGGGCCTCATCTCATGGACGGGCTCTCTCAGTGTCGGTGCGCTTGCCTCAGTTGCTTTGCTGAATCGCGCAACCGCGCGGTGGAAAAAGGGAAGTGATGATCTGACTTGGGCTTGCTGATTATGAGGCATTTCAGGAATAGATTTGGTGCTCGACTATCCGCCTGGAAGTGCAAGGTTTACCTTAGTTCGAGAATCCTTACATCCACGCGGGCATAGTAATCGAACAGGATGATCTTCAGGATCCGCGCCGACTGCTGGCGCCGCCCGGTCGCATTCTGCGTCGCCTCGCGAAACCCTTGGAAGATAATCTCGACCACGCGTTCGAGCTCGCGCTGCTTGGCCGCGGGCAGGTGATTGAGGTCCGTGCGCATCAATATGCAGCTCCGGCAACTGCCCCAGCTGCACGTCTGCTCGAAATCGCTCTCATGCCGTTTCGATGTCCGTATGGGGGAAGTCATCGGCCTTGTAGAGCAGCGGAACGCGGCCGGCGGCGCGATCACGATACCGGTACCCATCCACCACCCCCTTCCCTTCCTGCGGTCGGGTATCGGCAACCGAGCGAATGACCATCGATCGCTTGGAAGATGCTTTTGCGGGGGGGGGGGTACCGGTCCAGCGAGTGGGCCCTGAGGGTCTTCAGGGCATCGGTAGCGTGTTCTCA
>JASGGS010000053.1:0-22318 GCA_047602685.1 Sphingobium sp.
CGTGCGCGTGCCGGATTTCGATGCGGCCATAGCGGAGGCGAATGCGACGCGCTTCGGCCTGACCGCCGCCCTGTTCGGCGGGTCGGAGGAGCAATATGAGCGCTTCTGGGCGGCGAGCCGGGCGGGTCTGGTGAACTGGAACAGGCCGCTGGCGGGAGCCGTGGCGGGCTTTCCCGCGGGCGCGGCGGGGCTGTCGGGCAATCATCGGCCCGGCGGGGCCTATGCGGCGGATCATTGCGCCTATCCCGTCGCCTCGGCCGAAACCGCGCAGCCGCGCGCCTTTGTGGGCGTAGGCCTCAAGCCGGTCGAGATCATCGCGGACCGCTGAAGCCGTCGGGCGGAGGCGCATAATAGTTTAGCTACGTCCAGCCCAAGGCTTATTCGCTTGGCCTTGGCGGGGACTATTGCCATATCGCGCACCATGACCACCCCCAGCCCCTTTCCACATGCCGGTCTGCCCGGCGCCTCAGGCCGGGTCTACCTGGTCGGTGCGGGCCCCGGCGATCCGGACCTGCTGACGGTTCGCGCGGCCCGATTGATCGGTTCGGCCGATGTCATCGTGCATGACGGCCTGGTCGGCGGCGGCATATTGGATATGGCGCCCGCCACGGCTGAACGCATTTCCGTCGCGAAGTCGCGCAGCCGCCATAGCGTCCCGCAGGAGGGCATCAACGCCCTGCTGGTCGAGCATGCGCTGGCGGGCCGGACGGTGGTGCGGCTGAAAGGAGGCGATCCCTTCATCTTCGGCCGCGGCGGCGAGGAACTGGAAGCCTGCCGCCGGGCGGGCGTCGGGGTGGAAGTCGTTCCCGGCATCAGCGCTGCGCTCGGCTGCGCGGCGGCGGCGAACCTGCCGCTCACGCATCGCGATGTCGCCAGCGCCGTGACCTTCGTCGCGGGCCAGTGCAAGGGCCTGACCGACCAGAATTGGGCGGGACTGGCGGGCAAGGGTCGCACGCTCGTCATCTATATGGGCGTGGCGACGGCGGAAGATATAGCCGACAAGCTGATGGCGGACGGCCTCTCTCCGGATACGCCGGTCGTCGTCCTGGAAAACGGCACGCGGCCGGAGCAGCGCGCGCTGAGGACGCTGCTTGCCGATCTGGGTGATATGGTCCATCGCGAGGCCGTGAAGAGTCCGGCGGTGATCGTCGTCGGCAATGTGGCGGGATTGGCCGATGCCGAGGACCGGCTGGGCAGCCGCGCCGGCGGCTTGCAGATGCTGGACATATTGAAGGGGCTTGGGGAACAGGAATGATACTTGCGACAGGTAACGACCTGAGCAGCGGTGATGTGATCTGGTGGACCGGCAAGGGCTGGTCGCGCCATATTGGTGAAGCGGTCGACGTGGGCCAGGAAGGCGAGGCGGTCATCGAGCGCGAAAGCGCCGCGCGCCGCGTGAACGTGGCCTATCTGGTGGAAGCGGACGAGACGCCGAGCGGTCCCCTGCCGCATCATATCAAGGAGCGTATCCGCGCCAGCGGTCCCACGGTCCGGACCGACCTTGCCATCAATACCGACATTCCGATCGTGAAGGCCTGACGCCATGTATGTTTATGACCAATATGATCAGGCGATGGTCGATGCGCGGGTCGCCGATTTCCGCGACCAGACCCGGCGCCGCCTGTCCGGCGAGCTGACCGAGGAGCAGTTCAGGCCGCTGCGCTTGATGAACGGCCTCTATCTTCAACTGCACGCCTATATGCTGCGCGTCGCCATACCCTATGGCACGCTGAACGCGCGCCAGATGAGGATGCTGGCCCATATCGCGCGCAAATATGACAAGGATTACGGGCACTTCACCACCCGCCAGAACATCCAGTACAACTGGATCAAGCTGGAGGATGCGCCCGATATCCTGGCCGACCTCGCCAGTGTCGAGATGCATGCCATACAGACCAGCGGCAACTGCATCCGCAACATCAGCGCCGATCAATATGCGGGCGTCGCGGCCGACGAGCTGGTCGATCCGCGCCCCTGGGCGGAATTGCTGCGCCAGTGGTCGAGCTTCCACCCGGAATTCACCTATCTGCCCCGCAAGTTCAAGATCTGCGTGATCGCGGCGGAGGAGGATCGCGCGGCCATGCGCCTCCACGATATCGGCATCCAGCTCGTGGAGCGGGACGGCGTGGTCGGCGCGCGCATCTTTGCGGGCGGCGGCATGGGGCGTACCCCGATTGTCGGGCCGGAGATCAAGGATTTCGTCACCGAGGACGAGATTATCTCCTATGTCGAGGCCGCGCTGCGCGTGTACAACCGCTATGGCCGCCGCGACAACAAGTACAAGGCGCGGATCAAGATCCTCGTCTCCGAACTGGGCGTCGAGGAGTATAGGCGCCAGGTCGAGAAGGAATGGGCGCATATGAAGACGCTCGGCATCGACCCGCCGGTCGCCGAGCTGAACCGCATCCGTGCCCATTTCGCCGACCCGGCCTATGAGACCGGCCTGCCGGAGGAGATCGACCGCAGCGATCCCGACTTCGCCCTCTGGGTGGATCAGCAGACCGCCGCGCACAAGGCGCCGGGCTATGCCATCGTCAATATCTCCCTGAAGCCCATTGCGGGTATTCCGGGCGATGCCTCGTCGGCGCAGATCGACCTGATCGCGGAGCTGGCGGAGAAGTACAGCCTTGACGAGCTGCGCATCACCCATGCGCAGAATGTGGTGTTGCCCTCCGTGAAGAAGTCCGATCTCCATGCCGTGTGGCAGGCGCTGCGCGGGGTGGGTCTGGCGGAGGCCAATCTGGACCTCATCACCGACATCATCGCCTGCCCCGGCCTTGATTATTGCAGCCTGGCCAATGCCCGTTCGATCCCCGTCTCGCAGAAGATCGCCGCCCGTTTCGCGGACCCGGTCCGGCAGCGGGACATCGGCGAACTGAAGCTCAAGATTTCCGGCTGCATCAATGCCTGCGGCCATCATCATGCCGGGCATATCGGCATATTGGGCGTCGACCGGCGGGGCAAGGAGAATTACCAGCTCCTGCTCGGCGGTTCCGGCGCGCAGGATGCCAGCCTCGGCCGGATCGTCGGTCCCGGCTTTGACGAGGACGGCGTGGTGGATGCCATCGAGAAGGCGACCAATGTCTATCTCGCCCGGCGGGAGGAGGGGGAGCGTTTCCTCGACACCTATCGCCGCATCGGCATGGACCCGTTCAAGGAGGCCATTTATGGCTGATGTCATTTCCTTCCGCGACGACGCGGCCAGCCAGGAACCGGCCGTCAGCGTGGACAGCTTCGCGGGCCAGAGCAATGCGACCGCCGTCCGCATCGAGCCGGGCGAGGATGCCCGCCTGCTGCTGCCCGATCTCGACCGGTTGTCGCTGGTCGAGGTGAATTTCCCGGCCTTTGGCGACGGGCGCGGCTATTCGTCCGCGGCGATCCTGCGCGAGGCGGGATATGAGGGCGAGTTGCGCGCGGTGGGCGACGTGCTGGCGGACCAGATCCCGGCGCTGCGGCGCTGCGGCTTCGACAGCTTCGCGCCCAGGGCGCCGGTCGACCGCGCGGTGCTGGACGCGACGCTGGCCCGTTATCCCGAAGTCTATCAGAAAGTCGGCATCCACGAGACTCCGATCTGGAAGCGGCGTCATGGCTGAGCCTGCCCGCAAGCTGGATGTGATCGATGCCCGGCCCCGCTTCACGCAGGCCGACGCGGACGCGCTCAATGCGCGGTTCGAGGGGGTCGATACGCTGACCATGCTGCGCGCGATCCTTGCCGAGGGCACGCTCGGCCGTGTCGGCGTCGTCTCCTCCTTCGGGACGGAGAGCGCGGTGCTGCTGCATCTGATCGCGGAGGCGGACAAGAGCGTCCCGGTCGTCTTTGTCGATACGCTCAAGATGTTCCCGGAGACGCTGGACTATCGCACCACGCTGGTCGAGCGGCTGGGCTTTACGGACAGCCAGACGGTGACGCCCGAGGCGGCGGTGCTGGCCAGGAAGGACGAGACCGGCCTGCGCTGGTCCTACGATCCCGACGGCTGCTGCGAAATCCGCAAGGTGGAGCCGCTGGCCCGCGCCAAGGATGGGCTGGATGCGTGGATTTCCGGCCGCAAGGCCTTCCAGTCGCACACGCGAGCCAATCTGCCCCGTTTCGAGGTGGAGGACGGGCGCCTGAAGCTCAACCCGCTGGGCGATTGGGACAAGGCGAGGCTGGATGCCTATTTCGAGGCGCACGACCTGCCGCGCCATCCGCTGGAGGCGCAGGGATATCTGTCCGTCGGCTGCGAACCCTGCACGTCCAAGGTGCTGCCGGGCGAAGACCCGCGCGCGGGCCGCTGGCGCGGCTGGGACAAGGTGGAATGCGGCATCCATACCGCGTCCACGCCGCTGGGCGACCCGGACGATCCGGCGAACGAACCTGTCTTCTGATCCGGCCCTGTCTTCTGATCCGGCAAGGCCCTTTCGTTTCGGAAGGGCCTTTTTTCTGGCTTCCGCTCGATGCAGGCGCAGGTTCGGGAGGGTGCGGGGTTATTGATAAGATCACTGGCTTCCCGACCCCATTGGACTGTTCTGGCAGGCTTTTCTTATTTTTATACGGGTAATATTTAGGGGCGGAGCGGCGTGCCCCGCGGAAGCAGAAGTCGGGGAGAAGGAGTGCCGGGTTACCCTGGGTTCCTGCCTTCGCAGGACCATGGGAAGGCTTGGCGGCCGATTGAAGCAGGGTGGGCAGTGCGTCCGGCAAGCGCCGATCCCATCCCGATCCCGTCCCGATCTCATCCTTGCCCGGAGCGAGGGCCGATCTTCTGCCAAAGGCCGTTCCGCCTCACGCCCCCTCCAGTCTCAGGCAGGCACGCCGTACAGGTCGTGCTCGTCGGAATCCTCGACCTGCACGGAGATGATGTCGCCCGCCTTGAGCGCGGGGTGCCTGTCCTGCACGTCGCGCAGGAAGACATTGCCGTCGATCTCCGGCGCGTCGGCCTGCGACCGCGCCGTCGCGCCGACCGAGCCGTCCTCGTCCGCCTCGCCCACCTCGTCGATGATGACGGGCAGCGTGCGGCCCACCTTCGCCGCCAGCTTCTCGGCGGAGATGCGCGCGGTCAATTCCATGATCCGGGCGTAGCGCTCCTCCTTCACCGTCTCCGGCACGGCGCCGGGCAGGGCGTTGGCGGCGGCGCCCTCCACCGGCTCGAAGCGGAAGGCGCCCACGCGGTCGAGCCGCGCCTCCTCCAGCCAGTTCAGGAGATACTGGAAATCCTCCTCCGTCTCGCCGGGGAAGCCCACGACGAAGGAGGAGCGGATCGCGATGTCGGGGGCCATGGCGCGCCATGAACGGATGCGGTCCAGCACCTTCGCCTCATTGGCGGGGCGCTTCATGGCCTTCAGCACCCTTGGCGAGGCATGCTGGAAGGGAATGTCCAGATAGGGCGTCAGCTTGCCCTCCGCCATCAGCGGGATCACCTGATCCACATGGGGATAGGGATAGACATAATGGAGGCGCGTCCAGACGCCCAGTTCGCCCAATGCCCGCGCGAGGTCGGTCATGTGGGTGCGGACTTCCCGCCCCTTCCACAGGCGCGGTTCGTGGCGGACATCGACCCCATAGGCGGAGGTGTCCTGGCTGATGACCAGCAATTCCCGCGTCCCGGCCGCGACCAGCTTCTCCGCCTCGCGCAGCACGGCGTCGATGCGGCGGCTGGCGAGGTCGCCGCGGATGGAGGGAATGATGCAGAAGGAGCAGCGATGATTGCAGCCCTCCGAAATCTTGAGATAGCTGTAATGGCGCGGGGTCAGCTTCAGCCCGCCCTCCGGCACCAGGTCCACGAAGGCATTGGGCACGGTCGGCGCGGCATCGTGGACGGCGTTCACCACCGCCTCATATTGATGCGCGCCCGTCACGGCGAGCACGTCGGGGAAGCGGGCGCGGATCACCTCCGCCTCGTTGCCCATGCAGCCGGTGACGATGACGCGGCCATTCTCCGCCATCGCCTCGCCGATCGCCTCCAGCGATTCCTCCTTGGCGCTGTCGAGGAAGCCGCAGGTGTTGACCAGCACGACATCAGCGCCCGCATAGTCGGGCGACAGGTCATAGCCGTCCGAGCGCAGCTTGGTGAGGATGCGTTCGCTGTCCACCAATGCCTTGGGACAGCCGAGCGACACCATGCCGACTTTCGGCGGGGAAGGGAGTTTCGTTGCCATGGATCGCGCGCACATAGTGATTTGCGCGGGAAAAGTCACGCCCCGCTGTTCGGGGATCGTCCGGGCCGTTATCCGGCGTCGGCGGACCCGGTGATCTCCACGATGCAATCGCCCGCCTGAAGGCTTTTCGCCTCCGCCTCGTCAAAGCCGAACGGGCGGCCACCGCGATAGATGCGCACGCCCAGCCCGGTGGTGATGGCGGAGAGGGGCCAGCCTATCTCCTCCGGCCGGACACTCCGCTCCGACAGCTTCACGCGCCCCTCCGCATTGGCGAGGTCGGAGAGATAATGGGCGATGTGCAGGCCCTGGCTGGACCCCGCGAGCAGCAGCCCGGCGAAGCTGGCGGGATTGATGACGGTCGTGGCCCCGGCCTGCGCCGCCAGCAGTTCATTGTCGGTGGCCCGCACCACGACGCTGATCGGCACGGACGGGGCGAGATGGCGGGCGGTCAGCGTCATCAGGATGGATGTGTCGTCGCGCCCGGCGGAGATGATGATCGCGCGCGCCCGGTCCACCCGCACGTCCGACTGGATCCGGTCGCGCGTCGCATCGCCTTTCAGCACGTTGCAGCCCATGGCCTCCGCCAGGGCGATGGCGCCGTCGTCGCGGTCGATGACGACCATTTCGGCCGGTTCCACCCCGCGCGCGACCAGTTCCCGCGCGGCCTCCGACCCGCTGGTGCCGAAGCCCAGCAGGACGATATGATCCCTTAATTCCTGCTGGATGCGGGCCATGCGCCACCTGTGCCATGTGTTGCGGAAGACGAAATGATAGGCCGTCCCCAGGAAGACGAGCCAGACGAAGATGCGGATCGGCGTGACGATGAAGGTTTCGAACAGGCGGGTGCCGTTGCTGACCGGCACGATGTCGCCATAGCCGACGGTCGTCACGGTAACCGTGGTGAAATAGAGGACGTCGATGAAGCTGATCCGGCCGTCCAGATTGTCCCGCAGCCCGTCCCGTTCGATCCAGTGGACGATCAGGACGATCGCGACCATGCCGATGATGAGGGCCACGCGCCAGGCGAGATCGGCCCAGACCGGCATGCCGGACCGGCGCCGCAGGAAGGCGGGGGCGGGCTGGCGCGGGTCGTCACGGATGCGCATGCGGCCGTCAGACTGCCATTGCCGCCGCCGGAGGGCAATGGGCTGATGTCGATCGGCCCTGGGCGCTGCGTCAGCGAAAGGCCTCCGCCAGCGATTCCAGCGATCCGTCATGGGTCAGGTCGTAGTGGAGCGGCGTAACCGTGACATAGCCCTGCGCATTCGCCTCCAGGTCCGTGCCCGCGGGCACCGAGTCGCTCATGCCGAGGCCGAACCAGTAATATTTGTAGCCGCGCGGGTCCGTCCCCTCGACGATGCGGGTGCGGTCGACGGCGTGGAAACCCTGGCGCACGACGCGCACGCCCTTCACCGCGTCCGCGCCGATGGGCGGGAAGTTGACATTGACCAGCATGTTGCGCCGGGCGGGCACGGCGAGCAGCGAGCGGATGACGCGCTCGCCCCATGCGATGGCCGCGTCGAAGGGGACGGCATCGCCCGCGCCCTCCCGCGAATAGACCTGGCTGAGCGCGATGGAGCGCACGCCGTAGATCGCCCCTTCCATCGCGGCGGCGACGGTGCCCGAATAGGTCACGTCCTCCGCCAGGTTGGCGCCCCGGTTCACGCCCGACAGAACCAGATCGGGCGGATTGTCCTTCATCAGATGACCGATGGCCATGGCGACCGCATCGGTGGGCGTGCCGGACACGCTGTAGCGCTTCTCCCCATGCCGGCGGATGCGCAGCGGGCGGGAGAGGGTGAGGCTGTGCGAGGCGCCGGACTGCTCCTCGGCGGGCGCGACGATCCACACATCGTCCGACAGGGTGCGGGCGATGGTCTCCAGAACCTCCAGGCCGGGGGCGTGATAGCCGTCGTCATTGCTCAGCAGGATGCGCATCAGCGGGGCCTCACTATCTCTATGCCGCCCATATAGGGCCGCAGCGCTTCCGGCACGGTGACGCTGCCGTCGGCCTGCTGGTAGTTTTCCAGCACGGCGACGAGCGTGCGGCCGACCGCGAGGCCCGATCCGTTGAGGGTGTGGAGGAAGCGCGTGCCCTTTTCGGCGACACCCTCCGTGGCGGGCCGATAGCGGGCGTTCATGCGGCGTGCCTGGAACTCGCCGCAATTGGAGATGGAGCTGATCTCGCGATATGTGTCCTGGCTGGGCAGCCAGACTTCGAGGTCGAAGGTCTTGCGCGCGCCGAAGCCCATGTCGCCGGTGCAGAGCAGGACGCGGCGATAGGGAAGGCCCAATGCCTGCAATATGCCCTCCGCGCTGGCGAGCATGTGCCGGTGCTCCGCCTCCGACTGGTCGGGCGCGCAGATGGCCACCAGCTCCACCTTCTCGAACTGGTGCTGGCGGATGAAGCCGCGCGTGTCGCGGCCCGCCGAGCCGGCCTCCGAGCGGAAGCAGGGGGTGAGGGCGGCGAAGCGGATCGGGAGCTGCGCCTGGGTCAGTATCTGCTCGCGCACGAGGTTGGTCAGGCTGACCTCGGCGGTCGGGATGAGCCATCGGCCGTCGGTGGTGCGGAACAGGTCCTCTGCGAATTTGGGAAGCTGGCCGGTGCCGATCAGCGCCTCGTCGCGGACGAGAAGCGGCGGGTTGACCTCCTCATAGCCGTTCTGCCCGGTCTGCCTGTCCAGCATGAACTGGGCGAGCGCGCGGTGGAGGCGCGCCACCGGGCCGCGCAGGGCGGCGAAGCGGGCGCCCGACATGGCGGCGGCCCCTTCGAAATCGAGGCCGAGGGCGGGGCCGAAATCGGCATGGTCCCGCGGTGGGAAATCAAACCGGCGCGGCTCGCCCCAGCGGGCCTGCTCCACATTGTCCGCCTCGTCCGCGCCCTCCGGCACATCCTCGGCGGGGATATTGGGGATGGCGAGCAGGCGGTCGGCGAGGGCGGCGGACAGTTCGCGCTCGCGCGCCTCCAGGGCGGGCAGTCCGTCCTTGAGCGCGGCGACCTCCGCCTTGAGGGCATCGGCCGTGGCCGCGTCCTTCCGCGCCATGGCCTGGCCGATGGCCTTGCTCGCCTCGTTGCGGCGGGCAAGGCTGGCCTGCGCCTGCGTCGCGACGGAGCGCAGCCCGGCATCGATGTCGAGAAGGGCCTGGGCGGCCGGTTCCAGTCCCCGGCGGGCGAGGCCCGCGTCGAAGGCTGCCGGATTTTCGCGGATGGATCTGATGTCATGCATGGCGGCCAAGCCTATGAAGGCTCGGCCGCCAGCTTTCAAGTTGGCATCCGGTCCGGCGGAGCGGAAATCAGCCCCGGCGGCGCTGGAACCGGCGGCGCGCGAACAACGCCGCGACCGCGCCCGCGAACAGGCCGAGCATGGGCGGAGCGGGCACGTCATGGCCGCCGCTCGAACTGCTCGAACCCGAGCTGGTGCTGCCCGAGCTGGTGCTGGAGGAGGATGAAGAGGAGGAACTGCTGCTCGACGACGACGAGGAACTGCCGCTGGAACCGGTCGAACCCGAGGAGGAGCCGGTCGAGCTGCCCGTCGAGGACGAGGAGCCGCTGGACCCCGAGGAGCCGCTTGATCCGGAGGAACCCGAGGAAGAGGAGGAACTGCTCGACGAGGACGAGCTGGAGGATGAGGAGGACGACCCGCTCGATCCGCTGGACCCCGAAGAGCCGCTGGACCCTGACGATCCGCTGGAGCCGGACGATCCGGACGAACCGCTGGAGCCATGGCCGTGGCCATGACCGTGGCCCTTGCCGCCGCCGCCCGAGGAGGAACTGCTGCTCGAAGAGGAGGAGGAAGAGGATGACGAGGAGGAGGAAGACGAGCTGCTCGACGAGGAGCTGCTGACGCCGGACGATGTGCTCACATTGCCCGAGGAGGTGCTGACATTGCCCGATGAGGTCGAGACGCCTGAGGAGGTGCTGACATCGCCGGAGGACGTGCTGACATTGCCGGAACTGGTGCTGACATTGCCTGACGACGTGCTGACGTCGCCCGACGATGTGCTGACATTGCCGGAGGAGGTGCTGATGCTGCCGGACGAGGTGGAGGTGCTGATGCCGCCCGTGGAGGTGGAGGATACCACGATCGCGCCGCTGCTGCCGCCGCTGCTGCTCCCGCCGAAAAAGCCCCCGAAGAAGCCGCCGCCGCCGAAGAAGCCGCCACCGCCGCCGCCCCAGAATCCGCCGCCGCCGCCCGTGCTGCTGCCGCTGAATTCCACCAGCGGGGCGTTGAACACGGTGGGCACGAAGACGGCGGGCTGGGCCACCGCGCCCGCGCGGACGCACACGCCGCCGCCGACTCCGGCGACCTGCGACGCGCCCTCATAATAGCCGCCGCCATAGGAGACGGTGCGGGTGGTGGTCGTGGTGGTCGTGCGCTTGCGCACGCTGCTGGCGCTCGCGCTGCGGCTGACCGAACTGCCGGAGCCGCTGCCGGTGGAGACGGCGCCATGCCGGCCCGCCGCCGCGAGCGTTCCGTCCGCCCAATGCGTGGCGCCGCCCGAAATGCCGCCCGCGACATGCTGCGCGCCGCCGCCGGTCGCCCAATGGCTCTCGCCATAGCTGCCGCTCCGAGCGCTATGGGCGAAGGTCGCGCCGTCGCCGGGACGGCCATAGACCGGGCCGCCAAGGGGGACCGGGCCGCGCGGCACCGGCGCGCCATAGCTGGCCGCGCCATAATGGACGGCGGGCGCGGCAACGGCGGCACCGGCACCGCCGGACAGGACATAGTTGGGCGGGCAGCTCAGCACGGTCTTGACGGTGCGGCGCGCGCGCTTCACGGCGACGCGCTTGACCGGCCCCTTCCGGACGATGCGCTTGACTGCCTTCGGCTTGGCCTTGTGATGAACCGCCGGGCGCGGCGCATGCATGACCTGCATCGCACCGCCGCCCAAAAGGGCGCCGCCGCATGCGCATGCGCACAATTTCGCAAGGGCCGTTCGTACAGACATGTTCTGCTTCTCTCTCTATAATGTCCGCGGCGGCTTTCCCCATGCCACCAACGCGCGGTCGTACTGGAAAGAGCAAAACAAAATCTTAACCGCAACGGTGATTAACTCTGGTCGGACGACTACTGTCCCAATAGTGGGCGAACCTGGTAAACATCATGGTTAATGTCCAATATTGGTACAATTGCCGAAGAAATATTTTGACATTGGCACAATTGCGCTTTCCGGCTGACCCGAAATGGTTCAGCCACGGTACAGCGCAGGACGGCTAACGCTGTCGACCGGCCGGGAGCCATTCGCTGTCGCCCCGCTTGTTTCGCGTCCCGTGGCGCAGTATAGGCCGCCCCGCGAACCGGGTGTGGTGGTAGCGGCATCGCCCCAAGCGACGGAGAGTATGGGATGTCAACGCTGGTGCCTCCCGTTGAGGATTCTACGCCCTCGGGAGACCGTGGAGTGGAATTGCCGCAGGGCTATCGCCCCTCGGCCGACGAAGAGTTCATGAATCCCCGGCAGCTCGAATATTTCCGGCGAAAGCTGCTGGACTGGAAAAAGCAGATACTGAACGAGGCGGAAACCACCCTCGCCGTCCTTCAGAACGAGCCGTTGCGCGAGCCGGACCTGAATGACCGGGCGTCGAGCGAGACGGACTGGTCGATCGAACTGCGCACGCGCGACCGCCAGCGCAAGCTGATCTCCAAGATCGACGCGGCGCTGCGGCGGATCGACGATGGCGAATATGGCTATTGCGAGGTGACGGGCGACCCGATCTCGCTCGGCCGCCTGGAAGCCCGTCCCATCGCCACGATGACGGTCGAGGCGCAGGAGCGCCACGAGCGGCAGGAAAAGGTCTCGCGCGACGATTGACCGGGCGCGCGCGGTGGGAAAGGCGCGCGTCAAGTCTTTGTTCAACATTGTCCCATAGACAATGCGGGTCTTCCCTTTCGCTGCGATCAGGCCCGAGCCGCATATGACCGATGACGCCCCTTCCTCGAACCGCGCTGCCAAGCGCGACAGCCTGTTCCTGAAGGCCGAGCTGCATGCCGAGGGCAGCGGCAAGTCCATCGGGCCTGTCCGCATCCGCAACCTGTCCGCCACCGGCCTGATGGCGGATTGCGATGTCCGGTTGACGGACGGGGATCGCGTCACCCTGGCCCTGCGCGGGGCAGGCGATATCGCCGCCAGCGTGAGCTGGTGCCGTGACGGCCGGGTCGGCCTGGTCTTCGACGACCGGATCGATCCGCTCGCGGCCCGTCGTCCGGTGTCGAGCGAAAAGGCGCAAGTCGCCCCCGCGCCCCAACCCTTCCGGTCCCTGGGCGAAGCGGTTCAGCCCGTGCGTTTTCGCGGTACGCGCTAGGCCGGATCGACATTCAGCCTTGCACCGCGCCATCGCTTTCTGAAACCGTCATGCTGAAACAGGTTCAGCATGACGAAGTGGAATGTGGACCGGCATAATCATTCGGGAATTCGGAATTTCTGATTGTCGATCCATCCCGGCAGGATCTTGAATGACGAAGCGGGCCGATCCAATTCATCCGCTTCCGGGACGAGCCGGAAGAGGGGTGCCCGGTGTGTTCCAGACCGCGAACGATGAATTCCCATGCCGGGGGTCGGCAGTCGTGGAACGCATCCGCTGAGGCGCGTCGCAGCTATCGGCGGAACGCCGCCAATCCGTAACATTCCCCTGATAAGCGCCGTCAGCCGGAAATGATCCGGGACAGTCGGCAAGCCCCGGCGGCGCCGGGCACCGCCGGGTCAGGGCCAAACCGGATCGCCGCCGGGGCGGCGATCCGTCGCCGGACGCAAACCACCGGCCGGAGAAGGAATGACCCCTCCGTCGTCATGGTCGATGCGGCGGTCTGTGCCGGTTCGAACCGGTGACCGGCGGTCCGTTCGTCAGTGGGTGAGGTTGTGGATTTCCTGCTTGATCGCGAGCTTTTGCTTCTTGAGCGTCGCGACGAGCACGGTGTCCGGCAGGGGCCGGGTCGACTCGGCCTTGAGTCTCTGTTCAAGGCCCGCATGTTTGGCGTTAAGTGCGGAAATATGGCTTGAATCCATGATGATTCCTCCTTGGCCCAACATCAAGACAGAGGAGTAAATCATGATTCGCGGCATTTGTCTCCCGCCTCCCCGCGCTTAGCGGCGAACCGAGATTTTTTTATGCGTGAACTGGTCACGGCGCGGCGGGGCATGATAAGGGGTGGCTCGCCATGACACCTGAAGAAATCGCGCAACGGCTGGAGATTCTGCGGGTTGAACACCGTGACCTCGACTGCGCGATCCTGGCGCTGGGCGAGGGGCCGATGCCCGACCAGCTGCAACTTGCCCGACTCAAGAAACGCAAGCTGCGCCTGCGGGACGAGATCACGCTGCTTGAGGACAGCCTCGTGCCGGACATCATCGCCTGACGTCGATACGCTTTCGTTCCGACTGTTCCGGATCGGGCCTGGACCGGCCCGACTTATCCCCAGAAACGTGCTTAAGGACTCCTGACAGGACCCTTTCGCTATGGCAGCAAAAGAGGATGACCGACTCTGCTGCCAATCGCCTGTTCGTGATGGACGGGAAGCTGATCGACGACCTCTATGTCGAGGCCATGGTTCTGGCCGACGAGGCGCGGGGCTATCTGGAGAAGGGCGCCGCGGTGGAGCGCGAATTGCTGGAGCCGATGGAGCGGGTCCAGTTCTCCTGCGAGGCGTTGAAGATCACGACGCGCCTGATGCAGGTGATCGCCTGGCTGCTGAGCCGCAGGGCGCTGCTGCGCGGGGAGATCGACATGCAGGAGGCGCGCAGCGAGAAATACAGGCTGGGCGACGCGGCGGCCACCGATCATTACACCACGCGCGACCTGCCGTCCGACATGCGCGTCCTGATCGCGGCCAGCGAAAGCCTCTATATGCGGGCTCAGCGGCTGGAGGAGCAGCTGATCGACCGGCCCCAACCCGGCGCGCGGCCGGGCAACAGTCCCGCGCGCGACCTGCTCCGCCTCATCGAATCCTCCTTCTGACACGGCAGCGGAACGAACGCTTTCCCTCGCGCGTCTGGTGACGGATGCGCGAATCGGGCTACAGGGTGGGAATGGATCGCCGATCGTCGAGCAGCATCCGGCAACCCGACCCGGCTGGGGCAGCGGCGGCGATGATCGCGGCTGGACTGTTGCTGGCGCTCGTCCATCCCGTGGCGGCCCTGGCGCAGCAGCAGGGGGCGCAGCGGCAGGAGGAGACGCGGCAGCAGGGCCTGCCGCCGCTGGATGCGCCCATATCCTCCACCGGTCTCGACAGCATGCCCGATATCGGGCTGGACTGGCCCGATCTGGGCGCGGACGACGCGGCGCTCCTGCCCGCGCCCGCGCCCGCCATGGCCGATCCGCTGGCGGGCCTGCCGGAGGGACCGGGCGTCGTGCCGCTGCCCGCGCTGGACGCCAATGCGGACGAGGCGGCCCGGCAGGCGGAGCGGCTGGCCCGGATCGATCCCGCCCTCCCGCTTCATTACGACGTCGTGCTGAAGGGGGTGGACGCCGTTGCGGACGCCCTGTTCAAGGCGCGCTTCGACGCCGCATCGGAACTGCGCAAGGATGAGGACGAGGAAGCCAATATCGCCCAGATCACGCGGCGCGCGCGGGCGGATGTGGACTTGCTCGACCAGTTGATGCGCACGCGCGGCTATTATGATGCGCGCATCACCTACCAGCTCGACGCGCCGCCGTCGCGCGGCGGCCAATATCTCGACGTCACGCTCGATATCACCCCGCGCGACCTGTACAGGCTGAGCGAGGTGACGGTGAGCGGCCTGTCGCCCGCGGAGCCGCGCGAGGTGAAGCTGCGCGCCCTGTTCACGGTGAAGCCGGGCGATCCGGCGGATACCGACCTGATCCTCGCCTCGACGGAGAAGCTGCGCACGGGCCTGGCCGAGGGCGGCTATCCCTTTGCGAAGGTCGAGGAGCCGGTGCTGCGCGTCGATCATGACGATCGTGACGCGATGCTGGACGTCATCGTGGAGACGGGGGGATATCGGCGCTACGGACGGCTGAAGGTGACGGGCGACCCGCCGTTCAGCGCGAAGCATGTGGGCGAGATCGCCCGTTTCGATCCGGGCGAACCCTATGAGCAGAGCGACATCACCGACCTCAAGCGCGCGCTGGTGGCGACGGGGCTGGTGGGCAGCGCCGAGATCACGCCGGAAAAGGGCGAGGCGGACGATCTGGTCGACCTGGACATCGCCCTCACCAGGGCGCCGCCGCGCACCATCGCGGGCGAACTGGGCTATGGCACGGGCGAGGGCGCGCGGGCCGCGCTCAGCTGGCAGCATCGCAATCTCTTCCCGCCGGAAGGCGCGCTGACCCTGCGCGGCGTGCTGGGCACGCAGGAGCAGAGCGCGAGCGTGGGTTTCCGCCGCAGCAATCTGGGCCGGCGCGACCGCATCCTCAACACGCAGCTCATCTTCAGCAACCTCAACCAGGATGCCTATGACGCGACCTCGCTGACGCTGAGCACCAGTTTCGAGAAGCAGACGAATATCCTCTTCCAGAAGAAATGGGCCTGGTCGGTGGGGACGGAGCTGATCGTGTCGGACGAGCGCGACCTGTATGGCGCCACGCTGACGCCGCGCCGCCGCCGCTATTTCATCGCCGCCCTGCCGGGCAATCTCGGCTATGACGGAACGGACGACCTGCTGGACCCCAGGCGCGGTTTCCGGATGTCGGGCCGCCTGTCGCCGGAACTCTCCTTCCAGGACGGCACGTTCGGCTATGTCCGCGCGCAGGTGGACGCCAGCGCCTATCTGCCCGCGTCGGAGCGGCTGACGCTGGCGGGGCGGTTCCGGCTGGGCACCATAGTGGGCGCGGCGGCCGACCGCATAGCGCCGACGCGGCGCTTCTATGCGGGCGGCGGCGGATCGGTGCGCGGCTATGCCTATCAGGCCATCGGCCCGCGCGACCTCAACAATGATCCGGTCGGCGGGCGAAGCCTGGGCGAGATCTCCATCGAGGCGCGCTACCGCTTCGGCAGCCAGAACCAGTTCGGGATCGTCCCCTTCGTCGACGCGGGCACCATCGATTCCGATCCCTGGCCCTCGATCAGGGAGATGCGCGTCGGCGCAGGCATAGGCGTGCGCTATTACAGCAGTTTCGGCCCGATCCGCGTCGATGTCGGCACGCCGATCAATCCGCAGCCGGGCGATCCGCGCATCGGCGTCTATGTCTCGCTGGGGCAGGCCTTTTGAGCGGGCAGGAGCCGGAGGAGGGCGCCGCGCCAGCGCCCGCACCCCCGCCGCGCAGGCGCCGGGGCGGGCGCTGGCAGTCCTGGCTGCTCGGCCTGCTGGCGCTGCTGCTGGCCGCCGCCGGGACCGGCCTGTGGTGGATCGACACCCCGTCCGGCCACCGCTTCCTCGCCGCGCGCATCTCCGCGCTGCGGCCTGCGTCGGGCCTGCGCATCGGGCTGGGCCGGATAGAGGGCAGCGTCTACAAGCGCATGGTCCTGCGCGATATCCGGCTGGGCGATCCCAATGGCATGGTCGCGCAGATACCGGTCGCCTATCTCGACTGGTATCCCTTTGCCTGGTTCTCCAACCGGCTGGACATAGACCGCCTCCATATCCCCCGCGCCCGGATCGACCGCATGCCGCAGTTGAAGCCGAGCGGCGAGAAGAAGCCGATCCTGCCCGGATTCGACATCCGCCTCGCCGACCTGCGCATCGAGCGGATCGAACTGGGCAAGGCGATAGCGGGGCAGGCGCGCATCGCCTTCGTCAAGGGGAGGGCGGACATACGGTCCGGCCGGGCGATCGTGGCGCTGGACGCCCGGTCGCTGGATGCGGGGGACGCTGTTCGCCTGTCGCTCGACAGCCGTCCCGACAATAACCGTTTCGACCTGGAAGCGCTGGCCGTCGCGCCGAAGGACGGCGTGCTGGCGCGCCTGAGCGGCATCGGGCGGCCCTTTGTCGGGCGGGTGACCGGCGATGGCGACTGGAAGCTGTGGAAGGGGCAGGCGCTGCTGGCCATCGAGGGCACGGCCCCCTCCCGCATCGACATCAGCCAGAGCGAGGGCAGGGCGAAGATCAGGGGCATGGTCGAGGCGGCGGCATTCGGCGGCGGTCTGGCGGGCCGCCTCGCCGCGCCGCGCATGGCGATAGAGGCCGACGGCACCCTGGCCGCCCGCGTCGTGAAGGGGCATTTGCAGATCCAGTCCGGCGCGTTGCGGCTGGATGCCAGCGGCGGCATAGACCTGGGCCGTTCGAGCTTCGACAATCTCCTCCTGGACCTGTCCATTCCCCGCGCGGGCGTGCTGCTGAAGAATGCATCCAGCGACGGCCTGGTGGCGCGGATGCGATTACGGGGACCCTTTGCGACCGCGGCCTATGAATATCTGCTCACCGCGCGGCAACTCTCCCTCGGCAAGACGCGGATCGAGGGGTTGCGTTCGGCGGGCAAGGGGCGGCTGGACCTCAATGGAACCACTGTCGTCCCGCTCGACCTGACGGCGAAGCGCGTGGCGCTGAACGATCCCGTCATCGACGACATATTGCGCAACCTGTCGATCCGGGGACTGGCGCAGATCAGGGACGGCATATTGACGAGCAAGCCCGTGGCGCTGCGCTCCAGCAAGTTGGACGGACAGGTGATCCTGCTCGCGGATTTCCGGCGCGGCAGCTATAATGCGGGCTTCACCGGCGACATCAGGGGCGTGGAAATCCCCAAATTCGGCCGCATCGACCTGTCGAGCCGGATCGATGCCGTCAGCCGCAGCGGATCGGCCCTTGCCGTTTCGGGCAAGGCGCGGGCCGTGATGCGCCGCCTCGACAACGCCTTCCTGCGCGGGCTGGGCGGGGGATTGCCGCAGGTCACCTCCGACCTCTCGCTGGACAGCGAGGGGCGCGTCCGCTTCGGCCGCCTCGTGCTGGCCGCCCCCGCGATCCGCATCAATGCCGAGGGATATCGCACGCCGGACGGGCTGTTCCATTTCACCGGCTCCGGCAGCCACAGGAGCTATGGGCCCTTCCGGCTGGGCCTGGACGGCAAGATCGACCATCCCAGGGTCGATCTGCTGCTGGCCAGCCCGATGAAGGCGCTGGGCCTGAAGGACGTGCATGCGCTGCTCGTGCCGACCGATGCGGGCTATGATTTCACGGCGGAGGGCGGTTCGACCCTGGGGCCGTTCACCGGGCGGGGCGCCATTCTGCTGCCCAAGGACGCGGACGCGCAGATCGCCGTCGCCCAATTGAAGGTCAGCGATGCCGTCGCGAGCGGGACGCTGGCGCCGGTGGGCGGCGGGCTGGTGGGCGTGCTGGACGTGACGGGGCCGGTGAAGGGACCGATACGGTTCGCGCTGGTCGAGGATGTCCAGCAGATATTGCTGGACCTGTCCTTCAACGGAGCGCGCTTTGCCGGGCCGCCCCGGCTCGCCGTCGGGCGCGGCACGATCCGGGGATCGATCCTGCTGAGGCCGGAAGCGACCGCCATAGAGGGGTCGATACAGGGGCGCGGGCTGCTTTATGGCACCGCGCGCGTCGGACGCTTCTCCGCGTCCGCCCGGCTGGTGGACGGCACGGGCACGGTGACGGCCAGCGCGGCGGGGCAGGGCGGGCGGCTGTTCGACATGCAGGCGCGTGCCGGCGTCACGCCGGAGACGATCCGGATCGATGCCAGCGGCTCGCTGGACCGCGCGCCCTTCTCCCTGACGCGCCCCGCCATATTGCGGCGGGAGGAGGATGGCTGGCGCCTGGACCAGACGGTGCTGGGCTATCGCGGCGGGTCGCTGCGCCTGTCGGGCCTGTTCAACTCGGTGCATGTCCGGCTCGACGCGGCGATGGACAGGCTGCCGCTCTCGCTGCTCGACCTGGCGAACAGCGACCTGGGGCTGGGCGGCACGGCCACGGGCACGATGGCCTATGACGCGCCGCGCGGCGGCGATCCGACGGGCAGCGCGCGCATCCGGGTGCGCGGTCTGACCCGATCCGGCCTGGCTCTCAGTTCCGCGCCCATCGACATCGGCATCAATGCGGAACTGACCGACAGCCGGGCGGCGATGCGCGCGGTGATCGCGGCGGGCGGCAAGGTGACGGGCAAGGCGCAGGCCCTGATGACGCCGATCGGCCATGGCACGATCCTGCAACGGCTGAACGCCGCCCCGCTCCGCGCGCAGGTCCGCTATGCGGGCGATGCGGGGACCCTGTGGCGGCTGAGCAATATCGAACTGTTCAGCCTGTCCGGCACGGCGCAGATCAGCGCGGACGTGACGGGCACGCTGGCCGATCCCGTCATTCGCGGCCAGGTCGCCACGGACAATGCGACCCTGCAAAGTCCGGTGACGGGCATGACGCTCACCAGCCTGGCGACGCGGGGCACGTTCGACGGGAACATGCTGACCCTCTCGCGCCTCAGCGGACGGACGCAGGGCGGCGGATCGGTGAACGGCACGGGCCGCTTCATCCTGTCGGGCGAGCGCGGCGTGGGAATCGACATCGCGGCGCAGCTCGACTGGGCGACGGTGCTGGACCGCGACGATATCGGCGCGACGGTGACAGGCCCGATCCGCATCCGGTCGGACGGGGACGGCGGCATCATCTCCGGCGCGTTCGCGGTCCGCCGCAGCCGCTTCACCCTGGGCAAGGCGGCGGCGGTGGCGGCGATCCCGGAACTGCGCGTCATCGAGATGAACCAGCGGGGCGAGGAAGTGGAGGCGCCCCGCGCCGCCGCGCCATGGCGGCTCGACATCCGGGCAGACGTGCCCAACCAGTTCTCCGTCACGGGCCTCGGCATGCGGAGCGAATGGTCGGCGAAGCTCGACATCGGCGGCACCGTCGCCTCGCCCTCGCTGACGGGCACGGCGACGCTGATCCGGGGCGATTATGATTTCGCGGGCAAGCGGTTCGAGCTTCAGGAGGGGAGGCTGCGCTTCAATGGGGAGACGCCGATCGACCCGCAGCTCAACATCAGGGCGCAGGCCGACGTGAACGACATCAATGCGACGATCACGGTGACGGGCAGCAGCGCGAAGCCCATTGTCGATTTCACCAGCATTCCCGCGCTGCCGCAGGACGAACTGCTGTCCCGCCTGCTGTTCGGCACGTCCGTCACCAATTTGTCGGCACCGGAGGCGTTGCAGCTCGCTTCCGCCGTGGCGGCGTTCCAGGGGAGCGGGGGCGGCCTCGATCCGATCAACGCGGTCCGCCGGGCCACGGGCCTGTCGCGCCTGCGCATCCTGCCCGCCGACGCCACCACCGGGCAGAAGACGTCCATCGCGGCGGGCAAGGATATCGGGCGCAAGACCTATGTCGAGCTGATCACCGACGGTCAGGGCTATAGCGCGACGCGGCTGGAATACCGGATCACGCGCTGGCTGGCGCTGATCGGATCGGTCTCCACCATCGGGCGCGAGAGCATGAACCTGCGCGCCACGAAGGATTATTGATCGTCGGGACAGGAAGCAGGCCTCAGTCGAGCCTGACCGGATCGGAATGGTGGGGGCGGAACAGGCGGCCATTCTCCGCATGGAGGACGGCGCACAATATGCCGAGGCTGCACAGGAAATAACCCGTCACGAGCGGCGTCGTACTGCCGTTGAAGCTCTGCCCGATGGCGACGCCGATCAGCGCGCCGAACAGGGTCGAGAGCATGCCCTGCACGGACGAGGCGGTGCCCGCGATCGCGCCCATCGGCTCCATCGCCATGGCGCCGAAATTCGATCCCATCAGGCCCGCGCAGAACAGCATGGCGCACTGGAACAGGGTGAAGCTGACCAGATTTTCGCCGATGAGGACAGTGGTGACGAGGTGGATGCCGGTGAGCGCGATGAACAGCAGGAGCGCGCTGTGCGATACGCGGCGGGTGCCCAGCCGCATCACGATCTGGCTGTTGGCGAAGGACGCGACGGCCATGCCCCCCGCGACGAGCGCGAAGAAGAGGGGGAAGCGATCGGCGGAGCCGTGGAAGGTGACGGAGAAGATCTGCTGCGCGCTGTTGATGAAGCCCACCATGCCGCCGAATGACAGGGTGAGCGCCGCCGTATAGCCGATGGACGTGCGGTTGGTGATGACGGTGCGGATGCCCTCCGCCAGCTTGCCCATCTCGATCGGGCGGCGATATTCGGGGTGCAGCGTTTCGGGCACGCGCAGGATCATCCAGATCGCGACGAAGGCGGCGAAGCCCGCCAGCACATGGAAGATGCTGCGCCAGGGCGCGACGAGCATGACGAGCGAACCCACGGCCGGGGCGAGCATCGGCACGGCGAGGAAGACGATGAAGGCGAGGGACATGACCCGCGCCATCTCCCGCCCTTCATAGCGGTCGCGCACCATGGCGACGGAGATGACGCGCGTCCCCGCCGCGCCCATGCCCTGGAGGACGCGGGCGACGATCATCATCGCGAAGCTGCTCGCCACGCTCGCGAACAGGCTCATCACCGCATAGAGGACCAGGCAGAAGAGGACGGGCGCGCGGCGGCCATAGCGGTCGGCGAGGGGACCGAAGAGGATCTGCGACGCGCCCATGCCGATGATATAGGCGGAGACGACCCATTGCTGCTGGTTTTCCGTGGCGAGGCCGAGCGAATGGGCGATGTGCGGCAGCGCGGGAAGCATGCTGTCTATGCCCAGCGCGTTGATCGCCATGAGGGCGGCGACGAGGGCGACGAATTCGCGGAACGGAATGCCTCCGCCCGCCGTGGCGGAAGAGGAGGTAGGCAGGGATGACATGGGTTTACTCCGGGCGCGGCCCTGGCGCCGGTGGGCTATCTGCCAAGATCGGTCGCAAAGGACAACCTGTTGAGGATCATTTTCTTGCAGGGGAGAGAGGCAAATTTCCCTGGCTTCCCTACCCCCTGGCGCGCGCGGCGATCCGGACCGGGCAAGCGGCGGCATGGATAAAGGGCAGATCTTTCCCGCGCGATCAAAGCATGGGAAAGAAAAGGGGGAGCGGATTGACCGCTCCCCCTTCCTGTTTCCAGTCTGCCCGAAAGGATCAGCTGCTGTAGTACATGTCGAATTCGACCGGGCTGGGCGCCATTTCCCAGCGATAGACTTCCGGCCATTTCAGTTCGATATAGGCGTCGATCTGATCCTTGGTGAACACATCGCCCTTCAGCAGATATTCGTGATCGGCTTCCAGGCTGTTCAGCGCCTCGCGGAGCGAACCGCAGACGGTCGGAACCTGGCTCAACTCTTCCGGCGGAAGATCGTACAGATTCTTGTCCATCGCCTCGCCCGGATGGATCTTGTTGGCGATGCCGTCTAGGCCCGCCATCAGCAG
>JASGGS010000054.1:0-22260 GCA_047602685.1 Sphingobium sp.
GCGCGGTCCGGACGCGTCCATCATCAAGCTCTACTGGAGCCATGCAGCGCAGAACATGTACGAGGCCGCGATGGACATTCTGGGCCCGTCCGCGCCGCTGAGCGCGCCCGATCCGCTGGCCGCGGCGGGAGGACGCTTCCAGCTCAGCTTCCTCCAGTCGAAGGCGTTCACGATCTATTCGGGATCGTCGGAAATCCAACGCAACATCATCGGCGAGCGGATGCTCGGCCTGCCGCGATAAGGGGGCGACATGAATTTCGGCTTCAACGAGGAGCAGAGGAGCCTGGGCGAAACGGTGTCGCAGCTTCTCGGCGACTTTCCCGCGCTGACCGGCCCTGATCCGGCCGAAGGGCGCGATCCGGCGGTCTGGACCGCCTTGGCCGAACTCGGCCTGTTCGCGCTTCTCGTCCCCGAGGAGCATGGCGGCGTCGGGCTCGCGCTCGTGGACCTGGCCCTCGCGATCGAGGCTCTGGGGGCCGGGATCGCGCCGCCCATCGCCTCCTCCACCCTCATCGCCACCGAGGTCATCGTCCGGCACGGCACGGATGTGCAGAAGGCCAGCCTCCTGCCCCGGATCGCCGCCGGCGAGCTGCGCATCGCGCTTGCCGCGATGGAGGCGGATCAGGGCTACGATCCCGGCGACGTCCAGACCGCCGTCGCCGGGAACGGGATCAGCGGATCGAAGATATTGGTGCCGGAGGCGGCGGACGCCGACCTCTTCCTCGTCCTCGCCCGGATCGACGCCGATGTCGGCCTCGCGCTCGTGGCGCGCGAGGCGCGCGGGGTCTCCGTGCGGGCGCATGACGACATCGATCCCTCGGCCCGGCTCTGTGCGCTGACCTTCGACGGGGCCGCCTTGCAGGACGGCGCCCTCCTGGGCCATAAATCGTCCGCCGCCGCCGTCACGCGGCTCTACGACGTGGCGGCGACGGTGCATGCCGGACTGGAGATCGGGATCGCGGCGCGCATGCTCGACACCGCCGTCGACTATGCCAAGACCCGCGTCCAGTTCGGCCAGCCGATCGGATCGTTCCAGGCCATCAAGCATCGCTGCGCGGACATGGCGGTCGCGGTGGAGGCCGGACGCTCGGCCGCCTACTACGCCTTCTGGGCGGTGTCCGAGGACGCGCCCGACCGAAGCCGAGCAAGCTCGATGGCGAAGGCCTATTGCGGCGAGGTCGCCCGCGACGCCTGCAACGAGGCGATCCAGATCCATGGCGGCATGGGCTTCACCTGGGAGCTGCCCCTGCATCGCTTCCTGCGACGGGCCAAGGTCCTCGAGCACAGCTTCGGCAATCATGCCTGGCATTATGAGCGCGTGATGTCCGAGACATTGCTGATCCGGCAGTCGGCGGCGGATGACCGGCGCGATGCCGCTTGAACGGCCCATCGATCGCCATAGGGTGGCGACAGCATCATGAGCGGACAGTCCTTGCGCGACCTCGAACGCCTGGCCGGCCTTTTCACGGCGGGGGGATGGTCCGAACTTCGCATCGAGAGCGACGGCCTGAGCCTCCTCCTCGCCTCCGACACGGCGGTCCATTCCCTGGGGGGCGACATGCCGCCGGTTCCGGTCACGCCGCCGCCGTCCCCGGACCCCGCCGCGCGGCCGCCCGCCAGGGGCGACGCCGCGCCTTCGTCCGCCCCGCTGGGGGTCGAGGGGCGAGGGATCGATCCCTCCTGGCATGCGGTCGCCGCGCCGAATCTCGGGACATTCTATCGATCGCCCAAGCCCGGCGCGGCCCCGTTCGTGGAAGTCGGCCAGCATGTCGATCCGGGGACGGAGATATGCCTCATCGAGGTGATGAAGCTGTTCACGTCCGTGACCTCCGGGGTCGCCGGGACCGTCCGGCACATCGCGGTCGCGGACGCCGAACTGGTCGAAGGCGGTCAGGCCCTGATCTATATCGAGCGTGATTGAGAATTTGGGCGCGCGAAAGCCCGGGAGAGAGTAGCTGATGGCTCATATTGATTTTCTCGACGAAACGATGCGCGACGGGCAGCAGAGCCTTTGGGGGCTGCGCATGCGCGCCGGAATGGCGCTGCCGGTCTCCCCGCTCCTCGACCGCACCGGCTTCAAGACGATCGACCTGACGGGCGGCGGCATGCTCGACGTGCTGACCCGCTACTGCCAGGAGAATTATTGGGAGGGGCTTGACCTGCTTGTCGCCTCCATGCCGGACACGCCCCTGCGCGCCGGTCTGCGCGCCAATGCCAATGTGACCTTCGCGATCACGCCGCCCGTGCTGATGGACCTGTGGGTCCAGCGCCTGTGCGCGCATGGAATCCGGTCCTTCTGGATCTACGACGTGCTGTTCGGGATGGAGAACATGCTTCGCCTGGCGAAGGTCGCGAAGGAGGCGAACGGGGCCTGGGTCGCGGGCGCGATCATGTTCGCCCTGTCGCCCGTCCATACGGACGAATTCTTCGTCGCGAACGCGAAGAAGCTCGCGGACAGCCCGCATGTGGACTCCCTCCTCCTGTACGACACGGCCGGTGTCCTCGAAAAGGACAGGATCGAGAAGCTGGTTCCCGCCCTGGTCGGGGTGGCGAACGGAAAGCCGATCGAGTTCCACTCCAACAACCTGCTGGGTCTGTCGGCCAAGGCCTATCTCGACGCCATCGACTGCGGCGTGTCCATCGTCCACACCGCCAGCAGGCCGATGGCCAACGGACCGTCCGTCCCTTCGACCGAGATCATGGCGAAGAACCTGCCGCTGCGCGGTCACACGCACAATCTGGACGAGTCGCTGTTCGAGCCTGTCGCGGACCATTTCCGCGCGGTCGGCAAGGCCGCCGGGTTCCTTGTCGACCAATATGCCGAATATGACGAATTCTCGATCCAGCACCAGATTCCGGGCGGCATGATGGGCACGTTCAAGGCGCAGCTCGCCATGCACAACATGATGGACAAGCTGCCGGAGGTCCTCGACGAGGTTGCCGCGGTTCGCCGCGACCTCGGCTATCCCGGAATGGCCACCCCCTTCAGCCAGCTCGTCGGAATCCAGGCTGTCCTCAACATCGTGACGGGCAAGCGCTACGGCACGGTGCCCGACGAGGTGATCCAATATGCCGCCGGCTTCTACGGAGAGACGGTGGCGCCGGTCGATGCCGACGTCCTCGACAGGATCATGGCCAGCGCGCGCGCGAAGGAGGTCCTGGCCAACCCTCCCGAGACGCCCGATCTGGCGGAACTGAAGAAGCGCTACGATACGGAGGACGAGGACGAGCTGCTTTATCGCGCGTTCGTGCCGCAGGCGGACATCGACAAGATGCGCGCGGCCGGGCCGGTGCGACGGGACTATCCGATGCTCTCCTCTCCCGAGCTTGAGCAGGTTCGCAAGCTCATGCAGACCGCGACCCTGCCGGTGGTCGAGATGAAGTCCGCCGACCTGAAGCTCACCCTTCGCCGATAGGGGGGCGGGCGGCCGGGAAAGCGGGCGGAGTATCCGGGATGCCGGGGATCGACCATCGTCAAGCGGAACTGCTTTGGGACGCATCCGCCTCCGACGAGCGCCTCTGGGTGCGGACCGCGATAGAGGGCGTGTGGTCGCGCCCCTTGCTGTTCGACACGGTGGGGGGTTCCTGGGTCAATGTGACGCGGCTGAGGAAGGAGGGCTTCATCAGCCGCCACGCGCATCCATGCCCGGTCCACGCCTATGTGATATCCGGCCAGTGGCGCTATGCCGAGCGCGACTGGATCGCCAAGGCCGGTGACTATCTCCACGAGCCGGCAGGGGACATCCACACGCTGACCGGACTGCCCGGCGGATCGGAGACCCTCTTCAACATCGGCGGCGCCCTCATCGAACTCGACGAGGGGGGCAATGCGGTCGGCTATGCCGATGTCTTCTCCCGGATCGAGCAGGCCGCCGCCCATTTCGAGCAGGTCGGTCTCGGCCGGGACTATGTGCGGCGCTTCATCCGCTAGGCCGGATCGACATTCAGCCTTGCACCGCGCCATCGCTTTCTGAAACCGTCATGCTGAACCTGTTTCAGGACCCATGGTGCCTCCCATACCTCCTGATGCGGCAGGAGGAATGGATGCTGAAACAGGTTCAGCATGACGAAGTGGAATGTGGACCGGCATAATCATTCAGGATCGCGGCATCTCCAACCGGGAGCGGCGGCGGCAACCTGGCCGGCGGCGATGCCCTTGTCCGCGTCGCCGCCCTCTCCCGCGCCGCCTCAGAGGGCGGTCAGCCCGCCGTCGATGACATATTCGGCCCCCGTGATGAATTTCGCCTCGTCCGATGCCAGGAAGAGGACCAGGCTGGAGACGTCTTCCACTTCCCCGACCCGCTTGATCGGCACGGACCCGCTCGCGATCCTGATCTGCTCGTCATCCAGCGCCGCCGTCATCATGGGCGTGCGTATATATCCGGGGTGGACCGAGTTCGCGCGGATATTGTGCTCGCCATATTCGATGGCCACCTGCTTGGTGATGCCGCGAACGGCGAACTTGCTGGCGGCATAGGCGACATTGGGGGTGCCGTAGATCGCGACGATCCCGGAGATGGAGGACACATTGACGATCGACCCGCCCCCGGCCTCGATCATGGCGGGGAGGCAGTGCTTTATCCCGAGGAAGACGGCGGTCTGGTTGATCGAGCAGACCTTCAGGAAGTCCGCCTCGGAAAGGTCCGCCGCCTTGCTTCCCGGGCCGAGAATCCCGGCATTGTTGACGAGGATGTCGATCCGGCCAAACTTCTCCCGCGCTGCGGCGGCAACGGCCGCCCAATCCGCTTCGCTGGACACGTCGTGCCTGACGAAAAGGGCATTCGCCCCGAGTTCCGCGGCGAGCGCGGCTCCGGCGTCCGCGTTGATGTCCGTGAACACGGTCTTGGCGCCCTCCTTCACAAAGCGCCGCGCATGTTCGGCGCCCATGCCCTGCGCCGCGCCGGTTATGATGGCCGCCTTGCCCGCGAGTCTGCCCATGCTTCTCTCCTGTAAAAACCCGATAAAACATCGGTAAATATCGATTTATACGCGATCAAATACGCAAGATAACGGAAGTTATCAAAAAAATCCGATAAAAAATCTTTTAATTTCGATGGCGGGTGGATATTTGTCGGCGCATAAGAGCGGGGTGCAGCCCCCGCGCGCAAGGAGGGTATCGATGACGGTAAGTGAGACCGCGCCCGAAGGGCTGAATGTGCCGCGCCCGGCCAATGTGCCTGCGGATCGCGTTTTTGATTTCGATATCTTCCGCGACGTCCCAGAGGGCACGGACCTGCACCGGAATTGGCGGACGATCATGGCTCGCGCGCCGTATCCCTTCATGTGGACGCCCCATAATGGCGGCCACTGGATCGCGCTCCGGGCCGATCTCGCGGATACGGTCATGTCGGATTCCACCCGCTTCTCCAACCGGACCGTGCTTGTGCCGAAGGAGACTGCGGGCGAAGCCTATCGCCTGATCCCGCTCTCCCTCGATCCGCCCGAGCATCGGCCTTTCCGCAATCTGCTCAACGAGAATTTGGGGCCGAAGCCGCTTCGTCCGATCGAGCAGGTCGTCGTCGACCTGACGGTGAGCCTGATAGAGTCGTTCCGGCCGGACGGGCGGTGCAACTTCACGCATGACTTCGCCGAGCAGCTGCCGGTCCGGATCTTCATGAAGATCGTGGACCTGCCGGTGGAGGACCTTCCCACGCTCAAGCATCTGGCCGACCAGTATACGCGGCCTGACGGATCGATCCCGCTCGATGAAGTCACCGTGCGCTTCAGGGAGTATCTGCGCCCCGTCATCGCCAGCCGCCGCGCTTCGCCGGGCGAGGACATGATCAGCCGGATGATAAACGGGGAGGTCGGCGGGCGGCCGCTCAGCGACATGGAGGCCGAGAATATCTGCATCCAGGTCCTGGTCGGCGGCCTCGACACGGTGGTCAACATGCTCGGCTTCACCTTCTCCTATCTCGCCGTGAACGACGAGCTGCGCCGGGCGATCGCGTCGGACCCGTCGCGCATCGACGACGCGCTTCTGGAGTTCTTCCGCCGCTTCCCGGTCGTGTCCTCCTCCCGCGAGGTGCTGAGCGATCTGGAATTCGAGGGCGTGACCCTGCGCGCGGGCGACATGGTGATGGCGCCGACCGCCGTCGTTGCGATGGACGATTCGATGAATGACGATCCGCTCGCCTTCCGGCTCGGCCGCAAGGCCCGGCAGCATTCCACCTTCGGCAAGGGCTCGCATACATGCCCCGGCGCCCATCTCGCCCGGATGGAGATGAGGATCGTCCTGCGGGAATGGTTCGCGCGCATACCCGAGTTCCGCCTGGCGAAAGGCGAATCCCTCAGCTTCGCGAACGGTATAGTCGGGAGCGTCAAGCCGTTCGTCCTTGAGTGGGACGTGGGATGATATCCGCCATGGGGGAGGTCCGGCATGGCCGTTGAGAGCGGCGAGGCGCTGCGGATCGGGTCCTTCACCCTGGAGGTCGCGCCGAACGGCGTCGGCGTCCTCCGGTTCGACCGCCCGCCCGTGAACGCCGTATCCATCAGCGTCTACGAGGATATCGGCAGGATCGTCGATCATGTCGAGGCCGATGACCGGGTGAGGGCGATGGTGTGGACGGCCGCTCCGGGCGCGCGGGCCTGGTGCGGCGGGGCCGACCTCCACGACTTCGACGGCATCGACGTGGAGGGGCGCAAGGCCCGCTATGCGTTCATCAACGCGCAATTGCCGAGATTCTACAGGCTCGACCGCCCGGTCATCGCGGCGATCTCCGGCGCTGCCGTCGGGATCGGCATGATCCTGGCCGCCCTCTGCGACATGCGCGTCGCCGCGCGAGATGCCCGCTTCTCCTGTCCTGAAATCGACTATGGCCTGGTCGCGGGCGGGGCGGGGCTGTTCTCCCATCTGAACATGCCCGAAGCCAAGATAAGGGAGATGCTGTTCACGGGCGCGAAGTTCACCGCGGCGGAGCTCGAACCCACCGGCTTCTTCAACTATGTGGTCCCGGCCGAAGAGGTGGTGCCCCGCGCGCTGGACATCGCGCGGCGCATCGCCTCGAAGAGCCTGCCGTCGATCAGGGCGCGCAAGGTCGCGTCGGGCCGCCTTGAGGGGATGTCCTGGTCGGACGCTTATCTCGACGCGCAGTCGCTGACCGCGATCCTGACCGAGGGCAGGGACGGCGCGGAGGGCGTCCGCGCCTTTCTGGACGGGCGGGAGCCGCGCTACAGCGACGGCTGATCGCGGGGGCCTATCGCTTCAGCTTCGCCTCGCCCTCCAGCATGGAGATGAGCCGCTCGGCCATCTCCGTGCCGGACTTGGTGAGGTTGCGCGGCTTCCTGTAGAGAAGCCAGGTGATGATGAGCTGGTTGGTGGCCCCGACGAGCAGCGCGACGGTCTCCCGCGGATCGCGATCGCCGCTCACCCAGCCCTCGCCGACGCCTTCCTTGACGAGATGCAGGATGACGTTGCTGAAGTCGTTCATGCTGTGCTGCAGCTCGGTGTCGCTGACGAACACGCTCGGCCAGATTTCCAGATAGAGAAGGCGCGCCCATTCGGCATGCTCGCGGGCATAGTCCGCCGACATGACGAGATACAGGAGGAGCCGGTCGCGCGCCGTCGTCTTCGCCGCGACGGCGAGATGGTAGCTCTCGAAGAACGCGGCCAGGTGCGAGAGCGGCACGTCATAGGCCAGATCCTCCTTGGTCTTGTAATATTCGTACAGGGTGGAGGTCGATATGCCCGCCTCGTTGGCGATGTCGGCTATGCGCGAGCGGGAAATGCCGTCCCGCGCGAAGACGCGCAGCGCGGCGTTCAATATCTGCTGCTCGGTCCGCTTGCTGCGGTCCTGCTTCCGCCCGGTGGCGCGCTTCGGCCGGTGGGAGATCTCCCGCAGCAGGCTGTTCCAGCTGTCGGCGTCGTCCTGCCCCGCAGGTGCGTCAGCCATCTGTTTCGTTGCCACCAAGGCCTCCAATTTCACGAGGCGGGCCATCTCGCGGGCGCGCCCTGTGGATGAATAGTCGCAATCCTGTGCCTCTTCGGCGCGATGATCGCAAGTCCAAAAGCCTAGGGCCATCGGACTATCCGCAACGCGCGAACGCCCATTTTGGCTTCATAAGCTTTGAAATAGAGGCTTTTGGCGGGGTATGCCGATCCGTCCGATTTCATTTTTCCGATAAAACGTCGAATTTAAGTTGACGCATGATTCGGACGGATGTAGCTCTCAGCGTCGAAGAAGGACGGCAGGGCCGCCCTTGTCGCGGTAAATGAGGGAGGGGATTGCTGCCGCAACCGGCGGTATATCCGTACAACTCTCCGATAACGTGGCGCCCTTGGGGTCGCATTGCAGATGGGAGAGGGTATCGATGGTTGACGTGGCTGCGGCGGCGGAGCGCCTGATCCAGGCCTATAACGCGAAGGACTTCACCGCTCTTGAGGCGGCGATCGCGGCCGATATCGACTTCGCGCATTTCAACCGTGATTTCGTTCTGACCGACAGGACGGCGCTTCTGGACGTGCTCAGGGGCTTTGCGTCGACTTACGTCCCGGACCGGCATTTCGAGGCCCCGGAGCGCGTCACCGTCGCGGGCGACATCGTTATCCGCGAGGCCTGGTATGTCGGCACGCCGGCCGTCGATCTTCCCGGCTTCGGCAATGCGGGGGAGGGGTTCCGTTTCAAATTCTGTAGCGTGATGCGCTTCGACGACGCCGGTGTGCTCGTCGAATGGAAGGATCATGGCTGAGCCGTTGGCCGGCCCAATGTCTATTGGAGAGAGGTAAGACGATGCAGGTTGGAATGTTCCAGACGCCGTTCCTGCGCCCCGAGCGCTCGGCCCGGCAGGTGTTCGAGTGGGCCATCCGGCAGGCGGTCTTCGCCGACAAGATCGGTTTCACCGAATATTGGATCGGGGAGCACGCCACCCTGAACTGGGAAGGCATACCCAGTCCCGAGCTGGTGATCGCGGCCGCCGCGTTGCAGACCAGCCGGATCAAGTTCGGCCCCCTGGCCCATCTGCTGCCCTATCACCATCCCGCGACCCTCGCGATCCAGACCGCCTGGCTGAGCCAGATACTGGAGGGCCGCTACATGCTCGGCGTCGCGAACGGCGCCTATCCGACCGATGCGGCGCTCCGCGGCATCTCCGACATGTCCCGGAATCACGACATGATGTTCGAGGCCATCGGCATCATGGAGAAGGTCTGGAAGGCGGAGCCGTTCCAGTTCGAGGGCAAGTACTGGAATGCCGGCTTCCCGGAGGCCGACCCGAAAAAGCCGTTCCGTGACGTGCGTCCCTGGGGCGGGACGATGCAGATGGCCATGACCGGTCTCAGCGCGCCGTCGCCGTCGATCGGCTTCGCGGGCACCCACGGTTTCCTGCCCGCTTCCGTCTATGCCGGAAACGCGTTCCTGCGCAGCCACTTCGAGACCTATCGCGAGAAGATGAGCGCGGCCGGGCGCGAATCCGACCGGTCGGCGCATCGCGTCGTGCGTGACGTGATCGTCGCGGACACCGACGCGGAGGCCCGCAAGCTCGCCGTCGAGGGCGGCATCGGCCTCGCCTGGAAGGAATATATCAAGCCGACCTACGAGCGCTTCGGGGTCCTCAAGGGGCTGCTGCACGATCCGTCCGTGGACCCGGCCGACGTCGATGCCGACTATCTGGCCGAGCATGTCTGGATCGTCGGTTCCCCGGAGACCGTCCGGCAGAAGATGGAGGCATGGTTCGGGGAGCTTGGCGGGCCGTTCGGCACGCTGCTGATCTACAGCCACGACTATATCGACGATCCGGAGGCCTGGGAGCATTCGATGGAGCTGCTGGTCAAGGAGGTGGCGCCCCGCCTTCCCAGCGCCAGCCAGGCGGTGGAGGCCTGATCCATGGCCAGGCTGGCGGGAAAGGTGGCGATCGTCACCGGCGCGGCCCAGGGCATGGGCGAGTCCCATGCCCGGCTGTTCGCCCGGGAAGGCGCGAAGGTCGTCCTGACGGACGTTAACGATGAGGCGGGGTCGGCCCTCGCCGCCGAGATCGGCGGGGACGCCCTCTTCGTGCGGCACGATGTCGCGCGTTCGAAGGGGTGGGCCGATGTGGTCGAGCAGGCCGAGGCCCGCTTCGGGACGGTGAACGTCCTCGTCAACAATGCCGGCGTCATCGGGCCGGTCAAGGGGCTTCCCGACTTCAGCGAGGAGGATTTCCTGCAGGTCTGCGCCGTCAACCAGCTCGGCGTCTTCCTGGGCATGAAGGCTGTCCTGCCGGGGATGATCGCCGCCGGGGGCGGGTCCATCGTCAACATCTCGTCCATCGCCGGGATGCTGGGCACGAAGGAATCGTCCAACGCCGCCTATTGCGCCAGCAAGTGGGCCGTGCGCGGGATGAGCAAGCTCGTCGCCGTCCAGCACGGCCGGGACGGGATACGGGTGAACTCGGTCCACCCCGGATACATACGCACGCCGATGATGGTCGCGGCGACGGACGAGAGCGGGGGCGGTGCCGCGGAGGCGATACCGCTCGGTCGAATGGCTCAGCCCGAGGAGGTGTCCAGACTGGTCCTCTTCCTCGCGTCGGACGAGGCGAGCTTCGTCTCGGGGGCCGAGCATGTGGTGGACGGAGCAATGATCGCCGGATGAGCGGTCGGTCCGTCCGAGGATGAATGGGAGGAGAGGAATATGAAAATGAAGCTTGCCCTGGCCAAGGCCTCGCTGGCCGCATTGGCGGTGTCGATCGCGGGTTCCGCTGAAGCGCAGGTCGCCCAGCCGACACCGCAGCAGGCGTCTGCGCAGAGCGACGCGTCGGCCGAGGAGATCATCGTCACGGCCAACAAGCGCGAGCAGTCGCTCAACCGGGTCGGTCTCACCATCCAGGCGGCGAGCGGGGCCGAACTCTCGCAGCGCGGCATCACCGGCGTTGCCGATCTCACCAAGCTGGTGCCCGGCTTCACCTTCACCCAGTCCCTCTATTCCACGCCCGTCTACACGCTGCGCGGCATCGGGCTTTATGACGCCACCTTCGGCGCCGCGCCTTCGGTTTCCGTCTACACCGATCAGATTCCGCGCAACGTCCCCGTGATGTCGGATGCCCTCGATCTCGACATCGAGCGGGTCGAGGTCCTCAAGGGGCCGCAGGGCACCCTTTTCGGGCAAAGCTCGACGGGCGGCGCGATCAACTATATCGTCGGCAAGCCGACCCGCGACTTCCATGCCGGTTTCGATGCCTCCTATGAGCGCTTCAACCGCGCGGAACTCTCCGGCTTCGTGAGCGGCCCCCTGGGGGAGAAGGCCCAGGCGCGCCTGGCCGTGAAGGGCGTCACGGGTGGCGCTTGGCAGCGCAGCCTCTCGCGGCCGGGCGACGAGAATGGCGACCAGCGCAAGATCATGGGTCGCCTCACCCTCGACGTCCAGCCCACCGAGCGCCTGAATATCGAGCTTATCGCCACGGGCGCGCGCGATCGTTCGGACCCGCTCGCTCCCCAATATGCCGGGACCACGCTGAACATCTATCCCACGCAGGCCGCCGCGGCCGCCTCGGGCAACCCCTATGCGCGTGTCGACGCCGCGCGCTATGAGGCGCTGACGAACCCGGCCTCGCCCGGCTATGACGCGTCCTTCATCGCACGCCAGGCCACGGCCGTCAGCCGCCTCAACGGCACGGACGCCGCCAGGGCCGCGGGCGCCCGGGCGCTGCTGGGCACCCCCATCAGCGACAATGCCCGCGATGCCGAATGGACGCAGGGATTCCTCGGAGCTTCCGACAACAGCTACTATCAGCTTGCGGGCCGCGCCGACCTCGAACTCGGCGATGTCCTCAAGCTGACCTATATGGCGGCTCTCGCGAAGCAGACGATCAACTATAATCAGGATCTCGACGGCACGACCGCGCAGGTCGTCGATGTCCCCTTGTCCGGCAATGTGCGGACGTTCAACCAGGAACTGCGTCTCGCCCTCGACACCGACCGGTTCAACGGCATCGTCGGCGCGAGCTACGACAATATGCGCACGCAGCAGGACAACAAGTTCTTCCTGCAGGACTATTCCGCGAACGCGGATCTCATCTCGACCACCCAGAACAACTTCAGCTCGCGCATGCGCAGCTACGGCTTCTTCGCCAATGGCGAGTTCAAGGTGACGCCGCGGCTGACCGTCCAGGGCGGCATCCGCTACACCAACAACAAGCAGAGCGCGAGCTACTGCTACAGCGACCCGACCGGAACCGGGGCGGCGGTGCTGTTCGGCAGCGCCCTCAACAGCACGCCCATCACCATCGGCGCCAACCAGTGCTTCCCGACCACGGGCGACCTGCTGCTCGGGACGGCGCGCTCGACGCTTGTCCCGGTGTCGCAGGAACTGACCGAGGATAATGTGTCCTTCCGGGTGGGCGTCAACTACCGGTTTGACCAGGGTACGCTGCTCTATGCCACGGTCAGCCAGGGCTATAAGGCGGGCATCTTCTCGGCCATCGGCGCCTCGCGCGTGAACCAGTACACGCCCGCCACGCAGGAGAAGGTCGTCGCCTATGAAGCCGGCATCAAGACGCCGCTGTTCGGCAGCGCGTTGCAGTTCAATGGCGCCGCTTTCTACTACGACTATTCGGACAAGCAGGTGCGCGGCCGCGTGCAGGACACGGTATTCGGCCTTCTGGAGAAGATGCTGAACGTCCCCAAATCCTATGTCTTCGGCCTGGAGGGAGAACTGGTCGCCAGGCCGGCCGACGGCCTGCGCTTCAGCGCCAGCGGCACCTATCTCAAGAGCAAGGTCACGTCCGACTATTCGGCGACGCCCGACGGCCTGGCGATCTACAACGCCGCCGGATATACCGGCAACTTCCGGGGATCGGCGCTGCCGTTCACGCCGAAGTTCAGCGGCAATATCGACGCCCAGTACAGCTTCCCCGTCAGCGACACCCTGAACGCCTTCATCGGCGGCGGCGTCACCTACCAGAGCAGGCAGAACACCACCTTCGAGAATCCGGCGCTTCCGGCCACCGACTTCACCATCGACGGCTATGCGCTTCTCGATGTCCGCGCGGGCGTGAGCAGCGGGGACGGGCGCTGGCGGATCACGGCCTATGGCCGGAACATCACCGACAAATCCTATGTCACGGCCGTCTCCACCTTCCTCGACACGGTGATCCGCTATCGCGGCAAACCGGCGGTCTATGGATTGTCCGTGGCATATCGTTACTAACTCTCCCCGCTGGACGCGGCGGCCCGGCGCCGCCGCGTCCCCTTTGATTTTGGAACGATGCTGATGACCGGTTCCTTGTTTCCAGATGTGTTGAATCAGCTACTTGACGAATTCTCGCGCTCCGACATTCGCGAGCTGCACATCCGCAAGTCCGGGTTCGAGCTGTATTTTTCCAAGGACCCGCGCTCCGGCGGAGTGCTGGCGCCGCTCGCCGCGCAGCCCGCGGTGGCCGCCCCATCTCCGGCCGCGCCCGCCGCCCCGGCGCCGGTCCCGTCCGCCCCGGCACAGCCTTCCCCCGCCAGCGATATTCCGGCGGGGGCGACGATCATCAACGCGCCGAACCTGGGAACATTCTACCGCGCGCCCAAGCCCGGCGCGGCCAATTATGTCGAGATCGGCTCGCGGATCGGCGTCGGCGACGAACTCTGCCTGATCGAGGTCATGAAGCTGTTCACCGCCCTCCGTTCGGAGGTGACGGGCACGATCCATTCCGTCCTGGTCGAGGACGGCGCCATGGTCGAGGGCGGCCAGCCCCTTTTCGCGGTGGTGCGGGACTGATGGCTATCAAGCGGCTTTTCATCGCCAACCGGGGCGAGATCGCGCTTCGCATCGTCCGCGCGGCGCAGGCCCTGAATATCGAGACCGTCGTGGCCGTCTCCGACGCCGACCGGGATTGCGCCGCCGCGCGGCTCGCGGACAGGGCCATCGTCCTGGGACCGGCGGCCGCCTCTAAAAGCTATCTCGATCCGCGTCTCGTCGTCCATGCGGCGAAGGAGAGCGGGTGCGACGGCCTCCATCCGGGATATGGCTTTCTTTCGGAGCGGGCCGTCCTGCCCCGGCTGTGCGGCGATCACGGCATCGCCTTTGTCGGCCCGGAGGCCGAGGTGATCGATGCCCTGGGGGACAAGCTGCGCGCACGCGCCATGGCGGGCGCGGCGGGCGTGCCGCTGGTGCCCGGCAGCGAGTGCGTCGTCACGGCGGCGGACGCGCGCCGCGAGGGCGACCGCATCGGATATCCCGTCCTGCTCAAGGCGTCGGCCGGCGGCGGCGGAAGAGGCATGGTCATCGCCCACAATGCCGACGAGGCGGAAGCGGGCTTCCACCGCGCCTCCGCCGAGGCCATCGCCGCCTTCGGCGACGGCACGCTGTTCATGGAGCGCTTCGTGCCCGAGGCGCGCCATGTCGAGGTGCAGCTCATGGGCGACGGCAAGGGGCAGGTGCTCCATTTCGGCGAACGCGACTGCTCCGTGCAGCGGCGCTACCAGAAGCTTGTCGAGGAGGCGCCCTGCGCCGCCATGCCGGACCATCTGCGCGCGCAGCTCCACCGGTCCGCCGTCGCCCTCGCGGCGAGCGTCAACTATCGGAATGCGGGAACCGCGGAATTCCTGTTCGACGTGCAGCGCCAGGAATTCTACTTCATCGAGGTGAACGCCCGCATCCAGGTCGAGCATCCGGTCAGCGAGATGATCTCCGGCTTCGACCTCGTGCAGGAGCAGATCAGGATCGCGGGCGGCGCCGGATTGTCGGTGCGGCAGGACGATGTGAAGCTGTCCGGGCATGCCATCGAATGCCGCATCAACGCGGAGGACGCCGCGCGGGACTTCCTGCCCAGTCCCGGCCGCATCACGCGGTGGGAGCCGCCGCAAGGGGAGGGGGTTCGCCTCGACAGCCACATGTCCGCCGGTGCGATGATCCCGCCCTTCTATGACAGCATGGTCGGCAAGCTGATCGTGCATGGCGGGGATCGGGCCGAGGCGATCGCCAGGCTCGGGGATGCGATAGACGGTTTCACCGTCGAGGGCGTGCCCACGACCCTCCCGCTGCACCGGGCGATCATCGCCCATCCGGACTTTATCGAGAACCGCATCCACACGCGCTGGCTGGAGCAGGTTCTTCTCCCAGCCTATGGAAAGCAGGCCGCATGACGACCGAACGGGACGAAGCCGCTCAGGCGATCAACGACGCGCGCGCGCTGCTGGAGACGTTTCGGTCGAGCGACTGGCGCGAACTCCATGTCGTGTCCGGCGGCACCGAGATATTCCTCGGCAAGGCGGGCGCAAAGGCCAATCCGATGCGCGTCGCGGACCCCGCTCCGGCCCCTGCTCCGGCCCCCGCCCCGGCCGCTGCCGCGCCGCCGCCGCGAAAGGGTGCGAGGATGCCGGTCCTGATCCCGCATGTGGCGACGCTGGTCGAGGTCCGCGCCGCTGGCACGGCGGTTGCCGCCGGGGACCGCGTGGCCACCATTCGCGTTCTCGACGAGACCTCGGAATTGACGGCCCCCACCTCCGGAACCATCCTCGACGTCAATGGCGAGATCGGCGCGCTGATGGACTATGGGACCTCGCTTCTCAGCATCGAGGAGGCCGCCTGATGGCCGGGATCACGAGCGTCGCCGTGTGCGGTGCGGGCGCGATGGGTTCCGGCATCGCCCAGGTCGCGGCGCAGGCCGGTGCGTCGGTCAAGCTGTTCGACGTCGACGCGGACGCCCTGACGGCCAGCCGGAAGCGGATCACCGGCGATCTCGACAAGCTCGTCGCAAAGGGAAAGCTGACGGCCGATGCCGCGTCGGAGATCGTCGACCGCCTGGCGTGGACGACGCGCTTGGAGGATCTGGGCGACCGGGCGCTGGTGATCGAGGCCGTGATCGAGGATGCCGGCATCAAGGGCGACCTCTTCGGCCGGCTCGAGGCGGTCGTGGCGCCCGATGCGGTGATCGCGACCAACACGTCCTCGATACCCGTCTCCCGCCTCGCGCGGCCGCTCAGGCATCCCGGCCGCTTCGTCGGAATGCACTTCTTCAACCCCGCGACGGTGATGAAGCTGGTCGAAGTCGTGGCCGGCGCCGGGAGCGATCCCGCGATCGTCGAGCAGGTCCGCGTGACAGCGCGGGAATGGGGCAAGGTCGCGATCGTCGTTGCGGACGTTCCGGGGTTCATCGTCAACCGCGTGGCCCGTCCATTCTATGCCGAGGCCTTCATGGCCCTGAGCGAGGGCGCCGCCGATCCGGCATCGATCGACGCCCTTTTCCGCGTCGCGGGCTTCAGGATGGGGCCGCTCGAACTCACAGACCTGATCGGCCAGGATGTGAACTTCGCCGTCGCCCGGTCGGTGTTCGAGTCCTATTTCGGGCGGACGCGCTTCGTGCCTCAATTGCGGCAGGCCGCCCTGGTCGACGCGGGCTGGCTGGGGCGCAAGACCGGCCGGGGCGTCTATGATTATGCGGAAAGCGCGAATGCCGCGCCCCCGGCCCCGCTCCCCGCCGTTCTCGACGAGCACCGCCAGGCCGCCAAGGCCCTGAAGGACTCTCCCCCGGGGACCTTCGTGCGCTGCGGCTCCATCTTCATCGGCGCCACGCAGGGGCTGACCGCGCGGCAGGAGAGCAGGGCGCTGGGCGGGCCGGTGGCGCTGCTGGACTGGTCTCCCGCCGACGGCGCCGGGCCGGTCAGCTTCTCGGTCTCGGAAGACGTCGCGCGTCCGGCGGCGCTCGGCACTCTCTCCGCCATGTCGAAATCGGGCGTCGAGACGGCGGACCGTCCGGGACTGATCGTGGCCCGCACGCTGGCCCAGCTCGCCAACGCCGCGGCGGACGCCGTGCTGGAGAATGTCGCGGACGAAGACGGCATCGACGCCGCCCTGCGCTTCGGCGCGAACTATCCGTTCGGCCCCTTCTCCTGGGCGGACCGCTTCGGGCGCAAGGCGCTCGTGGGCCTGCTCGACGCCATCGCCGACAATACGGGCGAGGCGATGTACCGCCCGTCCCACTATCTCAGGAACGCAGCATGAGCGAAGGCGCCGACATCCTTCTGGTCGAGCGGGTGGGCGCGCATGTCGCGCTCCTCCGCCTGAACAAGCCGGAGAAGCGCAACGCGCTCGCTACCGACCTGCTGGGCAGGGTCGCCGATGCGCTGGACGCGGCAGCGGCGGACGGCTCGGTCCGCGTGGCGGTGGTCACCGGAACGGACCGCTTCTTCGCGGCCGGCGCGGATATCAACGAGCTGGCCGCGCGCGCCACCGGCGGCGCATTGGGCGATCCGCGCCCGGCGATCTGGACCCGCATCCGCGGTTTCGCCAAGCCCCTGATCGCGGCCGTCGAGGGATGGTCGCTTGGCGCGGGCAACGAACTCGTCATGTGCTGCGATCTGGTCGTGGCCGGGCAGGGGGCGAGCTTCGGCCAGCCGGAAACCAATCTCGGCATCATTCCGGGGGCAGGCGGGACGGCGGTGCTTCCCCGCCTCGTCGGGCGGAGCCGTGCGATGGAGATGGTCCTGCTCGGCACCGCGATGACGGCGGACGAGGCGCGGCAGGCGGGGCTGGTCGCGCGGGTGGTGGACGACGGGGCCGCGCTCGATGCGGCCCTCGCGCTGGCCGAGCGCATCGCGGCGCGTGCCCCCCTTGCGATGCAGCAGGGCAAGGCGATGGTGCGGGCGAGCTTCGAGACGCATCAGAGCGCCCATCTGATCCTGGAGCGTCAGGCCTTCTCCGCCTTGTTCGGCACGGCCGACAAGATTGAGGGCACCACCGCATTCTTCGAGAAGCGCAATCCCCAATGGAGCGGCACTTGAACCACATCTCCCCGCCGACTGAAATGTCCCCCGCCGCCGCGCGGCCCCTTTGGAGCAGGGAGGATATCGCCGCCCTCTTCGATCTGCCCTTCCTCGATCTCGTCGCGCGCGCGCACGGGGTGCATGTCGCCCGCCATCCGCGCAACGAGGTCCAGCTTTCCACGCTCCTCTCGATCAAGACGGGCGGATGCGCCGAGGATTGCGGCTATTGCAGCCAGTCGGCCCATGCCGGGAGCGGTCTCAAGGCCGGGAAGCTGATGAGCGCGGATGCCGTCGTCGCCGCGGCGGAGGAGGCGAAGGCCTGCGGCTCGGGGCGCTTCTGCATGGGTGCGGCGTGGCGCGAGCCGAAGGAGCGGGACATGCCGGCGCTGCTGGACATGGTGCGCCGCGTGAAGGCGCTGGGGCTGGAGACCTGCATGACGCTCGGCATGCTCACGGAGGGGCAGGCCCATGCCCTCGCGGAGGCGGGCCTCGACTATTACAACCACAATATCGACACCAGCCCGGAATATTATGAGCGCGTCATCACCACGCGCCGCTTCCAGGACAGGCTCGACACGCTCGGCCATGTCCGCGCCGCCGGAATGTCCGTCTGCTGCGGCGGCATCATGGGCATGGGCGAGACCCGCGCCGATCGCGTCGGCTTCCTCCACGCGCTCGCGACCCTGCCGGAGCCGCCGGAGAGCGTCCCGCTCAACGCCCTCGTCCCCATTCCGGGGACCGTCCTTGGCGACATGCTGGCGGACACGCCCATGGCGCGGATCGACGAGATCGAGTTCGTGCGCACCGTCGCGGTCGCCCGCATCCTCATGCCGGACAGCTTCGTTCGTCTCTCGGCGGGTCGGGAGAGCATGAGCGACGCCGGGCAGGCGCTCTGCTTCATGGCCGGGGCCAACGCCATCTTCACCGGCGACCGGCTGCTCACGACGTCCAACAATGGCGGCGCCGCGGACGCCCGGCTGTTCGCCCGGCTGGGTCTCTCGGCATCCGCTTAGAGGGGGCGGCGGAGCGCCCGGCCCGCTGCCCCCGACGGCGAACGTTCAGCGGGAGCGCTGCCGGCTGCGTTCGAGGGCGGCGAGGATGGCGGCCTCGCTCTCCGGACTTTCGACCAGCGCGGACGATATCTCCTGCGCCTCCAGATAGGCGTCCATCCAGTCCGACCCCTCCCAGGTCAGCGAGGCGAGCTTGCGGGCGCGGAGCGTGGGCATGTTCTTCCGCGCGATCTGGCGCGCCATGTCGATGGCGATGGGCAGCACCGCGGCGGGCGGCACGACATAGTTGAAGAAGCCCGTGGATTCGAGTTCGCGGGCAGTGAAGGCGCGGCCCGTATACAGCATCTCGCGGATCTTCGCCTCCGGCATGCCGAGGGTGGCGAACAGGCCCGCGCTGCCGCCGACGAGACCATAGTCGACCTCCGGGCAGGCGAAGCGGGCATCCTCGCTCACCACCCGCATGTCGCACATTCCGGCGAGCATCACGCCGACGCCGATGGTCGCGCCCTTGATGGCCGCGATCATCGGGCGGTCGATGCGATGGAAGCGGGGAAGCTGCTCGTTGATGAACGCGTATCGCTTCTTCCGCCTCTCGGCCGTCATCCCCTTGAATTCATGCAGGTCGGCGCCGCCGCACCACGCGCGCGAGTCGTCCGGAGCCGCGATGACGATGACCCTGATGTCGGTGTCGGCGCCGATATGGTCGGCCAGATGGCCGATATCTTCGTAGACCGACACCGACACCGCGTTGACCGGCGGGCGCGAGAAGGTGACGATCGCGATGCCGTCGTCGCCCACCTGAAGCGAGAAGGCGCCGAAGCTCTTGATTTCCATCATGGCCGCTATCCGGGGCTCAGGCGTGTTGGAGATCGGCGGCGATGTCGATCCCGGTCATCTCGCGCAGCCGCTCGATCGTCAGGCCCTCGACCAGTTCGATCGCCTTCGCCCCGTCCGGGCCGACGTCCAGGACCGCGACGTCCGTATAGATGCGCGAGACGCAGGAGAGGCCGGTGAGGGGGTAGCTGCACTGCTCGACCAGCTTGCTCCCGCCCGTCTTGGTGAACAGATCCATCATCACGAAGACGCGCTTCGCGCCGATGGCCAGGTCCATCGCGCCGCCCACCGCCGGGATCGCGTCCGGCGCTCCGGTGTGCCAGTTCGCAAGATCGCCCTTAACGGAGACCTGAAAGGCGCCGAGCACGCAGATGTCGATATGGCCGCCGCGCATCATGGTGAAGGAATCGCCATGGTGGAAGAAGGAGCCGCCCGCGACCAGGGTCACCGGCTGCTTGCCGGCATTGATCAATTCCCAGTCGACATCCTCCTCGGCCGGAGCCGGTCCCATGCCGAGGAGGCCGTTCTCGCTTTGCAGGACTATCTCCTTCTCCTGCGGGAGGAAGTTCGCCACCATCGTGGGAAGGCCGATGCCCAGATTGACATAGGCGCCCTCCGGGATGTCCCTCGCGACGCGGGCGGCCATCTCCTCGCGGTTCATGCGCTTCATCGAACGGTCCTCCTCAGGCGGCCAGCGTCGCGGGCTGCAACGGCGTCTGCACGACGCGATTGACGAATATACCGGGGGTCACGATGACCTCGGGATCGAGGGCGCCAAGCGCCACGATCTCCCCTACCTGCGCGATCGTGGTGCTTGCCGCCATCGCCATGATCGGGCCGAAATTGCGCGCGGCCTTGCGATAGACGAGATTGCCCCAGCGATCCCCGGCGGCCGCCTTGATCAGCGCGATGTCGGCATGGATGGGATATTCGAGGACATAGTGCCGCCCGTCGATCTCCCGCGTCTCCTTGCCCTCGGCGAGCAGGGTTCCGTAGCCGGTCGGCGTGAAGATGGCGCCGAGGCCCGACCCCGCGGCCTGGATGCGGGCTGCCAGATTGCCCTGCGGAACCAGTTCCAGTTCGATCTCGCCCGCCCGGTAGCGCGCGTCGAAATGATGGGAGGTCGCCTGACGCGGGAACGAGCAGATCACCTTGCGGACCTTGTTCGCCTTGATGAGGGCCGCGATGCCCGCCTCGCCCGACCCGGCATTGTTGCTGATGATCGTGAGGTCCGTCGCGCCATGATCGATCACGGCCTGGATCAGCTCATGAGGGGACCCGGCGTCCCCGAAGCCGCTGATCATGATGGCCGATCCGTCCTTCAGATCGGCGACGGCTTCCTGCATGGAGCCGACGATCTTGTTGATCACTATCTTGTCCTCTCATTGCGTCTTTTCGAGCCGGGCCTGGCTTTTGTTCAGCCATTCCACATCTCGGCCCGTCCTGTCATGGGGCAGGGGCGTCGAGCGTCTCCGCCCTGGCGAATGCGCCCGCGATATAGAGCAGCGCTTCGGCCCGAGGATCGCTGTGGACCTCTCCGACCTTGCCGACGAAGATGCTGTGCGTGCCATGGGCATGTTCGGCGACGCATTCGCATTCGAACGAAGCCGCCGCCCCTTTCAGGAGCGGATGGCCCCGGCCGCCGGTCCTCCATTGGCCTTCGACGAACCGATTGGAGCCGTCGAGGCCGCGCTGCCCCGAGAATGTCGCCACCAGCTCCCGCTCGTGGGAAGGGACCAGGTTCACGCTGAAGCCGCCGCCGGTGCGGATGAGGGGGTGCGCGCTCGCCTTCCGGTTGACGCACACGAGCAGCATCGGGGGGTCGGCGCAAAGGGAATTCCAGGCCGTGGCCGCCATGCCCGTCACCTTGCCCTCCGAAGCCACGGCGATGATCGCCACGGCGCCGGGGACGGCCCTCATGCCCTTCAGGAACTCCGCCCGCGCCAAATCCCTGGGGCTTTCCTCCGGCGCGGACGCGACTTGTTTCGACATGGCTTGTTTATCCGATAAAACGTCGAATAATTCCGATAGCGGGAAGCCGCGCCACCTGCAAGCGCAAATGGTCTCGCCGTTTGGCGACAGGATTACAATCCGATAGAATAAGGGGCGTTTCCCGATAGGGCGGCGCTATCGTCATGCCTTGCCGTCCCGCGGCTTGCGGGGAGAATCGGAGTCTGCTACCGATTATCCGACATTATATCGAATTTATATATGCGTCAGACGGGCGGTCCCGTTCAGCATGAACGATAAGAGGCTGATGGAGAAGATGGCGATGGCCGGATGGAATGGAGGGGCTGCGTCATGATCAGGTTGAATCCCGACTTCGTTTCGCGCTTGCAGGAGCGGTTGAAGGCGAACCATGGGAGCGAGGTGATGCACGCGCTGGGGATCGGCGAGAATAGCTGGCGGAAGCTGCGAAGGGGGCAGGCGATCCGGGCCTCCGTCGCCCGGCGGCTGGTCGAGCGCTTTGGCGGGACGGGCGACGAACTGGACCGGTAGGTCGGCCCGCCCCTGCCTGCCCCTGTCTGGAAGCTGTCGAGGAGATCGTCGACCGGATTGAGGAGCGTGTTCCGGGAGCTTTTGCACCTGCTTTACCCCCACGGTCCGGGAGCAGGCAGCAAGCTAGATTAAACAAAAACCCCGCCAGCTCCTTGAGATTGGCGGGGTTTTCGATGGTGGGCGTAGGAAGGATTGAACTTCCGACCCCTGCGATGTCAACACAGTGCTCTACCACTGAGCTATACGCCCACG
>JASGGS010000055.1:0-21990 GCA_047602685.1 Sphingobium sp.
GTGCCGAAACGTTCGAACGACTCGTCAAACCCAATTTAATGGTCTGACGAAAGCGCCATTCAAAAATCCTGAACGAGTGCGTCCGTCCGCATCCCTTTTCGTCATCCTGAACCTGTGTCTGGATCTATCGTGCCTCCCACGCCTGACGGCGCGAAAGGAGGGATGGATGCTGAAACCAGTCAGCATGACGGCTTCCGCGGAGGCAATGACGCGTACCCCATCTAGATATCGATCCGGCCTGGAGGCCGCGAATCCGCGCTGAAGCCCGTCATCGGGGTCGCGACGCGCCTGCCCGTCCGATAAAGAGGCTGGACGCGCGCATTTGTTATAATCATAGGATGAATAATCTCAATCCATCGCTTGCCTTCCGCCGATTCCGGCGACAGGGGAGTGGGATCGGCCGACGCGCGCGCACCCATTGGGCCGGATGCCTTCCCCCGCGCGCCGAAGGGGAGGAAGGAACGACAGGGGTGATCGCGCGGTGAATGACATGTCCAAGGAATTTGGGGGACCGCTCACGACCGGGCCGATCGCCCGCACATTGCTGATCTATTCCCTGCCGGTCCTGGGATCGAACATCCTCCAGTCCATCAACGGCTCCATCAACGCGCTGTGGGTCGGGCATTTCCTGGGCGAGGTCGGGCTGGTGGCGACCGCCAACGCCAATCTCGTCATCTTCCTGATCATCTCCATGATCTTCGGCTTCGGCATGGCGAGCACGATCCTGATCGGCCAGCATATGGGCCGGGGCGAGGTGGACGTGGTGCGCAAGGCCACGGGCACGGGCTTCACGCTGTTCCTGATCGCCAGCCTGCTGATCGCGGCACTGGGCTGGCTGGCCACGCCCCTGATGCTGCGCGCCATGGGCACGCCCGCCGACGTCTATCCCTCCGCCGTGCCCTATCTGCGCATGATGTTCGCGGGCATGCCGCCCGCGCTGGTGACCGTCTATCTGTCGATGACGCTGCGCGGCGCGGGGGATTCGATGACGCCGCTGGTCGCCATGCTGCCGGGCATCGTGGTGGAGGTCGGGCTGAACCCCGTCTTCATACTGGGCATTGGCCCCGCGCCGGAACTGGGCATAGCGGGGTCGGCGCTGGCCACGCTGCTCGCCAATCTGGTGATCAGTCTGACGCTGATCGTGCTCATCTATCGCCGCGACCTGCCGATCCGGCTGCGCGGCGCGGAGCTGCGCCATTTGCGGCCGGCGGGACATCTGGTCCGCTTCATCTTCGCCAAGGGCGTGCCGCTGGGCCTGCAGATGATCGTGCTGGCGGGATCGGCCATCGTCATGATGGTGCTGGTCAACCAGAAGGGGACGGCGACCGTCGCCGCCTATGGCGCGGTCAACCAGATCTGGACCTATATCCAGATGCCCTCCTTCGCCATCGGCATGGCGGTGAGCGGCATGGCGGCGCAGAATATCGGCGCGGGCCTGTGGCACCGGGTCGACCGCATCGCCTGGACGGGCATGGGCATCAACCTGGCGCTGACCGGATCGGTGGTCGCCGCCACCCTGCTGCTCGACGGGCCGATATTGCGCCTGTTCCTGCCCGGCCATGAAGATGCGGTGGCGATCGGCCAGCATATCAACCTGCTGGCGGGATGGAGCTTCATCATACAGGGCCTGACGCTCGTCCTCTCCTCCGTCGTGCGCGCCAATGGCGCGGGCATGGTGCCGCTGCTGATCCTGTTCGTCGCCTTCATCCCCGGCCGCGTCGGGTTCGCTGTCGGCGCCGAGCCGCTTCTGAGCACGGACGCGATCTGGTGGAGCTTCCCCATAGGCAGCATCATCTCGCTGGCGCTCAACCAGGTCTATTATCGCCGCGGCGACTGGAAGAAGCTGACCGTCGCGGCGCCGGAGGCCGTGAAGGCGGCGGCGGAACACGGCTTCACCGCCTGAGCGCCGGGCGCGGCCGGCGGAGCTGGAGCGAGAGGGTATATCGGCGGGCATGCCCATGATGGCGGAGAAGGCGGCGAGGCACCCGGCTCCTCCATCTTCAGCGCGGCGCGGCCCGCGGTCGCGGTCCATGGCAACGCCCCCGCCCTGTCACCGGGAATTGCGCATCGCCCCCGCCCTCGTCTATGCCGCCCCTGAAACCCGAGGGGAGAGCCGATGAGCGATATTGTGTTGGGCAGGATCGAGGATGGCATCGCGGTCGTCACGCTGAACCGCCCGGAAGCGAGCAACGCGATGAGCATGGAACTGGCGGACGCCCTGCATGCCATTGTCGACCCCTATTCCCGCGACACGGCCGTCCGCGCCTGGCTGATCAACGCCAATGGCAAGAATTTCTGCGCGGGCGGCGACATCGGCGCATTCGGCAATACGGAAGATCCCGGCGCCCTGATCCACGCCATGGCGACGCGCATCCATCAAAGCCTCAAGATATTGCAGGCGCATCGCGCGCCCGTGGTCATGGCGATACAGGGCGCGGCGGCCGGTGCGGGCTTCAGCCTGGTCTCCGCCGCGGACGTCGCGCTGGGCGCCGAATCGTCCAGCTATCTCTGGGCCTATGCGGCCATCGGCCTGACCTGCGACGGCGGCTCCACCTGGAACCTGCCCCGCGTCATCGGCCTGCGCAAGGCGCAGGAACTGGCCTTCACCGGCAAGCGCATCCTCGCGGACGAAGCGGCCGCCATCGGCCTCATCACCCGCGCCGTCGCCGACGAGGCATTGCAGGACGAGGCGCTGGCCGTCGCCAGGCAGATCGCGCAGGGGCCGACGACATCCTATGGCGAGGTGAAGAAACTGTTCGCCGCGACCTATGCCAATGACTTCGCGACGCAGCTCGACCTGGAAGCGAACAGCATCTCGGCCGCGCTGACCCGTCCGGACGGCGCCAATGCCGTCAAGGCCTTCCTCGACAAACGCAAGCCCGTCTTCACGGGCGAGTGAGGCGCGCCATGGCAAGCCTGTCGGGCGGTCCCGTATCCCACCGCTTCGAATCGCAGCGGCTGAACCTCAACTATGTGGACTGGGGCAATGCGGACAAGCCGCTGCTCCTGCTCGTCCATGGGGGAGAGGATCATGCGCGAAGCTGGGACTGGGTAGCGGAGCGGCTGCGGGACGACTGGCATATCGTCTGCCCGGACCTGCGCGGCCATGGCGACAGCGACTGGTCGCCCGACGGCGCCTATACGATGGAATATATGGCCTATGACCTGGCGGCCCTGATCCATCATCTGGGCGCCGGGGAGGTGAGCATCGTCGCGCACAGCTATGGCGGGGCGATCTCCCTGCGCTATGCGGGCCTGTTTCCGGAAACGGTCCGCCGTCTCGCGGTGATAGAGGGGCTGGCGGCGATGGAGGATTTCCGGACCCTCCACGAACTGCCGCAGATCAGCCTGATCCAGCAATGGCGCGACTGGATCGAGAAGCGGCGGGCCATGGCCGCGACCCCGCCCCGCCGCTATCCCAGCATAGAGGCGGCGGTGGCGCGCATGCAGGACCGCAACAAGTTCCTCTCCCAGGAGCAGGCGCGCCATCTCGCCTATTGGGGACTGAAACGGTTCGAATCGGGCGAATATGGCTGGAAGTTCGACAGCTATGTCCGGGCGCAGCAGCCCATGGACCCGTCAGACCCGGAAAGGCGGGCCATATGGGGCGCGATCACCTGCCCGGTGCTGTTGTTCCACGGGCAGGAAAGCTGGGCGCGCAATCCGGCCGAGGATGGCCGCGCGGACCTCTTCCGGCAGGCGAAGGTCATCAGCATGGAACGGGCGGGCCATTGGGTCCATCATGACCGGCTGGAGGATTTCGTGGGGGAATTGAAGGCCTTCTTGTAGGCTTGCAGGGCGGAAGACATCGACCGGCTGGTGCCGATCCGGTCCCCTCATTCGTGATAGGTGGCGTCGGTCTTGCCCGGCGGGGTCACGCCCGTCCGCTTGGGAATGCTGTCCGCGTTCATGATCACCGCGCCGTCCGGCAGCGTCGTGCCCCCCATGTCGGCCCGGCGGGCATTTTCCCGCATCACGTTGCGCGGATCGTCGCGGCGCGCGATGGCGGCGCGGACTGCCGGGTCCGTGATGTTCCGGTCGACATCCCGGCTTCCCTGCCCGCCCAGCAGCGACTGCGCCGCCGTGGACCAGGCGAGCACCACCGACATGCGGCGGTTGCGCGGGTCATAGGGGTTGTCGGCCACGAACGGCTCGCGATCGGCCACGCCCTCGATCCGGGCGAAGCGGCGGCCCGCCACGCCATTGCGCGACAGTTCGACACGGGTCGCCTCCGCGCGCGCCGAGGACAGGAGCCAGTTGTTCATGCCCTTGTTCGCGCCATATTGCGCGGCGTCGGTATGACCGCGCACGATGACGTCGTTGGGAAGGCCCGCGATCAGTTGGCCGACCTGGCCGATCAGCTGGCGCGCCTCCGGCATCAGCCGGTCGTTGCCCGATCCGAACATCGCGAAGTCCGCCTCGTCGATGAGGTCGATGCGAAGGCCCTCGCGCGTTTCGGTGAAGCGGATATTCTTCTTGAGACGGCGCAGCATCGCGTCCTTCTCAAGTTTGGAAAGCATGGCGCGCTTCAACGCCTCGAAACGCTGGCGATCGCTGTCCTTCTGGTCCTTGCCGCCGACATCCTTCGTGCCGGTGGCATCGCGCGGGATGGTGATGGCCAGCGTGCCCTGCCCGCCCGTGGTCGGATAATTCTCCTTGGCCAGCATGGAATCGCCGCCGAACAGTCCGGTGGAACCGGCGCTGCCCTCCTTGGTCTGGATGAGCGTCGGCGTGAAATAGTCGGCCAGGCCCTTGCGCTGCTTCTCCGTGGTCGCGCCGAGCAGCCACATCAGCAGGAAGAAGGCCATCATCGCGGTCACGAAGTCCGCATAGGCCACCTTCCACGCGCCGCCATGATGGCCGGCATGCCCCTCGACGATGATCTTCTTGACGATGATCGGCCTGGGTTCCGGCTCGTTCGCCTTTTTCCTCGCTGGTCCTGCCATGACTATGCCCCCTCGCTCGCTCAGCGGCCGCGCATGCCGTCGAACACCTCGGCAAAGCCGGGCTGGTTCGCATGGACAAGGTTGGAGCGCGCGGCCTCGATCACCAGCGGCTGTGGGTGGCCGTGGAGCGACGCGATGATGATCTGCTTCACTACCTGATAGATGGCGGAGTCCGCCTCGATCACGCCGCGGCAGCGATTGGCGAAGGGCGCGACCAGACCATAAGCGAGCAGAATGCCGAGGAACGTCCCGACAAGGGCAGAGCCGATCATCGCGCCCAGGATTTCCGGCGGCTTGTCGATCGAACCCATGGTCTTGACCACGCCCAGAACGGCCGCGACGATGCCGAGGGCCGGGAAGGCGTCGGCCAAGCTCTGGAGATTGTCCGCCGGGCGGATCGCCTCATGATGATGGGTCTTGAGCGCGTTATCCATGACGTCCTCGACCGCATGCGGGTCGAGCGTGCCGGAGGAGACGACGACGAGGCGCAGCGTGTCGCAGATCAGGTGGACCAGCGCGCTGTCCTTCATCAGCTTGGGATATTCGCCGAATATGGCCGAACTTTTCGGGTCCTCGATATGGGGTTCCAGCGCGACGGGGCCTTCGACGCGCAGCATCTTCATCAGCTTGCTGACGAGGAAGATGCAGTCGAGATAATCCTGCTTCTTGTACTGCGCGCCCTTGAACACCTTGCCGAGGCCGCCGCCCAGCGCTTTCAGGTCCGCGCCGGAGTTGCCGATGATGAGGGCGCCGACGGCCGCGCCGCCGATGATGAGCATTTCATGCGGCAGGGCATGAAGCACGGGTTCGAGGTCACCGCCCGTAAAGGCAAACCCGCCAAACACCATGACGAGAAGCACGACGATGCCAATACCTGCAAACATTTAGTTCCCCGCATCCGCGCTGGTTGGTGACTGTCTCCGCATCCGGAGCCATCCCGCTATAGAACGGCTCTGACAAAACAGGGTTTAGCGGCGTGGTTACCCCGCCCTTAACCATGGCGGCCCGTCGCCGCCCGCCCGCAAGGAAAAGGCCCGCGCCGGGGTCGCCGGGCGGGCCTTTTCGCAGGAGCCTGCAAGAGAGGCGGTTATTTCAGCAGGTCGAAGAGCGATTGCTGGTTAATCTTGGAGAAGACGGCCTGCGCGGCCTGCAATGTCACGAGCTTCGCCTGCACCTTCGTCACCGCCTCCGTCAGGTCGGTATCCTCCAGGTTCGAACGGCGTTCGATAAGGTTCAGCTTCTGGTCGCTGAGCCGCGACACCTCGTCGTCGAGGCGCTTGGTTCGCACGCCCTGCTGCGACTGGGCGACGATCACATGGTCGAGCGCCGCCTTGGATTCGGTCATGGAGGTGCTGATAGCGTCGGAATCGGCGGACCGGACCGCCGCGATCGCCGCGTCGAGAATGTCGTAGATGGACTTTGTGGTGGGCGGCGTCGTGGACGCGTCAACCACCACCTGCTCGATGCTCTGCCGCGTGCCCACCGCCTCATAGGCAAGGCCCTGCCCGATCGGTATCTTGTTCGACACCGTATCGTCGAAGGTCGGCGTGCCCTGATAGTCGGTCTGGTTGAGGATGGTCTTGATGGAATCGCGAATCCCCTCCAGCGTCAGCGCGATCGCCTCCGCCCCCGGCGTGCCCTCGCCCTGGCTGGTCGCCTGGATGAGCTGCTCCGAGACCTGGGACATCAGCGTGTTGACGTCCTTGAGGCTCGACGCGGCCTGCGCGGCGCGCGACTGCGCATAGGTGAGGTTGTCGGTCCACGCGCTGTTCAGCGACTGTTGCCGGCCGATATAGGAAATCTGTATCCAGTCCTGCGGATTGTCCGAAGGCTTGTCGAATTTGATGCCCGTCGAGATCTGCTGCTGATAATTGGCAATGTCATAGGCCAGCTTCTGCTGCCGCTTGATCTCGGTATTGACGGACTGGTTGGTGATGAAGACCATATCGGGGTTCCGTTCGTCAGACGATCTGGAGGATAGCGTCGAGCAGGTCCTTGCCGACCTGGATGACGCGGGCGCAGCCGGAATAGGCCTGTTGGAGGCGCATCAGGTCGGCCGCCTCCCTGTCGAGATCGACGCCGCTCACGTCGGAGCGGGCCGCCTGGGCTTGGTCGTTGCGGGCGCTGGCCGCGGCCTGCTCCGCATTGGTGGCGTTCACGAGATTGGCATGGGCGGCGATGATCGACGTCCAGCCATTCTCGACGCCACCGGTGCCGCGGATGGCCGTGATGTCGACCAGATTGCCGTTGGTCCGTCCGTCTGTGGACTTGACCGCCAGCTTGCTCGTCTCCGTGAACAGCATGGAGATCGACGTCGCGTCGCCCGGCGTCATGGTGAGGATATTGCCGCCTGCCACATCGTCGTTGGTCAGGCCGCCCGTGTGCCAGGTGTTCATGTCCTTCACATATTGGTCGGCCAGATTGTTCAGCGCCTGCAACCGGTCGCGCGCGACCTCCGCAGACTTGGCGATGCCGGACAGGCTGCCGCTCTGCGGAACGGTCGTCGCCGCCCCGTCCACGGTGAAGCTGAGCGTCTTGTCGGCATTGGTGGTGACGCCGAAGGTCTTGGACGTGATGTTGTCGACCAGCTTCACGCCATTATAGGTGACATCCGCCGTGCCGAAATCGTCATAGCTGACGGTGACGTCCAATCGCTTGGCAATGTCCGCCAGCGCCTGGTCGCGCTGGTCGAGAAGCTGCGCGGCGTTGGACGAACCGGGCGTCGCGCGGCGCAGCGCCTCGTTGGTGCTGGCAAGGCGCGACAGCGCGTCGTTGAGAGCCACCACCTCATTATTCGCTTCCAGGCTCATGCCGTCCTGCACCGACTTGATGTCGTTGGCGGTCTGCTTGAAGGCGGTATTGACCTGCTCGATCACGAAGAGGGCGTTGGTGCGCAGCGTCTCGTCGGTGGGATTGGCCGCCAGCTTTTCCATCGCGGCAAACATGGTGGTCAGGCGCTGCCCGACGCCCAGCGAACCGTCATCGAGCGCGGTCTGGACATTGCCGAGCCAGGTGGCGCGCGCATTGGCCGACTCATAGTTGGAACTGGCGAGGCGCGCCGCAAGGTCGAGATAGCTGTCGGTCTGGCGGACGATGCCCACCACCTCCACGCCGCCGAACGCGACGCCGGGCTTGTAGAGGATCGAATTGGCCGAGGAACTGGCGGATTCGCCGAGCGCGACCGTCCGGCGGTTATAGCCTTCGGTCGTGGCGTTGGTGATATTCTCGGACACCGCGCCCATGGCGGCCCGATAAGCCCGCGCGCCGGAAGCGCCGATGGCAAGGAGGTCGCTGATAGGCATCTAGATTATCCCTTCCTTTCCGCCGACAGAGGGGCGGCGCTGTCCGTCGCATCCGCTTGCGCCGCCGTGCCGGAGGCATAGGCGGCGGCCGCATGCCTGGGCGCAAGCTGCTTCACCAGCATGTCCGCGATGCCGAAATTGCCGCGCTCCGACAGCGTGTCCGCCGTCTTGGCATCGGCCATTTCCTGGAACTGCTCCACCGCGCTGGAGCCGGTCAGGTCGTCGCCAAAGCCGGACGAGCGCATCTCCCCCAGCATCTGCCGGATGAAGACCGCCTCGAATGCCTGGGCCGCCTTTTTCAGGGACTGCATCTCCCTGGTCTCGGGCGCGGAGCCGCCGAGCACGCCGACGGCGGCGGCTCCGGTCTTGCTGACCATGGAAAGAGGGGTAGCCGTCATCACAGGACCTCCAGTTCCGCCTTCATCGCGCCCGCCTGCTTGAGCGCCTGAAGAATTTCGACAAGATCGGAGGGTCCGGCACCGATCGCGTTCACCGCTTTGACTATATCGGCCAGGGAAGCGCCGCTTTTAAATTCGAACATCGGCTTCTTGTCCTCGGTGACATTGATCCTGCTCGACTGCTCGACCGCCGTCACGCCGTTGGAGAAGGGCGCGGGCTGGGAAATGCGGGGTTGTTCCTGGACCGCGACGGTCAGCTTGCCATGGGACACGGCGGCAGGGGCGATGCGGACCGCGCCGTTGATGACGACGGTGCCGCTGCGCGCGTTGACGATGACGCGCGCGGGCGCCTCGGCCGGCTTCACCTGGATATTCTCGATGAGGCCCATCATCATCGTGCGGCTTTCCGCCCCCGGAGGCGCGTCGATGCTGATCGACACGGCATCGACGGCGCGGGCGCGCTTGTCGTTGAAGGCCATGTTGATGGCGTCGGCGACGCGCAGCGCCGTGGTGATGTCCGCTTCCGCGAGATTGAAGTTGATGGTCGGCGAGGTATCGAAGCCGGTCGCGACGGTCTGCTCCACCGTCGCGCCGCCGGGGATGCGGCCCGCCGAGGGAATGTTGACCGACAGTTGCGAGCCGTCCGCGCCGGAGACGCCGAGGCCGCCCACGGCGAGATTGCCCTGCGCCATGGCGTAGATCTGGCCGTCCGCGCCCTTCAGCGGCATCATGACCAGCGTGCCGCCACGCAGCGACTTGGCCTTGCCGAGCGCGGAGACAGTGACGTCGAGGCGCTGGCCGGGCTTCGCAAAGGCGGGCAGGTCGGCGGTGACGAGCACGGCCGCCGCGTTCTTGAGCGAGGGATTGACGCCCGGCGGCAGGGTGAGGCCGAAGCGCGAGACGACCCCCTTCACGCCCTGGGTCGCATAGTCGAGGCTGTCATCGCCCGTGCCCGCCAGGCCGACGACGACGCCGTATCCCGTGAGCTGGTTGGCGCGCAGGCCCTGGAAGGCGCCCAGATCCTTGATCCGCTCGGCGTGGGCCGTGCTGGGCGCGACCATCTGAAGCGCGGCAACGATCAGCAGCGCGACGGTCCAGCCCGACATGCGGATCATGGAATGGAAGAGACGGTTGGTCGTCATGACAATCCCTCGAAACGAGCCGTTAGAACGGGCTGATGCGGGAGAAGAAACGCTGGAGCCAGCCCTGCGAGCTGGCGCGCGCGATCTCGCCCTTGCCGGAATAGGTGATGCGGGCATCGGCGACGCGGGTGGACGGCACCCTGTTGTCCGGGGTGATGTCCGCCGGGCGCACGATACCAGAAATCTGCACGAACTCGTCACCGCGATTGAGGGTGAGCTGCTTCTCGCCCTTCACGAACAGCGCGCCGTTGGGCAGCACCTTCGCGACGGTGACGGTGACCTCGCCCGATAGCTGGTTGGACTGGGCGGCGTCGCCCTTGCCCTTGAAATTGTTGTTGCCGGACGAATTGATGTCGGTGTTGCTGATGATCTTGGACAGCGGGCCGGTGGTCGGCACGTTGAGACCGATGGAGCCGTTGCGATCCGTATTGGCGCTGTTGCTCTTGGTCGCCTGCATCCGTTCGACGAGCGTGATGGTCAGCATGTCGCCCACCCGGCTGGCCAGCGCGCCGCTGGTCAGCGCGGCATAGCCCTGCGACGCCTGGAAGATCGAGCCATTGGGCTGGACCGGCGCCGCATAGGCTTCCGCATAGGTCGGCTGATACAGCGTCGGGTCCTTCTTCTTCGCGGGCGCGGGCGCGGCGGAGAGCAGGACGGCGGCGGCGCCGGTCATCAGGGCAAGGTTGGACTTCATCACGCTCTATCCGATCACATGTTCTGGTTGGCGTACTGCATCATCTCGTCGGTCGCCTTGATCATCTTGCTGGCGACTTCATAGGCGCGCTGGGTCTGGATCATCTCGACCATCTCCTCGACGGTGTTCACGTTGGACCCTTCCAGCATGCCCTGACGGATCTGGCCGCGACCCTCCGTCCCGGCGGCACCGACCTGCGGCGCGCCCGAAGCGGCGGTCTCGACGAGCAGGTTGTTGCCGATCGAGTTCAGACCGGCGGGGTTCACGAACCGTGCCAATTCGATCTGGCCGAGATTCTGCGGTTCCGACTGGCCGGAAACCGTGGCGGAGACGGTGCCGTCCGTGCCGATGGTGATGCCGGTGGTGCCCTCCGGCACGGTGATCTGCGGGATGATGGCCATCCCCTCGCTGGTCACGATATTGCCTTCGGCCGACAGGCTGAGATTGCCCGCGCGGCTATAGGCGATGGAACCGTCCGGCTGCTGCACCTGGAAGAAGCCCGCGCCCTCTATGGCGAGGTCGAGCGAATTGTCGGTCTGGTTCAGCGTGCCCTGCGTGTCGACGCGGCTGGTCGCCGCGATGCGGACGCCCGAACCGAGGTTGAGACCGGTGGCGAACTTGTTCTCGCTGGTCGACTGCGCGCCGGCCGCGATCATCTGCTGATAGGCCAGCGTCTCGAAATTGGCCCGGTCCTTCTTGAAGCCGGTGGTGTTCACGTTCGCCAGATTGTTCGCGATGACGCGCATCTTGGCGTCCTGCGCGTCCAGCCCGGTACGGGCGACCTGAAGTGCGCTGCTGCTCATCCTTATCGTCCTTCCTTACAATCCGGTTTTCGGCCGATTTTCGGCCGGGTTTTCCGGCCGGTCCTAGCTGTCCAGCCGCATCAGGCTGGCGCCGCTATTGTCGATGTCCTTCGCGGTCTCGACGAGCTTGACCTGGCCCTGCCAGGCACGACTTGCCTCGATCATCTGGACAAGGGCCTCGGTGGTGTTGACGTTCGACCCCTCCAGCGAGCCGGAGGTGACCTTCGCGAGCGGGTCCTGCGGCAGGGCGCCGCCATTGGCCTCGCGGAACAGGCCGTCCGTGCCCTTGGCGATGGCCGACCCCTTCGGGCTGACGACCTTCAGCACATCGACCTGCTGCGGCTGGTCGATCCGGCCGCCCTGCGGCACGATCCAGATCGCGCCGTCCTTGGTGATGTTGATGCTGTCGGCGGGCGGCAGCGTGATCGGGCCGCCCTCGCCCATCACCGGATGGCCGTCCGCCGTGGTGAGCAGGCCGCTGTCCGAGAGGATGAGGTCGCCGCGGCGGGTATAACCCTCCGAGCCGTCATTGGCCTGGACGGCCAGCATGCCGTCGCCGCCGATGGCGATGTCGAGGGGATTGCCGGTCTGGACCACCGTGCCCGCCTTCATGTCGGCGGCGATAACCTGGTCGACTTCCATCGCGCGGGACTTCAGCGAAGCCCCGTCCACCCAACGGGCGGAGGCGTTCATGATCTCCTGGCGAAAGCCCGCGGTATTGGCGTTCGCAAGGTTGTTCGAGATCGCCGTCTGCCGCGCCATGGCGCCGCGCAGACCCGTGCGTGCAATGTCGACCAGTTTATCCATCGTTCAGCTATCCTGGCTCGATTATCCCTGCGGGCCTTAGCTGCGCAGGTTGTTGATGGTGGTGGTCAGCGTGTTCGCCGCCTCGATCGCCTTGGCATTCGCCTGGAAGTTGCGCTGCGCGGCGATGAGGGCGACCAGCTCCTCCGTGATGTCCACGTTGGAGCGTTCCAGCATGCCGGAGCGAACCTGGCCGAAGGCCCCGTCATTGGCGCCGCCATAGATCGGCTCGCCGCTGTCGCGGCTGACCGTCCAGTGCGCGTCGCCGCTCTGGTTCAGGCCCTGCTGGTTGGTGAAGGTCGCCATGGCAAGCGCGCCCAGAGCGCGGGTGGTGCCGTTGGCGAAGGTCGCGACGACGATGCCGTTCTGGTCGATGCCGATGCTGCTGAGCGGCGAGGGAGCCGAGCCGCCGTCGTCCGCCGGGATGGTGACTGTGGTATCGAGGCGGCGCTGGCTGCCGTCGGCGAAGGTGACGACCACGCCGCCATCGTCACCCACCGCCGCGCTGACGAAGGCGGGCTGCGTCTGGTGCGTGGCGGGCGGCACCGGGCCGGCAATGGTTTCCGTGCCGGCGGCGCCATAGTCCACCGTGATGGTGCCGTCATCGGCCACGGTCGCGCTGGAGATCGGATATTGCGTCCAGGTGCCGTCGCCATTGTCGAGGCTCTTATACTGGGTCAGCGTGACGGCCGGGGTCAGCGCGAAGCTGTTGCCGTCATTATATTTGGCGGTGACGACGCCGGTGGTGGTGTCGATCGTCGTCTGGCCGGCGACATAGGTGGCGGCCGGGATCGCGTCATTGCCGGTCGGCAGGGTGACGGCGGGCGACAGCGTTTTGGTCGTGCCGTTCGCGAAGCTGACGGTGACGACGCCGGTCGTCTGGTTGATCGTGGCGCTGCCCGCGACATAGGCCGAACCGGCGACGGAGCCGCCATCGTCCGTGGGCAGCTTCAGGTCGATCAACGAGCTGCCCGCGGTCGAGACGATCTTGCCGTCCGCGTCGACCGGCAGCACCTGCACGCGGTTACCCAGCGTGTCGACGATATAATTGTTCTTGTCCGTACCGAAGGCGCCGTTGCGGGTATAGCTGATCTGGCCGTCCGAGGACGGCGACTTCACGGTGAAGAAGCCCTCGCCCACGACCGCGAGGTCGAGCGTCTTGTCCGTCGTCTCCAGCGTACCCTGGGTGAACTGCTGCTGCGCGCCCAGATAGCGCGTGCCCTGGCCCAGACCATTCGACTGCCCCACGAAGATGTCGCCGAATTCAGCGCGGCTCTTCTTGAAAGCCGTGGCGCCGACGTTCGCGACGTTGTTCGAGATGGTCGTCAGGTCGGCCTGTGCGCCCTTGAGGCCGGTGAGAGAGATGTAGAACGACATGGACTAGGCTCCTTGGAAGAAGATGAGAATGCGGAAGAAGAGGAAGATGCCGGGGATCAGCTGATGCTCAGCGCGTCGGCGGCGGTATATTGTCCGAGGGTGGTGACGAGCGTCGCGTTCGACCCGCTGGCCGGCGACTGGACCGCGGCCACGGTGGCCCAGGCCGCGACCTGGCTGGTGGTGCCGCCGGAGACGCGGATGGTGAGCTGGCCGGTCGACGCCTGGTTGCCGTCCGCATCCTTGCCGTCCCAGTAGAAATTGATCGGCCCGGCGGACTGCGCGCCCATGTCGAACGACTTCACCACGCTGCCCGAGCTGTCCACCAGATCGACCTTCAGGTCGGTGCTGGCCGCCGACAGGGTGATCTGGCCCGCATATTGGCCGCTGATATCCGGGGCGACCACGTTGCTCTTGACCAGCATCGCTTTTCCGATCCAGCTCGCCGCGTCCGACAGGCGCGCCCCGCTGAGCGATTCCGCGATGCTCTTGAGCGTCGTGTTCGTCTCGTTCTGGCCGGTGATCTGGGAAAGCTGGGCCATCTGGGAAACCATCTGGCTGTTGTCCATCGGCTCGAACGGGTCCTGATACTGGAGCTGCGCGGTCAGCAGCTTCAGATAGTCCGTCTGGCCCATGGTCTTGTCGCCCGTGCCCTGCGTCCCCACGGTGCTGGTGAGCAGCGAGTTCTGGTAGGAGGTCGAGCTGTCGACCGTCCAGGAACTGGAGAGTGTCTGCAATGCTGTCGTCATTTGCCGAGCCTTATGGTGTCGAGGAGGAGGGATTTGGCGGTGTTCAGCACCTGCACATTGTTCTGGTACATGCGGGATGCCTCGACCATATCGACCAGCTCCGCGCTGCTATCGACGCCGGCCTCCCACACATCGCCATTGGCATCGGCAAGAGGGTGGCCCGGATCGTGGCGCTTCACCGCCGGGGTGTCCGAGGAAACGATCTTCTGAACCGATACCGTCGCGACGCCCGGCTTCTCCGTGATCGGCTGGAATACGGGGCGGATGGCGCGATAGGCGGTGTCGGCGCTGCCGGACACGGTGCCGGCATTGGCCATGTTGGAGGCGGTGGCGTTCAGGCGCACAAGCTGCGCCGTCATCGCACGGCCCGAAATATCGAAGATGCTCATGGGCTTGTCGGCCATGCTCATTCTCCCTTCAACGCGCGGGTGATGGTGTTGAGGCGCCCTTCCAGGAAGGAGAGCGTCGTGCGGTACTTCACCGCATTCTCGGCAAAGAGCGTCTGCTCGGTCGACATCTCGACCGTGTTGCCGTTTTCGGACGGCTGGACCGGCACCCGGTAGCCCATCGCCTTTTCCAGGGCGCCCGCGACGCTGCCCTGCTGGCCCGTCGCTTCCTTGAGCGCCTTGTCGAAATCGATATCCTGCGCCTTGTAACCGGGCGTGGACGCGTTCGCGATATTGGAGGCAAGCAGGTTCAGCCGTTGCGAGCGCAGCGCCAGGGCCTTGCCATGGATGCCGAACAATTCGTTCTCGATCGACATTTTCCAAATCCCGTTAAAGTCTCTCGCCCTGCTGCCGTTCTGGTGCCTGTGAGCGGTCCAGCCGGTGGGCGCACCAACACATCAGCAAGAGGCGTGCCAATTTCGAAATCGGCATGATTTACGGGGCTTTTGACGTGCATGGCCCGGCAGGACGGCCGGAACGGCAACAAGGGCGGCAATTTCTTGCCGACCCTTTGCCGGTGCTTGCCGCGTCCGGGCCAAAAGCCCTGATTTCCAGGCTTTTCATGGGACGGCGACCGGCAAAGCGCCTTGCCGCCATGGCTTTGGCGGCACCTTTTTACCCGTTCCGGATGCTTAATGAGGCCTACGAGGCGGCAAAATCCCGGCCTCGTCGGGCTTTTCGGCGGGAATGGCCCCTATCGCCGGGCTTTTCGTTTAATTCGGACCGTCAAAGCGCTCCGGAAATTCCTGGCACGATGATTGCATAAGGGATGGCATCATGAGCAGGATGACACCCATGCGAAATTCCATCCTTACCTGGACCATCGTCCTTCTGGGCCATTGGGCCGCGATTTCGTGGCCCCAGAGCGCCAGGGCGCAGTCTTTCCAGAATCTCGACCAGATCGACAGCCTCGTCGCGACGACGGTCGGCGCGAATATCGGCGAACCGGGAGGCCCCATTGCCCCCGTCGACCGCCGTCTGCGCCTTGCGGCATGCCCGCAAATCCCCAGCATCGAGGGGCCGGTCTTCGGCGCGGCCATCGTCCGCTGCGACAAGCTGGGCTGGCGCATCCGCGTTCCGCTGGCGCTGGAAAAGCCGGTGCAGGCCGCGGCCGCCTATGGCCGCGCCCCCGCCGCCGCGCCCCAGCAGCGCGTGATCCTGATCCGGAAGGGCGATCCGGTGCAGCTCGTCGCGGGCAATGCCGCGTTCAGCGTGTCCCGCGCCATGATCGCGGACCAGGACGGCGCCGTGGGCGAGATGATAAGCGTGCGTGAAACCCGCACTTCTCCCGCCGTTTCCGGTCGTGTAGAGCCGAACGGCATCGTTCGTGTGCCGGGGATTTAAACTTTTCTGAACTGTGCCGTATATAGGTGCGGAAGAAGATGAGGTTGGTGCGATGATTAAACCAGTTGGCCAGGCGATGAGCGCCGCGATCGAGGCGACGAAGCTGCGTGAGACCACGCAGAGCCGTTCCTCCGCGCCCGCGACGTCCGCACCGGCCGCCCGTACGGCCGAAGGTGCTGCCATGACCAGTCCCGCTGCCCGTCTCGCGCAGGATGGCGCCCCCGTGGATGTCGACAAGATCGCCCGAATCAAGGCGGCCATCGCGTCCGGCAATTATCCGGTCGATGCCGATGCGATCGCGGATCGCATGGTCGAGCTGGACCTGCCCAAGACGCTGAACTGACGTGAGCGAAGCCGCGATCGAACGGCTGGCCCTCACCGAGCGGACCCTGCGCGGTGCGATGGAAGACGGCGATCCCCGGAAAATCGAAGAGGCGCTGACCGCCTTCATCGCCGCGCTCGAAACCGTGCGCGGCATCGGCGCGTGGCGGCCCGGCGACAGCCTGAAAAACACGCTGCGCGACCTGCGCACCCGGCTGGACAGCGACCAGCGTCTCGCCCGCCTCCTGACCGATCTGACCCAGCAGAAGCTGGACCTGCTTGCCGGCACCACGCCGCAGGCCATTGCCCCCACTACCTACAAGCGCCGGGGCTGACCGCTCCCATTATAGTTAATATTGGCACGGTCCTTGCTTGACACCCGATAGCGGGAAGCAAAGGATCGAAGCTTCATGGTTGGTTTTACGGGAATCTGGAATGCGCAGGAGGCGCAAGGTGGCGGCCGCGTCACCAATGCGATCGCCAATGCAAGCCGGCGTACCGGCGTCGACTTCGCCTATCTGATGGGACAGGCGCAGATCGAAAGCAGCATGGACCCCAATGCCAAGGCGCGCACGTCCACCGCGACCGGCCTCTATCAGTTCCTGGACCAGAGCTGGCTCGCGGTCGTGAACGACCATGGCGCCGAGCATGGCCTCGGCTGGGCGGCGGACGCGATCAAGCAGGGATCGAACGGACGCTATTATGTGGCGGACCCGAACCTGCGCCAGCAGATACTCGACCTGCGCAAGCATCCCGAGACCGCTTCGGTCATGGCGGCGGAATTCGCGTCGGACAATCGCGCCTATCTGGAAAGCCGCACCGGCCGACCGGCGGAATCGGTCGATCTCTATCTCGCCCATTTCCTGGGCGCGGGCGGAGCGGCGAAATTCCTGACCGCCGCCGCCAGCAATCCCGACGCATCGGGCGCCGCCCTCTTCCCGGCGGCGGCCCGCGCCAATCGCTCCATCTTCTACGACCGGCAGGGCAGCCCGCGCAGCCTCGCGGAAATCCGCCAGGGGTTCGCGCAGAAGCTGAATGCCGGCGCCCGCAACGCCGGTGCCGACGTGCAATATGCCGGGACTTACGACGGATATAGCCTGCCCGACGGCGCCAATCGGGTCCTGCCCGCGGACTATCTGCGCATCTCGCAGGCCCGCCTCGCCGCGCAGGGCGGCATGGAGGACAGCGCCGATGCGACCTTCGATACGGAAATGACGCAGATGATGCCGCAGAACGAGGCCGCGCGCCTCGCCTACCTCATGCTCGCCACGCTGGGACGCTAAGACGCCATGACACGCAATCAGGTGAACAAGAAAGTCTGGATGGCCTCGGCCAAGGGCGCGATCCTGCCGCTCGGCATCCTCGTCCTCATCATGTTCATGGTCGTACCGGTTCCGGCGCTGGTCCTCGACATGGGTTTCGTCACGAACATCCTCATCAGCCTCGCCGTGCTAATGATCGCGATCAACGCGACCAAGCCGCTGGACTTCTCAAGCTTCCCGACCGTCCTGCTGTTCGCGACCCTGCTGCGCCTGGCGCTCAACGTCGCATCGACGCGCGTCGTGCTGGTATCGGGCCATGAAGGTTCGGCGGCGGCGGGCCATGTCATCGAAAGTTTCGGCAACTTCCTGATCGGCGGCGACTATGTTGTCGGCATCTTCGTCTTCGCCATCCTGATGGTCATCAACCTGGTGGTCATCACCAAGGGCGCGGGACGCGTCTCGGAAGTGTCCGCGCGCTTCACCCTGGACGCGATGCCCGGCAAGCAGATGGCGATCGACGCCGACCTGAATGCCGGCCTGCTGACACCGGAGGAAGCCAAGAAGCGCCGCGCGGAGGTGGCGACCGAAGCCGACTTCTACGGCTCCATGGACGGCGCGTCGAAGTTCGTGAAGGGCGATGCGGTCGCGGGCATCCTCATCCTCGTCATCAACATCATCGGCGGCATCATCCTGGGCGTGGTCAGCCACGGCCTCGACCTCGCCTCCGCCGCGCGCACCTATGTCCTGCTCGCCATCGGCGACGCGCTGGTCGCGCAGGTGCCCGCCCTGCTCCTCTCCATCGCCGCCGCCTCCATCGTGACGCGCGTCAACAGCGAGCATGACCTGTCGGGGCAGATTTCCAGCCAGTTCGGGGTGGGCAAGGCCTGGGTCCCGGTCGCGGGCATTCTCGGCTTCCTCGGCATTCTGCCGGGCATGCCGCATCTCATCATCCTGCCCGCCGCCGCCATTTCCGGCTTCATCGCCTGGAAGCTGGGCAAGGCCAAGAAGGCCGCCGAGGTGGAGGCCGCCGCGCCCCCGCCCCCGGCGCCGGAGAACCTGTCCAACATCGAATGGAACGATGTGTCGGACTCCGCGATCCTGGGACTGGAGATCGGCTATGGCCTGATCGGCCTGGTCGACGAGCGCAAGGACGCGCCGCTGATGGGCCGCATCACGGGCATCCGGCGCCAGCTTTCGCGCGAGTTGGGCTTCGTGGTGCCGATGATCCGGGTAAAGGACAATCTCGCCCTCGGTCCCAACCAGTATCGCATCACCATCGCGGGCGTGATCGTCGGCGAGGACGAGATCTTCCCCGACGACCTGCTGGCGCTCGACTCCGGCGCGCTGGAAGGCACGGTGGACGGGCGCGCGGCCAAGGACCCGACTTTCGGCCTGGAAGCTGTATGGATCCATCCGTCCCGCCGCAGCGAGGCTGTCGTCGCCGGTTACACGGTGGTCGATCCCGCGACGGTGATCGCCACCCATCTCAATCACCTGATCGCGCAGAACGCGTCCGAGATGTTCGGCATGGACGAGGCGCGCAAGCTGCTCGACACGCTGAAGGAAAGCGCGCCGCAACTGGTGGAGGGCCTGACGCCCGCGCCGCTCAACCTGTCGCAGATCGCCAATGTCTGCCGCGCATTGCTGGCCGAGGGCGTGCCGCTCAAGGATTTCCGCCGCATCGCGGAATCCATGGTGGACGGCTCCAGCCCCAACCAGACCATGGACCAGCTTGTCGAGGCGGTGCGCCAGCGCATCGGTTCGCTCATCATCCAGACATTGGTGCCGGTGCGCATGCCGTTGCCGGTCATCACGCTGGACGGCGAACTGGAGGGCCTTCTGGCGCAGGCCATGCGGGTCGCGGGCGATGCGAAGCATCCGATCGAGCCCGCCCTCGCCGGGCGCATCATCGATGCGGTGACCGCCGCCGCCCGTCCGCTGATGGCCGAGGCGCGCAATTTCGCCATCGTCACCTCGCCCATGGCCCGACGGGCGCTGAGCCGCCTGTTCAAGCCGCACCTGCCGGAAACGCCCGTCCTCTCCTTCCTGGAGATACCCGACGGCAAGCCCGTGGAGGTGGCCGCCGTCGTCGGCAACGAGCAGCGCATCAACCGCGAGCGAATTCCCGCGGGCGCCGGCTCGGAAAATATTGGTTAAGCCTTTTCGGATAGAGCCTGGACCATGCGCAGCTCAGCAGCAGCAGAACAATCGGGTCTTACCTACGGACGGCGGCCGACAGGCCCCACGCCGGATCAGCTCGCGCGGCAATATATGCCGATCGTGCGCAAGATCGCGTGGCACGTCCATGGCCGGGTATCCTCGGCCATAGAGATAGAGGACCTGCTCCAGATCGGCATGGTCGCCCTTGTCGAGGCGGCCAATGCCTTCGAGGATCGCGGCCACGGCTTCGCCTCCTATGCGCAGATGCGCGTGCGGGGCGCGATGATCGACCATCTGCGCCGCCACGCCACCATCTGCCGCTCCGCCATGGCGCGCCGCAAGCAGATCGCCAAGGCGCGCGACATGCTGGAACAGCGCACCGGGCGGCCGCCGACGGAGCAGGAGATCGCGACGGTCCTGGGCCTCAATCCGGACCAGTGGCGCGAATTGTCCGAAGGCACGCATATCGCCCACCACAGCAGCATGGACGAGGTATATTCGGACCAGTCCATGTGGTTCGCCGACGTCGAGGATCGCGCGGACGAGATACTGGAGCGCGAATCGCTGAAGAAGGCGGTCGCCGCCTGCATCAAGGAACTGCCCCAGCGCGAGGGCCTCGTCCTCCAGCTCTATTTCGTGGAGGAGATGAACCTCGACGAGATCGGCCAGACGCTGGACATCGGCGCGGCGCGCGTCTGCCAGATCAAGAAAGCGGCGCTGGACAAGCTGCGCGCCAAGCTGGCGGAATGGGCATGATCGCATAGCCAGCTCGCAGGATTTCCGAATCCTGTTCGATAAGCCATTGCGACAAGGAAGATTTTCCGACACCATTCAGACCGGTTGGGAACAAGCGCGGGAGACACACGCTATGACCGGCTGGGAGACGGGATCGTTTCTGCTTCGTAGCGATTCGGAGCTTGTGGACGATTTACTGGCCGCGGAGATCGCGCGGTCCGCGAGCGATGCCATGATCGCCGAGGATCTGGGCGGCCGGGTCATCTTCTGGAACGAGGCCGCCACGCGATTGCTGGGCTATGCCGCCGCCGACATTATCGGCCAGCCCATCCGCCGGATCATGGCCCATGGCCATCATCATGCCGACAGCGCCATCCAAGCACGCGTACGCACCGGCGAGCGCCCTGCCCCCTTTACCGGCATGCGCATGACAGCCTCGGGCGAGCCGGTGCTGCTGTCGATCACCACCTCTCCCCTGCGCGACCATCGCCGTGCGGTCATCGGCGCGTCCCATGTGATGCGGGCGCCTGAACAGCCTGCCCCGGCAGGCACGCGGCTGGATTGGTCGGAACGCAAGGCCAGCGACCGCATCCTGGTGGTCGAGGATGAATTCATCGTCGGCCTCAGCCTCGCCGCCACGCTGGAGAATTCGGGCTTCGAGGTGCTCGGCCCCGTCCGCACCGTCGACGAGGCCATGGAGTTGCTGGCACGGGAAGCCTGCGCGCTTGCCATATTGGACGTCAATCTGGGCCGGGAGGAGACGTCCGAACCGCTGGCGCGCCATCTGAAGGAGCGGGGCATCCCCTTCTTCGTGACCTCCGGCTATGCGGCGGACCAGCGGCCCGCGGTCATGCGCGGCGTCCCCAGCTTCTCGAAACCGGTCGGCGCGCGGGCCATCCTCTCCGCGGTCCACGCCATATTGCGATAGGACCCCGGCCCCGCCCCGGTCCTGCCCGGTCCTGCCCGGTCCTGCTCATGCCGGACGGAGCGCCCGGCTTCGTTCAAGCCTTGCTTTTCCATGCATCCGCGACTATAGGCCCGCCCACTCTCGTCATGGTCATCCCTGGAGGCGTGACGGAGCCACATGAACTCAATGCATTGGAGACAGATATGAGCGAGCAGCTTACGCTGTCGGCCGAGGCACGCGATCGGGCAGGCAAGGGAGCCTCCCGCGCCCTTCGTCGTGAAGGCCGCGTACCCGCCGTCATTTACGGGAATAATGAAGAGCCGCAGATCGTGCATGTCGAGGAGAAGCTCCTCAACAAGCTGCTGGGCACCGGCCACTTCTTCAACTCCGTGGTCCTGATCGATGTGAACGGCCAGACCGTCCGCACCCTGCCCAAGGATGTTGCCTTCCATCCCGTGACGGATCGCCCGCTCCATGCGGACTTCCTGCGCGTGTCCGAACATGCCACCGTGCAGGTCAACGTGCCCGTCGCCTTCATCAACGATGACAAGGCTCCCGGCATCAAGAAGGGCGGCGTGCTCAACATCGTCATCCACGACCTGG
>JASGGS010000056.1:0-21541 GCA_047602685.1 Sphingobium sp.
GGGTGGCACGACCAGCGTGTCATAGGCGCGCTGGAGACGGGCGAGAAAGGCGGCATGGCTGTATTCGGTACGCGCCCGCACGCCAGCCGCCTCCGCCAGCCGCCCGCGCAGCGCCGCGTCGCGGGTCAGATCGCGCAGGCCGTCCGCCATCGCCTCCGCCTCCGGCGCCACCAGATAGGCGCATTCGCCGTCCAGCACCTGCGTATGGCTTTCTATGTCGGTGGCGAGGATCGGACGGGCCGAACCCATGTAGGAAAAGATCTTCATGGGCGTGTTGCGCCCCTTCATGCGCGGAGAACAGAGAATGTCCGCCTGATTGAGATAGGCCTGCAACGCGGCCAGCGGCCGGGGACCGAGCAGGCGCACATCCTTGTCCACGCCCAGGCTCCGCGCAAGATCGCCATGGCGTTCGACCGCCGCCGCGTCGCCGCCGATGACGACCAGCATGGGACGATCCTCGACCGGGATGCGGCTTTGCGCCTCCAGCAGCAGGCCGACACCCTGATAGGCCTCCAGATTGCCGACATAGAGGGCGATCTGCCGCCCCTCCCCCAGCGCCCTTATGTCATCGACCTCGCCCGTCACCTCCGGCGCGTCGAAAGCGATGTCGGGCAGGAGATGCACCCGCGACGGGCGGGCGACGGAGGCGGCGGAATCCCGGATCGCGGGGCAAACGGCCAGCACCAGGTCGCTCTTGCGGAAGGCCAGCCGCTCGCACCAGGCCAGGGCGCGGGATATGGGGGTGGCCCAGCTCCATTTCTCCGCGATCTGCTCGCTCAGGATCGAGTCCGCGTCATAGACCACCTTCGCTCCCCGGATGAGCGGCAGGAACAGCGCGATGAAGACGGATTCCTCGACCGCGTGGATCACGTCGTAACGGCCGCGCGTCATCAGCCGGATCGCCGAGCCGATCATCCACAGGTCGCAGACCAGCTTCTTGAGCGAAAAGCCGATGGGCACCTTGCCGATGCCGGGCGGGGCGGCGATGCGATGATGGGTCACGCCCCGCATCTCCACCTCCTGACCCACATGATAGGTGAGGAGATCGACCAGATGTCCCTGCGCGGCAAGCCCTTCAGCTGCCGTGCGAACGGCGATCGGCGTGCCGCGCTCCTCGAAAAAAGGCTGGGGTGCGAGGAAAAGTATCTTCATGTCGCAAGTCTCAACCGGAATTGTTCGTTGAAGAAACGGAAGGGCGATGCCGTCTTGCCATAAGGCGCGGCGGCATCCGCCATGGACCGCAGGGCGGCGCGCAGGTCGCGGGCGGGCCGGTCGGGCGAGAGCGCGGCGTTCAGGAAGAAGCCATAGCCGCCGATCCGTCCCGCGCCGCCGGGGATCGGAAGCGGGTCCGATCCGCGAAGCACCGTGCGGGTACGGAAACCCCGGACGGGCCAGAAGCCGGGCCGCCCGCCGATATCGCCCAGCATCAGGCGCCCGTCCCTGTCCTGCGCCAGCAACCGCTCGACCAGCCGTCCGCGCCGTCCGATCCATTTGCCGACGCCCCAGGGCAGGACGACCAGGGCGTCGGTTTCGCCGAGACGCTCCAGCACCTCCTCGGAGGGCAATCCGTCGGGCAGGTCGGCCGTGGTGGCCAGCGCCAGTATCTCCAGCTTCTCCCGCGTCACGATCTGCCGGCCCGCCACGACCAGCGCCCGCCGGCGCGCGCCGACCCAGAGGCTTTCCGGCTCGCCGGACGGCATCGCCTGGAGCCTGAGCGCGTCATGCATATGCCGCCCCTGCTGCTCCGCGAGGAGGAAGACGGGCTGGACATCCTCCCCGGCGCGGCGCACCATGCGGGCATGCGCGCCCACTATGGCGGCATAGGGGTCCACCCCCTCGTGGATGTGGACATGGGCGTCGATCAGCAACATGGTCGGGCGGCGTCCATCAATGAGCGGCACGGGAGGCGGGCTGCGCGGGCCACAGCCGGGACGCCACCGCCTCGCTGAGCAGCGGCGCCGTGGTGAGCTTGCCGCCGAGCACGAGATGATAGCCGTCCGGCCCCGGCTGGATATGCCGGTCGGCCGTAGCGATATGGCGTCCGGTCCCGTCCCGGTCGGGGAGCAGCCCGGCCGGGACGGCGCGCACCGCGCCGGGCCCGATGTCGAGCAGGGGCAGGCACTGGCGGACCAGCCCCAGCGCCGTCGCTATGTCCTGCTCCGACGGTTCGGGCGAGCGTATCTCCGGCGCGGGCCGGTAGAAGGTCCCGACCAGCGTCCCCTCCGCATGCCGCCGGAAGAAATAGCTGCGTCCCCGCCCCGGATCGGGCGACAGCGCATAGGCGTCGGACCCCTTTGGCGAGGGAATGTCGAGGAGGAGGTTGAAGGCGAGCGTCGCGGCGGTCGGCAGCCCGTCCGGACGGCGCGCGCCCAGGCAGGACCCCGCCCAGGCGCCCCCGCAGTCGATCACCATGTCGGCCGGGAGGAAGCAGCGTTCTCCCCCCCGCGAAAGGCCGACGCCGCGCACCTTGCCGCCGTCCACCTCCAGCCGGTTCACTTCCCAGCCGCGCATGACAGATCCGCCAGCCTTCCAGGTTTCCTGGAGCATGTCATCGAGGAGCGCGGGCGCGTCGGTCAGTTCCGCGTCATACCAGATGGCGCCGCCCAGCAGGCCGCGGGGCGGCACGCCATAGGCCTGCAATATCTCGTCGCGGCCGCAGCGCCCGTCAGCGGGCAGGGGCACGGGCTGGCCCAGCATGACCCGCAGCGCGCGATCGAAACCCCTCGCGACGGAGAAGAGGCCGGGCGAGCGCGCCCGCCCCCGGTAGAGCGGCATGACGCAGCGCAGCGGCCGGATATGCCGGGCATAGCGGCTGACATACCAGTTCTGCGCCCGGCGGCTCTGCCGCCAGCGGCGGATATCGAGCGACTGGAGATAGCGCAGCCCGCCATGGATGATGCCATAGCTGTTGACGGACGCGCCCGACGCCACCGGATCGCGATCCACGACGATCGGCCGCAATCCCCGCAGGACGGCGGACAGGGCGAGCGAGGCGCCCTGTATGCCCGCGCCGACGATAACGACCTCCCGCACGGCTTCAGCCATCGAGCGAGCCGCGTTCGACGATGCGGTCGACATGATAATGCCGCTTGCCGTCGCTGCGGGTGAAGATGATGATCTCCGCGATCAGGCCGATGGCCGCGATCTGGATGCCGAGCACCATCAGCAGCACCACGAGGACCAGCATCGGCCGGTCGGCCAGCGGGACATTGCTGACCTGCCGCTCGAACAGCAGATAGGCGGAGAGCAGCAGGCTGCACAGGATGGAGACGGCGCCCACCGTGCCGAAGAAGCGGAAGGGCCGCTGGATGAAGCGCAGCAGGAAACCGACCGCGACCAGATCGAGGATGACGTCCATATAGACGCCGGGGCGATGCTGCGGCCGGGCCGCGTCGCTGTCCGCCTGGGGCACGGTGAGTTGCAGCACCCGGAAGCCCTGCATCTCCGCCAGCAGGGGCAGGAAGCGCTGCTTCTCGTCCTGGATCGCCACCTCGTCGAAGACGGAGCGATGGACGGCGCGGACGGAACAGCCGGGATCGTCATATTTGGCGCCCGCAAAGCGCGCGATGCGCTGGAAGCCCCAGCCGCGCAGGCGGTTGAAAATGGGATCGGTGCTGCGGTTGCGGCGGGCCGTCACCACGTCCGCCTCCTCCAGATGTCCCAGCACATCGGCGATGGCATTGGGTCCGACCTGGAAATAGGAGGGCAGGAAGAGGAGATGCCGGCCGGTGGAATGGCGCACGCCCTCGCGCAGGCAGGCGGCCTCCCCGAATTCCCGGTTGAACCGGACCACCTCTATCGGTTCCCCGGCACTGGCCAGCCGCTTCAGCCCCGCGACGATCTCCGCCGGATGGCCGTCCACCACATAGACGAACTCGAAGCTGCGGCCCGAAGCCTGCACGGCGGAGCGATAATGCTCGTGCAGCTTCTCTAGGTCGTCGAGACGCTCCATGACGGGAATGATGACCGACAAGTCGGTCGTTTCGATCAGGTCAAGCTTTGCCAAGGCCATGAGAAGAACCCCCTGAGTTTGTCAGGCGCGCGGACAGTTGCGCGCCTATGGCCGCATAGAGCGGGACTTTAGGCGAAAGACTGGCCAGCATCTGGCCGACAAAGGCCCAGCCGAGCAGGAACAGGCTGAGCGAGAACCACAGGACCGCAATGGCCAGGGACGGCAGCGCGATCCCCTTCCCCACCAGCGCCGCGGCGAGGGCGAGCATGCCGAGCAGGAACGTGCCCAGCACGGCCATGCGGGACCAGGCCATGGGCCGCCGCGCATAGCTCAGCAGCATGCGGATCGAGACGATATCGAGCATCACCTTGTAGATTCGCGAGAAGCCATATTTGGACACGCCGAAACGGCGGGGATGATGATTGACCTCGATCTGCGCGAGCTTCGCGCCCGACAGGCGGGAGAGCGCGGGAATGAAGCGATGCATCTCCCCATACATGGGCAGCTCCTTGATCAGGATGCTGCGGAACGCCTTGAGCGAGCAGCCGCTGTCGCGCACCGCGACGCCCATCAGCCGGGCCATGATGCCGTTCGCGCATTTCGACACGAACACGCGCATCCGGCCGTCCTGCCGCTTGCGCCGCCAGCCGACCGCGATATCGAAACCCTCGTCGATCAGGCCGACGAGGCGGGGAATGTCGACGGGATCATTCTGCAAGTCGCCGTCCATGGTGACGATGACGTCGCCGCGCGCATGCTGAATGCCGGCGGCCATGGCGGCCGTCTGCCCGAAATTGCCCCGGAACTTGACCACGCGAATATGCGGATCGCGCTCGACCAGCGCCTCGGCAAGTTCGAAGGTCCTGTCCTTGCTGCCATCGTCGACAAGAACAACTTCATAGGACTTTTCGAAGGTCGAGAGAGCATTGCCGATCGCTGAATGCAGCAGCTCGACATTTTCCTCTTCATTATAGAGAGGGACAACTATCGAGACATCAGGCATGGCGATTTCCAAATGACTGGAAGACCAATTCCCGACAATTAAAGCTTGCATGGAAAAATTGGTATGAAATCATCATAACCAAATTCCTCTACTTCCCCAAAATACACTCCCTATTTAAAGACTATCTCATATAGATAAAATCATGGCTATTATGTATCACTACCTAATTTATAGGTGTTTTCACCTATGTTGACTTGGTAAGATGATGACGGGAATCTTCATGAGGCAACGGCCGCGGCGAACGCGGCGCTCTCATGGGGATTAGAATCAGGGTGAGCACCGGCGCTGGCCAGGTCATGACGCAGATGGAAGGCGTGCGCGGCACGCCGCCCCTGCTGGCGTCCGCCGGGGCCGGATCGAGACTGCTCGAAAGCGCCCTCGTCGCCCTGATCGCCGGTACGCTCTACGCCTTCACCATCCAGAGCCGCGCCGCCCATCTCGACGAATTCTATCATCTCCTCGCCGGGCGCAGCTGGGAAAAGGATGGCAGCTTCCGGATATTGGATGGCGTCTATCTGCGCGCGCGACTGTTCACCATGCTGGTGGGGGAGACGTTCGACCTGACGGGCCGCGCCGACCTGCTGGCCGCGCGAATCCCGTCCGTCCTCTTCGCCGCGCTGAGCTGCGGGCTGCTCTATCATTGCCTGCGCGGCGTGGCCAATCGCTGGGCGGCCTTCAGCGCCGCCGCGTTGCTGGGCCTGTGCGGCTACACGTTCGACATCGCCCATTTCGCCCGCTTCTACGCTCTCCATGCGGTGCTGGTGCTGGGCGCGGCCATCTCGCTCCATGCGGCGATGCGGCCGCGCGAGCGCTACCGGACGACATTGCTGGTGCTGTCGGCCATCTGCCTGGTCGTCGCCATGCATCTCCAGCCGGTCACGGTCATCGCGGCCATCGGCCTTGCCCTCTGGCTGCTGCTCGGCAACCTGCATCTCGCCTGGCAGGCACCGGTCCGGACGCTGGCGCTGGGCGGCGGAGCGCTGCTGGCGATTGTCGTCCTGTTGCAGGTTCCGGCCGTCGGCGACCTGCTGGCCCGGTTCGGCCGCGCGGAGCGCTGGGCCATGGCGACGCAGGACGCGCCGCTTTATTATCTGGCGGAATATCTCCACCAGATCCCGCTGTTGGCGCTGCTGTTCCCGGTGGCCGCCTGGCTGGCCTGCCGCCGCTATGGGCGCACCGGCACGCTGGGCGTCATCATGGTCGTCGTGCCGCTGCTGCTGCATTCCTTCGCGGGGATGAAGGCATGGCGCTACGCCTATTACACCTATCCGTTCCTGTGCTGGACCTGGGGCCTCGCCATCGGCGCCGTGACCGAGAGGATGCGTGGCGGAAGCGCGCTCGTCCCCACATTGGCGGGCTTGGGCGCGATGATCGTGCTGACGGGCAGCGCGCCCGCCTATCGCCAGACAGTCCGCATCCTGTCCGACACCCGATCCGATGCCTTGACGGCGCCCGTGCCCGACGGCGACTGGGACAAGGCCGCGCCTGCCCTGCGCGCCCTCGCCGCCGGGGGACGGACATTGGTGACGAGCGACGATCTGCGCACGCTGGCGACGATCGGCCGGTTCGACCTGTTCATCAGCCATAGCCGACTGGGCGAGTTGGAGCCGCCCCGCGATTTCACCAAGGATTTCCGCACGGGCCGTCCGCTGGTCGATACCGGCGCGGGCATGCAGGCGGTCATCGACTGCACGCCAAGCGGCCTCATCATCATTTCCAACAAGCAGTGGCGCACCCCCATGGGTGTCCGTCCGGACGTGGCCGACCTGATCGAACGCCGCCTCCAGCCCGATGCCCGCGCCCCTGCCGGATTCCGTATCTACGGTTGGCGGCACCAGCCGCCGCGCCAGTCATGTCCGTTCGCTCCGCCCCCACATCCCATGGACGACGCGGCATGACTGGCGCAACCCTTGCCCCCCCGCCCGATCTGGAAACCTCCTCGGACCGTTATGCGCTGCGCTTTTCCGGTCCGGCGGGCGCCTATCTGCTGGACGTGCAGAGCCGGGGCCTGAGCCACCTGATCGAACGGGACAGCCGGGGCCTCGCCTCCGCGCTGGACGTCGGCGGGGGCCATGGGCAACTGGTCGAGACGCTGCTGCGCCACGGCCTCCAGACGACGGTCGTGGGATCGGGCTGGGACTGCGCGGAACGGCTGAAGCGCAATCCGCAGGCCGACCGGGTGACCTATGAGGCAGGCGACCTGCTCGCGCTGCCCTATGGCGACCGCAGCTTCGACCTCATCACCAGCATCCGGCTGCTCGCCCATATCAGCGATCCGGACCGGCTGATCGACGAGATGTGCCGGACGGCCGGGCGCAGCGTGATCGTGGACTATCCGACCTGGGTCGGCCCGAACGCCCTGGCCCTCGCGACCTTTCCGATCAAGAAGCTGATCGAGAAGGACACGCGAACCTACCGCACATTCTGGCCCGGCGAGATCGCGCGCGCCTTCGAACGCAACGGCTTTCGCCCGGCAGGAACATTCAAGCAGTTCACGGCGCCCATGGGGTTGCACCGCCTGGCGGGCAAGTCGGTCCGCATCGTCGAGGAAGGACTGCGCAGGACCGGCGTCACGGCGCTGATCGGCAATCCCGTCCTCCAACGCTTCGACAGGATATCCGCATGACGACGGCAGAGCAGGCCCCCACTATCGCCGTGACCGGCGCGACCGGCTTCACCGGCGGCGCGCTGGCCCGGCGACTGGTCGCGGACGGCTATCGCGTGCGCGCCCTCACCCGGCGTGAGCCGACCGAGGAGGAACGGGCGGCCGGCATCGAATGGATCGTGGGCGGGCTGACCGACCCCATCGCCCTCTCCGCGCTGGTCCGCGATGCGGACACCGTATTCCATGTCGCCGCCATGTACCGCACAGAAGGTCCGCGCGAGGAGTTTCTGGAGGTCAATCGCGACAGCACGCAATTGCTGCTCGACACGTCCCGCGCGGCGGCGGTGCGGCGGCTGGTCTATTGCTCGTCCATCGGCGTCCATGGCAGCGTCGATGCGACGCCCTCGGACGAGGACGCGCCGCTTTCCCCACGCGATCCCTATCAGGAAAGCAAGCTGCTGGCGGAGGAACTGTGCCGTGCCGCGATGCAGCAGCCGGGGCTGGAGGTGGTGATCATTCGTCCCTGCGCCATTTACGGGCCGGGCGACACGCGGATGCTCAAGATATTCCGCATGGTCCAGCGCGGCCATTTCGTGTTCGTGGGGTCCGGATCGCCCAATTTCCATCCCGTCTATATCGACGATCTGGTGGATGGCTTCCTGCTGGCCATGACCAGCGACAACGCGCCCGGATCGACCTTCATCATCGGCGCGCAGGACTATCTGCCGCTGCGCGACTATGTTGGCATGGCGGCCAAGGTGCTGGGCGTCCGGGCGCCGTCGATCCGCGTGCCCTATGGCATCATGAACCTGTCGGCGCATATGTGCGAAATGCTGTGCGCGCCGCTGGGCATCCAGCCGCCGCTGCATCGCCGCCGCCTGACCTTCTACAAGCATAATCGCGCCTTCTCCATCGCGCGGGCGCAGCGCCAGCTCGGCTTCGCGCCGCGCGTCGGGCTGGAGGAGGGCTTTACGAAGACGGTCGCCTGGTATCGCGAGCAAGGGATGCTGCGCGCATGAGGCTCGTCGCCTCCAGGCCCTTATCGACGCGCCAGAAGCCGTTCGACGGCGCGCGTATCGCGTTCGGCGGCGCGCCGGGACTGCCAGGCGACGCCCAGGGACAGGGCGGCGCCGAACGCGCAGATCGGCAAGGCGAAGCTGCTGAATATCGCCGCCGTCGCAAGCGTCCCCACGCCGACGCCCACGCCCTTGGCCACGGTACGCATGTCCATGCCGAGCAAGCGCAGAACGGCGTCCACATCCCCCACGACCGTCCATTCCTGGCCGGAATAGGGCCGCAGGGCGATGGGGGTGACGGTGCCATCGGGCAGGGTCAGCGACTTGACCATGATGAGATCGTCCACGGCGAGCGCCGCCTCGCCCGCGATCGTCAGGCTCAGCTCCGCGCCGGTATGGCGGCGGTAGAGAATATCGGCGCCCTCGCCCGCAGCACCCGGCCGCACGGCCAGCACGACGCCGCGTTCGTGGAGGACGCCGACAATGCCGTAGCGGGTGGGAATGGCAAGCAGCGGTTCCTGCTGGCGAAGGGCGCGCTCACCCTCCGGCCCGGCATTATCCGCAACAATGGAAAGTTCGACGCGGCCGGCTTTCGCCGCCGCAGACTGACCCGCAACCGCCATTCTGAAATGTCCCCCGACACTGTGGGTGGCTGTAGCATAAGGCGGCACTCCTTGCCATTCGGTTTCTACGGTGTTGACCAAGAGGACAGGATGCCGTGAGACGCCCCCTCCTCCTTCTCCCGCCAGCCCTTTTCGCTGCCTGGACCTGCCAGGCGGCGGCCCCGTCACACGTGCCGCTGTCCGGCGTGAACATTGCGGGAGGCGAGTTCAACTCGGGGCGCAAGCCGGGCGTCTATGGCAAGGATTATATCTATCCGGACAATAGGATAGCACGCCCGTTCATCGAGCAGGGCATGGCCGTGGTGCGCGTGCCCGTGCTCTGGGAACGGCTCCAGCCCATTCCCGAACAACCGCTCTCCACGCTTGAGATGCGGCGCCTCGACAAGTCGTTCGAAGCGCTGGCGGGCTTTCGCTACATCATCATCGACATCCATAATTACGGCAAGCTGCAAGGCCGCAGGCTCGACCAGATCGACAAGGGCAAGGACTATCTCGCCGATCTGTGGTCGCGACTCGCAGCCAAGTACAAGGACGATCCCAGGATCGTGTTCGGGCTGATGAACGAACCGAACGGGATCAGCGCGGCCGACTGGCGCGCCATTGCCGAGCATAGCACCCAGGCCATCCGCAAGACAGGAGCGCGCAACCTGATCCTGGTGCCCGGCACCAACTGGAGCGGGGCGCATAGCTGGACATCGGGCGGCGAGCGCTCCAATGCCGCTGCCTTCCGCAACTTCAAGGACCCGGCGCGCAATTTCGCCTTCGAGATGCATCAGTATCTCGATGCCGACAGCGCGGGCATGAAGATGAATTGCCAGGCGCCGGAGACGGTGCAGCCGCGCATGGCGGCGGCAACACGCTGGCTGAGGGATAATGGCTATCGCGGCTTCCTGGGCGAATTCGGCGCCGCGCCTGACGACAATTGCCTGAAATCGCTGGCCGCCCTGCTCGACCATATGCGCAGCAACGCGGATGTCTGGATGGGCTGGACCTATTGGGCAGCGGGGGGATGGTGGGGCAGATATCCGTTCAGCATCCAGCCCCTGAATGGAGAGACGCCGCCGCAAACCACTATTCTCGCACGTTATTCGAGAAGGGGAGACAAGTGAAAAGATCCGTCGGCATCTATTTGTTTTCGAGTATCGGCGCATCGATCGCCAGTCCGGCCTTCGCCCAGGTGGACGTGCCGCCCGACGGCCTGACCGTCACCCCCACCGTTCGCCTGATGTATGACAGCAACGTGCTGCGCCAGAACCAGAACAACTATCCCGGCGACCTCGACGGCACCCGGATCACGCCCAGCATCGACGCGACCTTCCGCCGGCAGTTCGGCCTCCATCAGGTCACGGTGGTCGGCACGCTCGGCTATGATTTCTATTCGAAGCAGGATTTCCTGAACCGGGAACGCATCGCCGTCGCCGCCAACGCCGACATCAAGGCGACCGGATATTGCCATGTGAAGCCCAATGGCACGCTGGATTTCTCGCAATCCAACCTGGCCGACCAGGGCGAGATCGTGGGCAACACCCAGCGTACGCAGAATTATCGCGTCACCTTCGACTGCGACAAGCCCTACAGCTTCTATCCGGTCGTCACCGTGGGCTATCTGTTCACCCAGAACAGCAGCAACCGCCGCCGCGTGTTCGACGTGAACACGTTCGAGGTGTCGGGCGGGATCGGCTATAACAAGCCCAGCCTGGGCGATATCCAGTTGACCGCCAGCTATGAGCGCTATCGCCGCCCCAATGTGGACGAGGTGATTCCCGGCCTGCGCGACGGTGCGGAGAATTATGCGTTCGGCGCCCGCTTCAGCCGGGCCGTCGCCCCGCGCCTCAGCTGGCACATCGGCGCCAATTATTTCACGACAAAGCCGCGCGCGCTGACGCTGGCCCGCTTCAAGGGCGTGGGCCTGTCGGGCGGCTTCAACTTCCACCCCTCGCCCAACCTGTCCATCGTCGGCGACGGCAGCCGCAGTTCGCGCAACCAGGGCAGCACCGGCGCCACCTTCATCATCGAAACGCGCTATTCGCTGCGGGCCAATGCGAAGATCGGCGCGCGATCCACGCTGACGGGCGGGGCCTCCATCTCCAACCGGCAGTTCAAGGGCGAACTGCTGCTCGACACCAATGTGCGGCGCATCGCCGACACCACGACGACGCTCAACATCGGCTATCGCTACACGCTGCGCGACCGGCTGCAGATCGGCACCGAGCTGCGCCACGAATGGCGGACGTCGAAGGCCGCCGTCTACGAATATAAGGACACCACCGCGATGCTTCTGCTCGGGGTGCAGCTGTGAGGAGCCGGACTATGACCAGGCTATCGAAAAATGCCTCCATCGCCATTCTGGCGAGCCTCTGCCTCGCCCCTCCCGCCATGGCGGATGCCGCCACGCCGTCCGCGGCACCCGCGCAGATCGTCCCGGCGGGTTACATATTAGGCCCGAATGACGAAATACGGGTTTCCGTGTTCGGCAATTATCCGATCGACGTGAAGACCCGCATCAAGGAAAATGGGACCATCACCCTTCCCCATATCGGGGATGTGCTGGCGCAGGGCCAGACGCCGACCGGTTTCGCGGAGCGCATCCGCAAGCAATTGATCGCCGCGGGGCAGTTCGTCGATCCCGTCGTCAATGTGGAAGTGACGAATTTCGTCAGCCGATCAGTGACCGTGTTCGGCAATCTCAACAGTCCCGGCCTCTATCCGCTGGACCGTGACCAGACGGTTGCAATGATGCTCGCCCGCGCAGGCGGCGCGCGCGCCGACGGCGCCGACTATATCGTGCTGAAGCGCGATGGCGAGGCCGACCGCACCATTCGCCTCAACGATCTCAGCCCTCAATCCGGCACCGCCCAGCCGATGAAGCCGGGCGACACGCTGTTCGTGCCCAAGGCCGAGGACATCTTCATGTACGGCCAGGTGAACAAGCCGGGCCGCTACGTCTTCGAATCCGGCATGACCCTTCGCCAGATGCTGGCCCTCGCCGGCGGCCCGACCCTGGGCGGATCGGAAAAGAAGATAACGCTGCATCGCGGCAAGGAGAAGATCAAGCGGGCCGACCTCGACATGGAGGTCAAGCCCGGCGACGTCTTCACCGTCAAGGAGCGGATTTTCTGATGCGGGAAACTGCAAGAAAAGAGGAGCAGCCACATGAATTGGCTCAATAAATTCCGTTTCTGGCGCCGGAGACGGCATCAGGCCGTGGCCGTCTCTCCGCTGATGCGGCACCTGGAGGCGGTCCCGGCGCGCGCGGCGGCGTCCGCAGATCCGACACACATCCCCGCACGGGGTCCGGCACAAGCATTGCCGTCCGGCCGGCCGCCGCGCAGCCCCTTTCAGGCCGATGCCCGCAAGCAGGCGATCAGGCAGGGGTTCAACGCATCGCAGCCCGTCTCCAGCGTCCGGCAATTGCACGGCCGCGAAGAGGAGCTGGACCTGCTGGTCGAGGGCATGCTGGACAGGGGCAATCACGGCCTCATCTTCGGCGCGCGCGGATCGGGCAAGACCTCCCTGTCGCGGGTCTTCGCGAATATCGCCGACGAGCGCGGCTATGTCGTCATGTACTCGGCCTGCGAACCCGATCAAAGCTTCGGCGAGATCATCCATCCCTTCATCGCCGGGCTGCCGCGATCCTGCTTCTCCTATCCGGACGCGCAGCGCATCCTGCCCGACCGCGACACCAAGCCGCGCGCGGCGGCGGAGATGCTGGCGGACTGCGACCGCTCGCGGGTGATCTTCATTCTCGACGAGTTCGACCGGATATTGGACCGCGATGTCCAACATGACGTCGCGACCTTCATGAAGCTGCTGTCCGACACGCACAGCCCCGTGCAGCTACTGGCCGTCGGCATCGCTTCCGGCCTCGACCACCTGATCGAGGGGCATCCGTCGCTGCGCCGCCACCTGTCGCCCATCGGCCTGCGCGGCGTGGACACGGATGCGGTGTTCGCGATCATCAACAAGGGTGCGCAGAGCGCGAATATCAGCTTCACGGACGCGACGATCGAGACGATCAGCTCCCTGTCCTGCGGTTCGCCCTATCATGTGCGCCTGTTCTGCGCCCTGGCGGCCTATGAAGCGCTCAAGCGGGGCGAACAGCAGGTCGACGTCCATGCCACCCTTTCCGGCATAGGCCGGGCACTGGCGGACTGGGCGATGACCAATGAGGATGACGCCGCCCTTTTCCGCCGCGTCACGACGCACGAGCCGCAACTGGTCCAGGCCGTGGAGGATGTCGCACGCGCCGCCGCCCGCAGGGCCAACCTGTCCGCGGAGGGGTTGCGCGCCAGCATGGGAGAGATTGCCGACCATGCCCTCGCCATGCTGGCGCCGGTATTGGAATGGCATGAAACCGACTCCGATCGCCTGAACTTCCGCGACAGCCTCGCCCCCCAATTCCTTCTCGTCACCCTGTGCATGAGCCAGGCCAGCCGCCATCCGGACAACCGCGTCGTGAGCATCACGGAGCCGGTTCGCCAGATGCATCTGCACTAAGCCGGAGTCAGTCCTATGCTTGTCTTCGATGTGATCCGCGCAGTCCTGCAAAGGTGGCGCATGGTCGTGACCATCTTCGCAACGGTCATGGTCCTCACCATCGTGTGGATCCTGCTCACACCGCGCGAATATCGCGCGACCGCCACCCTGTTGTTCGACTCCCGCGCGCCCAATCCGGATTCCGGCGAGGCGAAGAAGGCGACCGACATCTCCGCCATGCTCGCAACCGAGGCCCAGGTGCTCCAGAGCGACATCCTCGCCCGGAAGGTCGCGGAGAAGCTCGGCCTGATCAACGATCCGGACCTCAAGCAGCAATGGCAGCAGCAGACCGGCGGAGCGCAAAGTTTCGAAGGCTGGCTCCAGAACCGCGTGCGCGCGGGCCTGGAGGTGGAGCCGAGCGCGACCGGCAACACCATCGCGGTCAGCTATCGCAGCCCCGATTCCGAAAAGTCGGCGCTGATGGCCAACAGCTTTGCCAGCGCGTTCAACGATGCGCGTCTGTCGATGAGCAACGAGGTGGGACGCCGCTATGCCCTCTGGTTCCAGAAGCGCATCGGTGAATCGCGTGAACGGCTGGAGGAGGCGCAGACCGCGCTGTCCGACTTCCAGCGCAAGCGCGGCATCATCGCCACGGGCGCCATCGACGCGGAAAGCACCCGCCTCAGCGAATTGTCGGGCAAGCTGTCCGCGGCGGAAGCGAGCGCGGCCGATGCCAATGCCCGCGCCGCCAATGGCGCGTCCATGCCGGAAGTCCAGTCGAGCGGCGTGGTCCAGGGCCTGCGTTCCCAGATCGCGGCGAAATCCGCTGAAATCCGGCAGATGTCGACCGAATTGGGGCCGAACCATCCGTTGATGGCCGCCGCCAATGCGCAACTGGGCCAGTTGCAGGCCGCACTCGCGGCCGAGACCGGCAAGACCGCCGGCGGCCTCTCCGCCGCCAGTTCCGCCGCATCGGCCAATCGCGCCGCCATGCAGAACCTGCTCGACCAGCAGCGTGGCCGCATGCTCGCCCTCGCCGCCGACCGGGGCAAGCTCCAAGTGCTGGAAAGCAATGTGGAATCGGCCCGCAAGGAATATGATAGCGAGTCGCAGAAACTGGCCGAGATCAAGGCGCAAAGCACCCTGCCCTCGCTCAACGTGGTCCGGCTGAACAATGCCGAGCCGCCCCTGCTGCCCAATGCCCCCAATATCGCGGTGCGCTTCGTCATGATGACGCTGCTCGGCGGGCTGCTGGCCGTTGCCGCCGCCATCTTCGCGGAATGGATGCGCCCCCGCGTGCGCAGCCGCGATGCCGTGGCCTATCTCACCGGCGCCCCGCTCCTGGGTAGCGCGGACATCCGCCAGATCCGGCAACAACTTCTGATCGAAGGAGGCACGTCATGAGACTGCGTTCCACCGAAGCATATGACGGTTTCGACGCCTATGACGCCGCGACCGATGCCTATGATGACACCGGCTCGGCAAGCGTGACCGGAAACATCGATCCCGTCGTGGTCGTGCTGAGCGCGCCGGAGGCGCCGCTGGCGGCCCAGTCGCGCGACCTGCAATCCACCCTAGCCGCCGTCCGCCTGCCGGACGGCTCCCGTCCCAACGCCATCGCCCTGATCGGCGTCGGCGCGGACTGCGAGGCGGCGGTGCTGTCGACCAACATCGCCGCCGCATCCGCCCTGTCGGGCGCGCGCACGCTGCTGGTCGACGCGGGCAATGCCAGCTTCCTCCAGCATCGCCTGCTGCATGTCGAGATTCCGGCGGGCGCCGGCGCAAGCGAGACTATGTTCGAGCGGATACAGCCGACCGGCATCAACCGCCTCTCCATCCTGGCCACGCCCCGCCATGAGGGCATCGGCCGCGATGGAGAGGAGTGCCTGTCCCTGTCCGCCCAGCTTCGCCCGCTCTCATCGCATTTCGACCTGTGCGTGGTCGACGCCAGCCACCTGAACGACCTGGGCCTGGCGGCATCCGCCGCCGACGCAGCCGTCCTGATCGTCCGTCAGGACCAGACGGAAGCAAGCGAACTCAAACGGGCGCGGATCAAGCTGTCGATGCTTGGCGTCCATGTTGTCGGAACGGTTCTCACGAACTGATCCGGCAAGAAAAGACAAAAAGAGGGTCAGCATGCATATTCTACATGTCTGCAGGCAATATTATCCCGGCATCGGGGGCCTGGAGAACTTCACGCGCGAATTATGCGAAGCGCAGGTCCGTGCCGGCCACAAGGTCTCCATGGTGACGCTGGACCGCATATTCGATGGAGACGGCGCGAAACTCCCCAAAAGGGAGGTCATCAATGGTGTAGAGGTCATCCGCCTCCATTATTTGGGAAGCAAGCGTTATCCGCTTGCCTTCTCCGTCCTGCGGCATCTGAAGGGCGTGGATCTGATCCATGTCCATGCAGTGGATTTCTTCGCGGATTTCCTTGCATGGACGCAGTTCCTGCATCGCAAGCCGATGGTGATCAGCACGCATGGCGGCTTTTTCCATACGGATTCGCAGGCGGGCCTGAAGCGCCTCTATTTCCGCACGATGTCGCGCTTCGCCATGTCACGCTACCGCGCGGTCATCGCATGCAGCATCAATGACCGGACGCTCTTTTCCGAGATATGCAAACGCAACCTCACCCTTATCGAAAATGGCGTCGATATCGACAAGTTCGACGGGATCGCGCGGACGGAAGCGCGGTCGGTCATCTATTTCGGGCGTCTGGCGCCCAATAAGAGATTGCCGGACCTGATCCGGTGGTTCGGCAATCTTTGGCGGCTGGACCAGCGCTGGAAGCTCATCATCGCGGGCAAGCCGATGGGCGTGACCGTGGAGGAATTGTCGGCGGTCGCGGCAAACGAACGGATCGCCAATTCCATCGAGTTCCACACCAGTCCCACCGATGCCGAGCTTTCCGCCCTGATCGCGCAAAGCAGCATCTTCGCCTCGGCCAGCGCTCATGAAGGCTTCGGCATATCGCTGGTCGAGGCTGCATCGGCGGGCCTGTACCCGGTGGTCAGCGACATTCCGGCCCACCGGCGATCCTGCGAACGCCTCCAGCTCGGCAGCCTGATCGACTTCACCGACCGCCGTTCCCCCGCGCGCGTATTGCGGGAAATCAAGGAGGCCCGGCATAGCGGCGAGATGCAGCGGGCGCGGGAAAGGCTGGAAAGCTTCAGCTGGCGCCAGGTCACGCAGGAGATGTTCCATATCTATGAAGAGGCGCTGGGGACCCATAATCGCCTGATCAGCAATGTTTCGGTCAGCGTGATGAACCAGAGACAGGCCGTGGACCGCGTGTCCCGCCATATCGATGCGCGGGACGGCAAGGTGATCTGCTTCTGCAACGCCCACACGGCCAATCTGGCCCGCCGCGACAAGGAGCTGGCCCGCGCGCTGGACGACGCGCTGGTCCTGAACGACGGCATCGGCATGGATATTGCGAGCCGCCTGATCTACGGCGCGCGCTTCCCGCATAATCTGAACGGCACGGATTTCGTGCCCCTGCTGCTCGCTTCGCAGAAAATGCAGACGCGCGTCTATCTGGTCGGCAGCGCGCCGGGCGTCGCGGCGCGCGCGGCCCATATCATCGAGCAGCGCTATCCCCATGTCGAGGTGGTCGGCACGCAGCACGGCTTCTTCGACGCGCAGGAGGAGAAAAGCCTGGCGCAGGACATCCTGTCGGCCGATCCCGATCTCGTCATCGCGGGCATGGGCAATCCCCGGCAGGAAATCTGGGCCGCGAAATGGGCGCCGACCCTTCGCCGGCCGATCATCTGCGCGGGCGCCCTCCTCGACTTCACGGCGGGCATGGTGCGGCGCGCCCCGCCCTGGGTGCGACGCCTGCATTTCGAATGGGCCTATCGCCTGGGCCAGGAGCCTGCGCGGCTGGCCAATCGCTATCTCGTCGGCAATGCCGCCTTTCTGGCCCATATCCTTCAGGACGCGGTGCGCGGCCCGGATCTGAAGGCCCGGATGCATCATCCGTCCCTTAACGTCGCGCGCGGAGCCGATGCCGCATGACGGGGCGCGCGCGATCCGGACAGGAGACCGAACCGACGGCCGGGCAGGAAACCCGGCGCGTCGCGGTGATCATTCCCTATTTCCAGAGGGAGGCCGGACTGCTGCGGCGCGCCGTATCCTCCATCGCCGCGCAGGAGTTTCCCTGGCCTGTCCAGGTCGACCTGATCGTCGTGGACGACCAGTCCCCTCATCCGGCAGAGGAGGAACTGGCGGACTTTCCCTCCCCGGACCGGCCCTGTCCGGACTGGCTGGACCTGCGCATCCTGCGGCAGCGCAATGGCGGTCCGGCGGTCGCCCGCAATCATGGCCTTTCCAGCGTGGACAGCCGCTCGCGCTTCATCGCTTTCCTGGATTCCGACGACCGGTGGACGAGCGGCCATCTGGCGACGGGCATCGCGGCCCTGGAAAGCGGCAATGACTTCTATTTCTGCGACAGCGCCCTGCAAAAGGGCACCATGTTCGATTTCCTCGAACTGTTCCGCAGCGCGGACCTCGGCACGCAGGTCGAGAAGATGTGCCAGGACGTCTACCGCTTCCTGCCGGGCATGGCGGGCGCGGCGATGACGCGTGAATATCTCTGCCAGACATCCTGCATCGTCATGCGCAGGAGCCTGCTCGGCAACGCGCGTTTCGACGAGAGCCTGCGCTATGCCGGAGAGGATTGGCTGTTGTGGATCGAACTGGCCCACAAGGCGCAGGGCGTCTGCTTCTCGACGCGGCCCAACAGCCTGCGCGGGGTTGACGGCGTGGCGCTTTATCAAGGCTCGCACAACCGGCTCAGCGCATCCAACCTGCAACGCCTCATGTCCATGATCCGCGCCAATGAACTGATGGCGGCGGTGCCGGGCATGGATGAGGGGAGCATCGCCCTGTGCAGGCATCGCCGCCGCCGCATGCAGGTGGAAGCGGCGGGGATATTGCTTCACCCCTCCTCCCTTGCCGCCGTGACCGACGGCAAGACGCGGCGGGCCATTCAACAGCTCCATCCCGCCCTGTGGCGGTCGCTGCCGACTCTCTGGACCGGGATCATGCTCCGCAAGCTGGGCCTGGGAAACAGACTGGCACTCGGAGGCCGGACGCCGTGAAGCTCTATTATTATCAGGCGCCGGAGGGCAATTTCGGCGACGACCTGAACGGCTGGCTGTGGGAGGAACTGGTCCCCGGCATCTGGGACAAGGATGACGGTTCGGTCTTCTGCGGGATCGGCACCATCATCGGCAACGAGATGCCCGCGGCGAGCCGCGTCACCGTCTTCTCCAGCGGCATAGGCTATCGCCCGCCGCCCACCGATTTCGCAACCTCCCGCTGGAAGGTGCTCGCCCTGCGCGGGCCGCTCACGGCGCGCATATTGAACCAGCCTGAACACGCAGTCGCCGATGGCGCGCTGCTGCTCTCCACCCTGCCGCGCCTCGCGCCCGTGCCGCAATCCGAGAGGCGCGGCGTCATCTTCATCCCCCATTATGAGGCGATGACGGAGGGCGCATGGGACCATGCCTGCCTGCTGGCGGGCGTGACATTGGTCGATCCGCGCAGCTCGGCGCATGAGGTAATAGACCGCATCCGCCATTCCCGGCTGGTCATCGCGGATTCGATGCATGCCGCGATCATCGCGGACGCCATGCGCGTACCCTGGGTGCCGGTCGTCTCCTCCCAGCGCATCAACAGCTTCAAATGGCTCGACTGGACGCTCTCGCTCGACCTGCCCTATGAGCCGACGCCGCTGCCCGCGATCAGCCTGTCCGCCGCTTATGGAAGCGCGGTGCAGCCCCTTTACGGACGCGGCTACAGGCTGCGGCGTGCCGATCCATCGCGCGCGATAGACCATTATCACCGCTCCGTCCGGCGGGACCAGTCCGGCTGGTGGCGGGCGGTGCAGCCCAAGCTGAAACATTATCTGACGACCGCGCCCAACCGCCTCCCCGCATCGCCCCTCTTGCGCCATTATGCCGACAGGCGCGACGGACGGCAGGTCGAGCGGGTCGCCGCCGCCCTGGAAGCGCTCAAGGACAATGGCGGCTATATGAGCGGCGCGCGCATATTCGGCGAGCGGGTGGAGCAGCTGCAAGCCCGGCTCGCCACCGTCCAATAGCCGATCATGTCAGGAATAGCGGGTCCGCTGCCGCCGGGTGAGGTGCAGGACCAGCATCGGCCAGTTGCGCCAGTCGGACATCATCGCCATGGCCAGCCGGACCGGCCGCCGCGCGCGCAGGAAAGGATAGGCCTTGTTCCAGCTCTGCTGGAAAAGGATCGCCTCCGCCCGCTTGCGCAGGAGGGAGGACAGCACCTGATCCTTGCGCACGCGCGGCCGGGCGAGCAGCGACAGCGTGTGCTCGTGCATGGCGCGCAAGTTAAGCGTCGTGCGCGTCTGTCCCGAGGGATCGCTGGACAGCGGTCCGATGCGCTGCGTGAACAGGTAGAAGGCGTCCGACATCAGGGCGAAACGCGCATCGGCCAGGAGGCAGTCGAGCATCAGCGCGAAATCCTCGCCATGGCGCAGGTCCGGATAGCGCAGGCCGCGATTGTCCAAGAAGGCCCGGCGGAAGATCGGCTTGAGCTGGCCATAGTCGAACGCCGTCCGCCCGGTGATGGACTGGGCGACATATTCCGCCGCCAGGACAGGCTTCACCATTCCCCGCTCCATGCGCAGCGCCGTGCCGGCCGTTTGCTGCGCCGACCAGTCGAACAGCATCAGATTGTCGGCAATGATGTCCGCCTGATAGCGGTCTCCCGTCGCGACCATCCGGGCCAGACGGTCCGGCAGATAGGCATCGTCCGCATCGAGCGTGGCGATCCACCGTCCCTGCGCGGCCGCGAAGCCCGCATTGCGCGACACGGCGGGACCGCTATTGGTCGGGTTGCGGAGGAGGCGGATACGCTCGTCCCCTTTCGCCAGCCGCGCGGCAAGCTCCCCTGTCCCGTCGGTCGAAGCGTCGTCCACGACGAGAATCTCCAAATCCACCGATTGGGCGAGAACGGAGGCGACGGCCCGTTCCAGCGTCTCCTCACTATTGAAGGCGGGAATGACGACGGACACGAGAGGCTGCGCCGCGGTTCCGGCTGTTCCCTGCATAGGTGTTTGACCTTACTCGAAAAAATCGGGTGCCTCCGGTATAGCAAAATCAACTCGGATCGCCAGATAGGGGAAAATCCCTAGTGAATAATCCAACTAAACCAACAGTTGCAGTATATAGACGGGGGTTTTTACCTTTGTCGGAAACATTTATTTCCGACCACATCAATTCTCTGAATAGATACAATCCCGTTATTATAACTGAAAAAATTCTAAACAATCGGGAAACATTCGAGAAAACTCCGCATCTGCTGCATGGTCATGAAGCATCGCGATTTTCGAGGATCGCCAGTCGGCTGACAGGCCGCTATCGCGCGCTGGACACGCTGCTGCCGTGCAACTCGCGCAGCATCGTCCACGCCCATTTCCTTCAGGACGGCGCGAATATCCTGCCCTTCACGATGCGCCGCAAGGTACCCCTGATCGTCACGGCCCATGGCTATGACGCGACCGTATCGGCGCGCGAGCATGCCAAGCGCACCGAAGGGCTGTGGTATCTGGCTTTCAAGCCGCTCCTGTCCCGCTACGCCAATGGCGTCGTCTGCGTATCCAACTGGATCAAGCAGTGCCTGGTCGACAATGGCTATCCCTCGGACAAGCTGCGCGTCATCCGGCTGGGCATCAATGTCCAGTCGCTGCCCCGCCCCGCCCCCTCCCATCAGCGCCGCGGCACATTGTTCGTCGGCCGCCTGGTCGAGAAGAAGGGCGTGGACTATCTGCTCGATGCCTGGTCGAACCTGCCCGCATCCAGCCGCAAGGACCCGCTGACCATC
>JASGGS010000057.1:0-21498 GCA_047602685.1 Sphingobium sp.
GGATGAACACCATCTCATAATCCTGCCCGTCGTCGGAGCGGAGCAGCCATTTGCGCGTGCCGTCGGAGGAGACCTGCGCCTCCACCACCTGCGGCCGGCCGATGACGAACCGTTCCGCCATCCAGCCGCGCATGACCTTGGCAAGGTCGGTCATCCGCTCGAAGTCCGTCTCGCCGCGATGATAGAGCCAATGGAAAAGCTGTTTGGAACGCAGCTTCGCCTGCTTGAGGTCGAGGCCCTTGTCCATCATCTCCGCGCGGATCTGCTCGCGCGAGAGGCCAAGAAGGTCGACGCGGCCATCGTCGCGCGGCGTGATGTCGCGCGGAACGGGCACGGGATCGATATGACCGGGAATTTGCATGATGGGCGCGCATATAGTGGAGTCGGGCGCGAATCGCCAGTGGGTCGCGCGGTCCGCCGTCAGGAGGTGGGACGCGCCTCCGGTGCAAAGGGCAGCAGCCGCTCGTAAAAGCCGCCGAAACTCCGGTCCGGCGAAACCAGATGGACCTCCAATATCCAGAATTTCTCGCGGCCCCAGCCATCGGGATCGCGCAGCCGCGTCGGGTTGTCGGGGCTGATGCGATTATGCTCCTTGTCGCCCGGTATCCGCGCATGGGCGAATTCGCTGACGATATGGCCCGCGATCCTGCCGCCGAACAGCCATCCGCGCGCCTCCGCCTCCCGGCAGGCAAGCGCGTAGAGCGCCGCGCCGGTCGCGTCCGCATCGGCATGGAAACGCGACTGGAGCGCATGGAAGACGAGGGGCAGGTCGCGGACGAGGGCCGCCTTGCGCGCATCGCCACCCAGCGCATAGCTGCGCCCGACATCGGCCTCCCAATCCTCGAACACGGGGCCGAGGTCGACCCAGACGAGATCGTCCTCATCGATGATGCGGGGCGGCGGATTGTCGCTGGAGATCAGGACGCCATGCGGGCCGGAACGGACGATACGCTTGTGCCAGTGGGTTGTCACGCCGAAGGCGTCGCGGGCGAGGTCGACGATATCCCGCTCCACATCGCGTTCGGAACGGCCGGGCCGCACCAGCCCCTCCGCCTCGATGCGGGCGAGCAGGGCCATGGCCTGTCCCTCGGCCCTGAGCAGCCTGTCCTGCCGCGTCCGGAAATCATGGGCTGCGGGATCGATCACCCGTCCAAGGCTAGGGATGGGCCGGGCGGAAGGCAAATGCCGTTTCCGCCCGGCCCCTTTCGTTATTCCAGATAGGTTGCGCGCAACGCCGCGATATCCACCGGGGTCAGGCCGACCACCTGTTGCAGATAGCCCTCGGTCGAACTCCATTTCGCGTCGATCTCCTCGAACGCGTCGGACAGGAACGCCTTGCCGTTCGCGTCCATCAGGGGCTGCGCCTTGTGCGCGGCGCCATTGCCCATGGCGAAGACCTTGGCCACCGGATTGTCGGGATAGAGGGCCGGGTCGATGGGCGGCATCTCATATTGCGGCTGACGATAGCCGGTGGACAGGTGATAGTCCTTCAGGATCACGTCGCGCGGCGTGCCAAGCGCCGACAGGATCATCGCGGTCGCGAAGCCCGTGCGATCCTGTCCGGCGGAGCAATTATACTCGACCGGCCCCTCCTTGCTGAGAAGCGCGGCGAACAGCAGCTTCATCTGCGGCGCCAGCATCGTCGGCAGGCCCCGGTACAGCGCCCCGCCATTTTGCGGCACGCCATCCCGCGACTTCATGCCGTCGAAGATGCGCTGCATCGAATAGCCATAGGCGGTGTAGGTCACGCCCTCGATCTTCGTGGGCGCCAGCACCCGCTCCTCGGCGGAACGCAGGTCGACCATCTGCTTGAGGCCGAGCGCGTTGACCGCCGATACATCCTCCGGCGTCAGCATGGCGGTGGCGCCCGCGCGGTAGATCAGGCCCCAGCGGACATGCTTGCCGTCGGCGCCCGGATAGCCGCCAATGTCGCGAAAGTTCGAACCTTGCCTGAGGGGGACGAGCCGTTCCGCGACGCGGGTGACGGACCCGTCGCTCTGATCCTTGAGGAAAAAATACGGGCGCTTGACGGGATCGGCCTTGTAGGCGGCGGTGCCGTCCCGGTCGCCCTTCGACACCAGCTTTGCCGTGCCAATCTCCGCGTCGGGGCTGTCGGCTTCGAGCACGTCCACCGGCCCCTTGGCCGTCCAGCGCAGCGTCACCTGGCCCGCCGCGTCACGCTCCGCGCTGGCATTGGATACCAGTGCGGAGGCAGGAACCGGAAGGGCTGCCGTCAGCAACAGCGCACCTGCCGTCAGCCCCATGAATTTTGTCGTCATGAACATGGTCTCCTCTCCATCAGAACTTCAGTGTCGCTTCGACGCCCCATGTGCGGGGTTCGTTGTAGATGCCGGACGCGGCGCTCACGCGCGGGGAGGTGGTCGCGTTCATGAAGTAGAAAAGATGCTGTTCATTGAACAGGTTACGCGCCCAGAGCGCCACGTCCAGATTGGCCCCGCGGCTGATGTCGATATCGGCCAGGGAGACCCGGCCGTTGACGATGAAGGACTTGCCGGTCAGCGCCGCCTCGCTCGACAAGGCGTGATAGCCATTGGCGGCATTGGCGTCGAAGTGGACCTTGCCGGTCGCGAAACCCAGATCGTATTGATAGTCGACGGACCCCGAATATGCGTGATCCGGCGTCGACACGATATAGACCGTGGTTAGGACGTTGGGTGTCGGCTGGCTGAACGTTTTGGGCGCCTGCGGCAGGCGCCCGTCGGTATAGGCATAAGCGGCCGACAGGGTTAGGCCCTTGACCGGAGCCAGGGAGGCGTCAAGCTCGATACCCTTGATGATGCCGCGACCGGCGGCGTTCCGCGTTTCGGTCGTCGTCCGGTTCGGGGCGCTGGCATCGAGGCCGCTGGCGAAGAAGTCGATCTGGATATCCGTATAGCGCGTCGTGAAGGCGGCGACGTTGAGGCGTGCCTTGCGGTTCCAGAATTCCGTCTTGGCACCGATTTCGAAGGTGCTGACCTTTTCGGGACCGAAGGCAGCATAGGTCACGGAACGGGAATTGGCGCCGCCCGCGCGATAGGCCGTACCCCATTTGCCGTAGAGATGGACGCCGCGCGTCGGGTCGAGCGCGACCGTCACCATCGGGTCGAAGCGGGTGGCCGAGAAGGTGAAGGGGAAATTCGTGTCCGCCCCGTTGACCTTGTTCAGCGCGCCGCTCTTCTCGTCATGGGTCAGGCGTCCACCCGCCGTGATCTTCAGCATGTCGTTCAGGATGGGCGGTGTATAGGTCGCCTGGGCATAGGCGGCATAGCTGTCGACCTTGGCCGTGCTGGCGCGGTCGGGGAAGGGCGTACTCGCCGTCGGCACCGGAAGGGGCGTGGCGGTCGTGCCGTCGGCGCTGAGCAGCATGGTGTTCGGCGTCCAGGCGTCGTCGTCGCCGCTCTCATGATAATAGAACAGGCCGCCGACATATTCGAGGCGCGGCAGGGAGGCGAGCAGCTGGACCTCCTGGCTGAACTGGTTCTGGCGCAGCGAGGCGAGGCTGTAGCGGCTGAAGGTCGCGCCGGCCGTCAGGCGGGTATTGCCCGTGCCGCCATTGTCATATTGCGACTGGCTGAGGTCGCGATAGGCCGTGATCGAACGCAGAGTGGCCCAGTCGGCGGCCTTCCATTCCATATGGAGGGATACGCCCCAGGTCTTGCCGACGCTGAGTTCGAGGGGGACGCCGACATTGGCGACGGTCGCGCGATTGGGCTGGACCGTCTGGATCGGCTGGAGCGAACCGGTGGGCAGTTGCGTCAGGATCTGCTGATAATAGGGTGTCGTCGCGTCATAGCTGATGTCGAAATCGACTTGTGCGCTGAAATTGCCCTCCGGGTCGTACAGCGCCGCGGCGTGGAAGCCGCGCTTGTCATACTGGTTGAAATCCTGCTGCCCCGCCAGCGGGTTCCGGACAGTGCCGTCCCGCTTGGTGAGGACGCCATCGAACTTGAGGGCGAGGTCGCCGATGCGGGGGAGGTCGAGATGCGCCTCGGCACGGTAGCTGCCGTAATTGCCCGCACCGACGGTTGCGCGCAGGCCCAGTTCGCCGCTCGGCTTCTTGCTGACGATGCTGACCGCGCCGCCTGTGGAGTTACGGCCGAAGAGGGTGCCCTGCGGCCCCTTCAGAACCTCGATCCGCTCGATATCGAGCAGGGCCATGCCGAGGCCCTGCGAGCGGCCGAGATAAACGCCGTCGATATAGACGCCGACGGCGGCGTCGCGGCTGGGCTGGTTGGAATCGAACGGCACGATGCCGCGAATGCCGACCGACAGGGCGGAACTGCGGCTGGCAAAGGGCACGATGCGGAGCGAGGGGACCGCGCCGTCCATCAGGTCGCCCAGACCCTGGATATGGCGGTCGCGCAAGGCGGTGTCACCGAGAACGGAAATGGAGATCGGAGTCGTTTGCAGGTTGGTCTGGCGCTTTTCCGCCGTGACCACGATGTCGGTGAGGCCCTCATCGCCTTCACCGCTCGCCGCCGCTGCATCCGCGGCGCGGACGGGTGAGGTCATGAGTCCGAGAGCGAGCGCCATCGCGGACATTGTAACGAAATGATTGTGGTTGCGACGCACGGCCGCTGAAACGCTTTTCATCTGGATTTCCCCGAGAATATTCGGGGATTTCTTCGTCCCCGCTGTGAATTCTGCGAGGGCTACTAGAACGTATGTTTTTCAGTTTTGCGGCGGTTTCGTGGCGCATTTCTGACATGATAATTACGGTTGTATTACATGTCAAAAGGGCCGGGAATGTGCAGAGCCCCCGCACGCCATCTCTGGGTGCAGGGGCTCTGGAGGTCGAGGCGGCGAGCGGGGGGGTGGGTGGGGGATTGCGCGCCGCCCCAACCTCAAGGGGTTCGCAGGGGCTTGGCCGGCGCGACTTCTGTCGCCCGTGGCTCATTGACCTGCTGGTCCGCCGGTACCGGCGTCAGCTCATAGACATCAAGTCCCGTGCCTGCGGCTTTCCACGGCAGGACGAGCCTCCAGCGGAATGGACCGATCCGTTCGACCACGCCTGCCACGTCGCGCTGCGGATCGGCGCCATAGGCGAGGCTGTTATCGCCGGGCGTACGCTGGCGCGCGCCCGTCAGTACCATGCGCCGGTCCCCGTCGCGGTGCAGCCAGCCGCCGGGCAATTCGCTGCCTGTCTGCTTGGAGAAGGACAACTCGTTATTCTTCTCGGCGCGAATATAGCAGAAATTCTCCGGGAAGGCGCGGACAGGCAATTCCTTCTTCGTGGCGGGACCCAGCTTGACCAGGCGGCAGCGATAGGAGCCGGGCGAGGGCGCCGGATGGTCGCGCGCGGCGTCCGGCGCCAGCAGGGCGCCTTCCTTCGTCACCAGCTTGCGATAGCGGGGAGGGACGGCGCCCAACGCTTCCGTCCACAATGCAGGCAGTTCATCCAGCCGCTTCGCATCGGCGGCACTCAGCACGGCGCGCCATTCGGGTTCATCCTCCACAAGGGGGATGGCACCCTTGGGCGCGGGCGTGGCCGCGCAGGCCGAAAGGGCCAGGACCGCCGTGACGAGGAGCAACCGTTGCATCGAAATTAACCCTTATTGCGGAAGAGTTAATGTGTTGATGCTGCAAAGAGGTTAACAGAAGGTAAACGATAAAATCGGGTCCGTAACGAAAGGTCTTGATATCATTGATTTTGTGGTGCCAGCTGCTGCTGGGCTTGTGAAATTTCTTTGCTGAGGCGCTTGTCGAGCGCTGCCTCGAAGCGGTCGGCATAGACACGGCAGGCGCCCGGATCGATAAAGGGATTCGGCTTGCGCTGCCGCAGGAGCCGGGCATATCGCGCGTCGCCGTCGGACTGGTCGGGATGGGCGGTCAGCAGCAGCCCGCATCGTTCGGCTCGCATCCGGGCGAAGCTCCGCCGGAAAGCCTCGGATATGGAGCGGTTGGCCGGGTCGGAAAAGCGATAGCCGTCGGCGGATGCGGGATTGAGGCTGGATGCGAACAGGGCGTTCACGCAGGTCTTTTCCTCGCAACTGCGCCAGCGCCAGCTCATGGAGCCGAGGGTATGGCCCGGTGTCGCGACGGCCGTCACCGCCACGTTGCCCAGCTTGATGACCTCTCCGTCGCGCACCGCCCGGATTCGGGCCGGAACGGGGAATGGGGCGAGCAGGGAAGCCTGCGGATCGGCGGGATTGCGCCCGCCCGCCTTCAATATCCGCGCGCCCTCCGCGCTGGCCAGCACGGTCGCGCCGCTGTCGCGGGTCAGCGCCGCAATGCCGCCCGCATGGTCGTAATGCGGCTCGGTGCTCAATATATATTTCACGTCCCGGATGGAAAAGCCGAGGGTCCGGAGGTTCTTCTCCACCTCCGGCACGGCCTGCGGCACCGCGCCGTCGATCAGGATCAGGCCCGCGCTGGTGCGGATCAGGCCGACGGAAAGGCCGCCAAAGCCGACCAGATAGCTGTTGCCGAACAACTGGACGGGCTTCTGCGGTGCCAGCCAGCGCTTGGCATATTCCGGCTCGATAGGGCGCAGCAGCGGGTCGTCCGCCGGGGCCGCATGCACCGCCCATGCGGCCGAGATGCAAGCCAGGCTCATGACAAAGGCTGTTCGGCGCATCGTCCCATTCTCCCTTTCCTCGACCCTTGGAGGGAAGACTGGCGTTTCAAGGCCGTGCGGGCAAAGCATGATTTCTCGACAGAGGCATGAATTGCATTCATGCTGCCTGTCCATGGATCGAGCCCAGCTTCCCCTCAACGCCCTGCGCGCCTTCGAGGCTGCGGCGCGCCACCTCAACTTCACCCGCGCCGCGCTGGAGCTTTGCGTCAGCCAGGGGGCGGTCAGCCATCAGGTGGCGCAACTCGAACGGCGGCTCGGCACGCCGCTCTTTCGCCGCCTGCCGCGCGGGCTTGCGCTGACGGACGAGGGGCTTGCGCTGGTGCCGGTGCTGACCGATGCCTTCGACCATATGGGATCGATGCTGGGCCGCTTCGACGACGGGCATATGCGCGAGGTGCTGACCGTCGGGGTGGTGGGAACATTTGCGGGCGGCTGGCTGCTCGATCGCCTGACGGGCTTCACGCAGGCGCATCCCCATGTCGACCTGCGCATCATGACCAACAACAACCGCGTCGATCTGGCCGGGGAGGGGCTGGACTATGCGATTCGCTTCGGTGACGGCGCATGGCACGGCACCCATGCGGAACCGGTGATGGAGGCGCCGCTGACCGTGCTGTGCGCGCCCGCCATGGCGGCAAGGCTGGACGGGCAACCCGCCGCGCTGGCGGGAGAGTCGCTGCTTCGTTCCTATCGCGCGGACGAGTGGCCGCGCTGGTTCGCGGCGGCGGGCCTCGCCTGCCCGTCCTTGCGCGGGCCGGTGTTCGACAGCTCCATACTGATGGTCGCCTCTGCCATGGCCGGCCATGGCGCGGCGCTGGCACCCGCCCGGCTGTTCGAGCGGGAATTGCGGATGGAGCAGGTCATCGCGCCTTTCGCCGTGGAGATTTCCGTGGGCGCCTACTGGCTCACCCGCCTCATGTCCCGGCAGGAGACGCCTGCCATGCGGCAGTTCCGGGACTGGCTGCTGGCGGAAACGTCCACATTCTAGCCTGCCATGCGGAAGGGAACGCTGTCTGCGGCATGGCCCATGCGGAACTGCCCGACGAGGCCGAACCCGTACGCACCAAGCAGGCACGTTCCAGCATGGCGGCAAGGGATTTGGGGCGTCTTCATCATCGCAATCCTTCAGGGTCGTACCCGGGTGCCGCGAGACGAAAAGCTGCTACAAAGGGAATCAGCGAAGCCGCCCGCATCCCAGCGCCGCCGCATCGATCGCGGTCGCCGCTCCGCGCAGGCGATAGGTGTCCGCAAAGCCCGCGCCGGTGCGGGCCCGGGCCGCGATGCTCATGCTGGTGGCGGATCGCATGGCGGCGATGATGGCGGCGTCGCCCTGCTTGCTGGCGGCCCAGGCATCCGCGCCGCCGCCGACCAGCGGAAACTGGCGCTCGCCGATGGAGAGAGTGAGGGGGGAGCGATCCGCGATCTCGCGGCTCAGGCGGATATGCACCTGCCCCCTTATATTGGCGCGCGGCCAATAGCCGATGGAGGCGAAGGGGCGCCAGCGGCCCGTTGCGCTGGCGGCAGGCTGAGCGATCGCATAGCAGCGCGGTACGCCGGGATCGCGAAACGCGCCCCAGCTTTCGAACACGCCCAGCGAATCGCGTGCGGGCACGGCCGTCGCCGGAACCAGTCCCGCGACCGCGACGATCCCGATGGAAACAGCGCGCCATGCCTTCATGCATGGGACGCAAAGCCGATTGCCGGGCGCGTGGCAAGCCTTTGTGTCAAGGGGGCGCATGTCGGGCACGGCTCGCCCCTTGCTCCCTGCGGCGATTGCGGTAAGGAATGAACTTCAACTTTCGGATGCGGGGGCTCGTCCGGGCAGGCCCGCCAGATGCCTAACGAAGAAGAGCGGGACCAGGAATGAAGGCCACCATCGAACGCGCGACTCTGTTGAAGAGCCTCGGCCATGTGCAGTCGGTGGTGGAAAGGCGCAATACCATTCCCATCCTCTCCAATGTCCTGATCGAGGCTGCGGCTGACGGCTCCATCCGCCTGACCGCGACCGACCTCGACCTCCAGATCGTGGAGAGCGTGCAGGCCGCCGTGGATCGCCCCGGCGCGATCACCGTGCCCGCCCATACGTTCTTCGACATCGTGCGCAAGCTGCCGGAGGGCGCGCAGGTGCTGCTCGACGCGGCGGAGGGCAAGTTGCTGGTCCAGGCGGGGCGGGCGCGCTTCAACCTCCAGACGCTGCCGCGCGACGACTTCCCGATGATCGCGGAGGGCGCCCTGCCCACCACGTTCGAGCTTCCCGCGACGACGCTCATCCAGATCATCGACAAGACGCGCTTCGCCATCTCCACGGAGGAGACGCGCTATTATCTCAACGGCATCTTCTTCCACGTGTCGGAGGAGCCGGAGCCGACGCTGAAGGCCGCCGCCACGGACGGCCACCGTCTCGCCCGCGTCACTTTCCCCCGCCCGGACGGGGCGGAGGGCATGCCGGACATCATCGTGCCGCGCAAATGCATCGGCGAACTGCGCAAGCTGCTCGATGAGGTGGAGGGCAGCGTGCGCCTCGACCTCTCGCCCACCAAGATCCGTTTCGGCCTTGGCAATGCGGTGCTGACCTCCAAGCTGATCGATGGCACTTTCCCGGACTATACGCGCGTCATCCCGACCGGAAATGACAAGATGCTCAAGATCGACCCGCGCAGTTTCGAGGAGGGCGTGGATCGCGTCGCGACCATCGCCACCGACAAGACCCGCGCCGTGAAGATGGCGCTGGAGCGCGACAAGATCACCCTGTCCGTCACCAGCCCGGAAAACGGCACGGCAGCCGAGGAAGTGCCCGGCGACTATGACGCCGACAGCTTCGAAATCGGTTTCAACGCGCGCTATCTGCTCGACATTCTGGGTCAGATCGAGGGCGAGTGTGTCGAATTGCATCTGGCCGATGCGGCGGCGCCGACCCTGATCCGGGAGAATGACAACAGCCCGGCTCTCTATGTCCTCATGCCGATGCGGGTCTGAACCGACTCGGTGTGGAAGGGGGACGGCGCCGATAACCGCCCCCACAATACAGAATTTCGGAATTTTGGCGGCAAAATCCCTGTTTCGCGGGGCTGATTGCCCCCTTTTTTGCCTAACGCCAGCTTAAGCGCCTTTTCCTAGGCTCCGGTCATAGAGTTCGGAGCTGGAAATGCCTGGTCCCGCCGTCCCCATCGTTCAAAGCCTTTTCGTCTTCTCGCTGCCGGCGCTGCTCGCGCTGGCGCCGACGCAGGGCGCGGTGCGGACCATGGCGCTGGGGCACAGTTCCATGGCGTCGATCGTCAACGCCGTGGTGGATTCCGGCGGGCGCGTCGTGTCCGCGCGGGCGGACGGCAGCTTGATCGTCGCGGGGCGCCGCGACCGGATCGCGCGGGCGCTTCTGCCGCTCGGTGTGCTGGCCCTGCCCGCCACGGCGGACGGCTGCTCCTATGTCATCGGGAAGGGGCGATAGGTGCGGGACAGCCATCTTCAACCATTGCGGCAGGGCGGCGCGCGCGTGCTGGTCTGCATCTTCATGCTCAACACGGCGGTCCTGGCGATGGCGGGGGGCCTGCTGGAGGTGCCGTCCCGCCATATCGTCACGACGCTTGGCGCTCTCCTGTCGATCCTGCCGACTATCTGGGTGTTCATGGGCCGCCCTATTGACGGGGCGACGCGGATTGCCATCGCCGTCACGGCGACGGCTTTCCCCGCGCTCTTCGTCTATCTGTTCGACGGCCATGAGTGGCAGATGGACATGCACATGTATTTCTTCGCCACGCTCGCCGCGCTCACGGTGTTGTGCGATCGGCGGGCCATCGTGGCGGCCGCGCTCGCCACGGCGGCGCATCATCTGCTGCTGACCCGCTTCGCGCCCGATTGGGTCTTTTCGGGCGGCGCCAATGTGCCGCGCGTGCTGCTCCACGCGCTGATCGTCATCCTCCAGTGCGTGACGCTGCTCTGGCTGGTCGCCCATCTTTCCGCCCTCATCAAGGGGCAGGGAAAGGAAACGGAGCGGCAGGCCCATCTGCGCGAGGAGGCCGATCTCGCCCGTGCGGAGGCCGAGCGCGCGATGATCGCCCTCAACGCCGCGCAGGCGGAGGCGGACCGCCATCGCAAGGCAGCCGCCGCCGTGCGGGAGGCGGAGGAATCGGTGAATCGCCGCCGCGTCGTCGCGGATGCGCTGGAGGCTCGCCTCGGCATGATCGTGTCCGAACTGGGTCGCATGGGTTCGGCGCTGGGGGACAGCCGCGACCAACTCCTCGCCATGCTCGAATCGACGCAGGACCGCTTTGTCCAGATGCGCCAGTCGCAGGCACAGGCCGAAAGCGGCGCCCGCACCGTCGCCACGGACACGGAAGGTCTGGTCGCGGCCATAGGCGGGGTGGGCGGCCATAGTTCGCTCGCCCTGTCCGCCGCGCACGAGGCAGCCTCCGCCACGCAAAGGCTGTCGCCGGAGATCGCGGCCCTGGACGATACGGTGAACAGCGCCAGCCATATCCTCGCCATCGTGGCGGATGTCGCCGCGCAGAGCCGCATGCTGGCCTTCAACGCGGCGTTGGAGGCGGCGCGCTATGCGGACGGTTCGGGCTTCGTCGTGCTGGCGGGCGAGATGAAGCAGCTCGCCAACCAGACAGGTGTCGCCACGCGCCAGATCGAGGCGCAGCTTGGCGGCATTCGCGAGGCGACGGCCAGCGTCTCGCAGGCCGTCTCCATCGCCACCGCAAAGGTGCAGACCATTGACGAAAGCTCCCGCCGCATTGCGGAACTGGTCGATCACCAGATCCGCCAGACGGGCGATATCGCCAACGCGACCGAGGCGATGGCGGGCCATATCGGCAAGACGAGCATCGACGCCGACGCGCTGGAGGAGGTGATCCTCAAGGCGAAAGCGGCGATGCGCAACACGTCGGAGATCGCGACCGCCGTGTCCGCCCGTTCGCGGGAGCTGGACCAGGCGGTTCACGACCTGTTGACGGAACTGCGCGCTGCCTGAGGAGGTGCGCGGATGGAGTTTTGAAGGCAGGAGGCGGGGCGGCTCACGACCTCCCGGCGCCTCGCCTCCCTGTCTTTGGGGACCGCCGGTACGCCCGCCGATGGTCCCATGGAGCGCCAGGTGACAATGGCGCTCCGCGGTGGGGCAGAGGCTCGGAAATCCAACGATCCCCCCGTTTCCGGGCCTCTGCCTCCCCTTTTCCCGATCAGGCGCGGGCGGCCATCATCTCCTCGACATTCACGAACTTCTCGCGCGGCGCGCCGCTGCGGGCGTGGACCATCTCGGCATGGTCTATCCTCTGCCAGTCGCGAAAGGTGACGAGATCCACATCTCTTTTGGCGAGGATCGCGTCCAGCCCCTCGCGCCCCGCCTTGCCGCCCGGCTCCGGAATATCCGCGGCGATGCGCTCCGCGATCATGAAGCCGTCGGGCTTGTTCGTGCCGATGGTGCCGGTCGGCCCCCGACGCGCCCAGCCCGCGGCATAGAGACCGGGTGCGATCAGCCCATTCTCATTGGCGAAACGGCCCAGCGCCTCGTCATAGGGGACGTCCGGAATGGGCGGCGTGCGATAGCCGATGCAGGTGACGATCAGGTCCGCCGGTATCGCATAGCGTTCCCCCGTGCCGATGCAGCCGCCCTGCGCGTCCAGTTCCGTGCGTTCCACGATCAGGCGCTGCGCGCGGCCTTCGCCTTCTATGGCGACCGGATTGGCGAAGAAGTCGAACTCGACGATCAGGGGTTTGTCCGGTGTGCTGGCCGCGAACCGCCGCAGGATTTCGACGGACTTGCGATGGCCGGGGTCGAGGGCGGCATCGTCCCCCACTGGGGGAAGGTCCCTGGCGGAGACGAAAGGTGCCGCGCGTTCCAGAGTCCCCAGTTCGGCCAGTTCCTTGTTGGTCATGGATATCTGGTGCGGGCCGCGCCGCCCGACCAGGGTGATGCGGGACGGGCGGGCCTTGCTGAGATGGTCGAAGGCATGGGCAACGATATCCGACCCCTCGAACTCCCTTCCGGTCTTCGCGAGGATGCGCGCCACGTCCAGCGCGACATTGCCGTTGCCGATCACCGCCACCGCCTTGCCGTCCACATCGGGATGCAGGTCGCTATGTTCGGGATGGCCATTATACCAGCCGACCAAGGCGGCGCTGCCGATGACGCCGGGCAGGTCGGCGCCCGGTATGTCCAGCCGCGCGTCGCTGGGCGCGCCGGTGGCCAGCACCACCGCGTCGTACAGGTCCTGCAATTCGGCTATGGTTACATCCTGGCCGACAGACACATGGCCCGCAAAACGCACCTTGTCCGACAGGGCGATGGCCTCATAATGGCGGGAGACGGCCTTGATCGCCTGATGATCCGGCGCGACGCCGCTGCGTATCAGGCCGAAAGGGACGGGCAGGCGGTCGAGTATATCGACATGGACATCATCGCCGAACTGCTTCTGGCAGGCCTCGGCGGTGTAATAGCCCGCCGGGCCTGAGCCGATGATCGCGATCTGGTACAAGGCTGCTCTCCTCTCGCCTGTGCTGTCGGCCATGGGGCCGACGCCACCCGGGGAGGCGAACGCCAAAAAGGGCGCCCCTCCAGGGGACGCCCTTTAAACGATTCAGCTCAGCAACGGTTTCAGGCCGCGGCGCGCTTCTTGGCGACTTCGCGCTTCAGGCGGCGGGCCTTGAGCGAAAGCTTCTCGTCGGAGGTCTTGATCAGCCAGTTGTCGAGGCCGCCGACATGCTCCACCGACCGCAGGCCATGCGTGGAGACGCGCAGCTTGACGCTCTTCTCCAGCGCCTCGGAGATCAGCGTGACGTTCTGCAGGTTGGGCAGGAAGACTCGCTTGGTCTTGTTGTTGGCGTGGGACACATTGTGACCAACCTGGCGGGTCCGGCCCGTAAGTTCGCAGATGCGCGACATGATTCGTTGTACCCTGTAAGATGCTGAAGCTCGGAAAGCCGCGCCGATACCGTCAAAGAGCGCCCCGGTCAACCCGTGAGGAGGAGGAAGGGTAACGAAACCCGCAACTTTCACGACAGCGAAACGTTGTTCTCCTCATCTGTTTCGGGAGAGAGATAATGGGCCGCTTTCTTGCCAGTATCGTCCTGCTGGTCGTCATCATCTTCGGCATAGCCTGGGCCTTCGGATTCGTGAACCTTCGCCAGACCCGCGACGCGCAATTGCCGACCGTGGCCGTACAGGGCGGCCAGACGCCCAAGTTCGACGCGGATGTGGCCAAGGTCGACATCGGCACCAGGACGGAGAATGTGGAGGTGCCCAAGGTCGATGTCGGCACCACGGAAAAGAAGGTGGAGGTCCCCTCCATCAGCGTGGAGAAACCCGCCAAGTAACAGGCCGCTTTTGCCGCCCGCCCCGGCATGCGCTAAGGGGCTGGCCATGGCATCCCCCTTCCCCTTGCCCGCGCCCATGCGCCGCGCGCTCGACCTCGCCCATGCGGCGGCTCGGGCGGGGGAGGTGCCCATCGGCGCGGTGGTCACCCGTGATGGGGTCATCGTGGGCGAGGGGCAGAACCGCAACCGGCGCGACAATGATCCCACCGCCCATGCGGAAATCGTCGCCCTCCGTCAGGCGGCGGTCGCGGCGGGCGACTTCCGGCTCGGCGGCCATATCCTCTGGGTGACGCTGGAGCCGTGCGCCATGTGCGCCGCCGCCATATCCCATGCCCGTCTCGACGCCGTATATTATGGCGCCTCCGACCCGAAGGGCGGTGGGGTGGAGCATGGCGCCCGTGTCTTCACCCATGCCCAATGCCACCACCGGCCGGACATCTATCCCGGGGTCGGCGAGGGGGAGGCGGCGCGATTGCTGCGTCAGTTCTTCGCCGCGCGCCGGTCCTGACCGGCATAGTCGATGCGATAGACGGTGAACGGCAGGGTCTCGCCCGTGCGCAGCGTCACCGGCTCCAGCCAGGCGGGCACCTCGCCTCTGATCATCTGCGCATAAAAGCCCTTGGGGCTGCGTTGCTGATAGATGGTGCCTTCCGGAAATCCGGGGCAGATGAGCAGATATTTCGCGCCATGCGCCGCCGCGATCCTGCGGAATCCGTCCGGCGGCCCGTCCATCGCATGATGGATGTCGAGGATCGCCGTCTCGTTGCGATGATAGGGTCCGGCGATGACGCTGTGATGGGTCATGGCGATGAGGCGCGGCCCGAGGTCGACCATGGTGAAGATCAGCGCGGGCGGCAATTGGTCCAGCACCTGCAAGGCGGGCTGCGCGCGGCACAGCGCGTTGGCGGACGGCTTTTTCTGCTTCGGCTTCGGGGATGCGCTCGCCTGCTGCGCCTTCTCCTTCGCGGTCGTCAGCCACGGCGCGATCTTGGGATAGAGTGGATAGGCGCAGAAGACCGCCGCCAACGGCGCAATGGCCAGCAGCGCGCCGACGCGCCGTTTCACCGGGCCGCGCAGCAGCATGTCCAGCACCGCGCCCGCCGCCCATGCAAGCGGCGGGATGGCGAGAATCTGCGCCGCCGGTCCCGCCCGCACCTGCCAGAAGAGGAGCGCGCCGGAGAAGAGGATCATCAGCGCCACGGTGGCCATCGCCCACAGCCGCTCCCGCTCCCGCTCCCGGTCGCGCCGCAGCAGCCAGCAGCCGGCAAGGGCCGTCAGCACGCCCGCGACGGGCAGGGTGACGAGGGGCAGCCAGACATTGCGCGCCTGTTGCGTGATGGGCTTGGCCTCGCGGATATAGACCAGCCATTTGCTCTGGAGTTCGGGCGAAATCTGGTAGGCGCCGCTCAAGCATTGCGGCCATGTCGCATAAGCGAACAGGAGCAGGGCCGCGCCGCCCGCCATGCCCGCCGCCATGCGCAGCGGCCAGCGGGGCAGGGGCAGCATGGCCAGCACCAGCATGATCGCCCCCGCCAGGACCAGCAGCGTCGTCCACACCGGCGACAGGGCGTCGCACATGGGCAGGCGATTGGCATCGCTGGTGAAGAAAAGGAAACAGAATGCGGTCGTCCCCGCCAGCGCCAGCGCATAGGGCACCATGCGCCGGGCCGCGCCTTCCTCGAACACCCAGCGCAGCGCGATCACGGCGCCGCCCGCCGCCAGATAGACCATCATCTCCATGCCGATGGCGACCGACAGCGCGCTCGACACGCCCGCCACGATGCCGCCGCGACGCCGGTCGCGATCGACTATGCCCGCCAGCGCGATGCAGGTCAGCGTCAGTTGCCAGCCATGATGGTCCACCCGCATCGGCATGTACATGGACAGGCCCATCTCGGCCGACAGCGGCAGCAGCGCCGCCACCGCCCAGCCCAGCCCGCCGCCCCTCGACAGGCGGCGCGTCACGAAGCCCAGCGCCAGCATGAGCGGCAGCAGCGGCAGCAGCGGCGCGATGCCGAGGGCGAGCTGCTCGCCCCGCGCGGCACCGGCCAGCGGCTTGAGCAGGATCATCAGCGCCGCGATGGGCAGGTCGACCAGACGGCTCCAGTGGATGTTCGCGCCGCGCGGCGGGTCCATGCGGTGCTGGCGCAAATCCCACCAGCTCTGCCCGTTCAGCCAGTCGCGCACCTGAAGGTAGCGCATATTGTCGTCGGTATCGCCCAGCGTTATGAAATGCATCTGCGGGCCGTAGCGCGACAGATAGATGGCGCTGATGATCGCCCAGGCGACGAAGACCGGCCAGGCCCATTCCCGGTCGATGCCCGCCTGCAATGCCTGTAGCCGCCGCCAGCGGCCACTAGTGGCCGCGATGCTGCTGTCCGTCGCGCCGGTCACGAGAAAAACTGTACCCCGCTGGCATGGAGCGGTATCAGCCGGCGCTCTTGCAGGGGACGTTCAGGGCATGGCATCCGCGATTACCTCTTTTCCAGACGCTCTATGTTCGCGCCTTTCCGGCGTCTCTAGCCGGGCGCCAAGAATCCGCAACGGACAAAGCGCGGGATGCGCCGGGACGAAAGCGGTCGCCGGGGGAGGGCGGGCATGATCCGCGCGCTCGACCGGGCGATGCTCGGGCAGCTTTTCCGCTACGGGCTGGTGGGCGGCGGGGTGACCGCGTTGCAGGCGGCAATCTACTGGCTGCTGGCGCAGATGCTGCACTGGCATCCGCAGCTAGCCAATCTGGCGGGCTATATAGGCGCGGTGGTGACCGGCTATTTCGCCCATGGCGCCATCACCTTTCGCGGCGCGGCGGGGGCGGGGCACAGCACGGCGCGCATGGCGCGCTTCGTCGCCGTCTCGCTGCTCAGCCTCGGCCTCAACGCTTTATGGGTCTGGCTGACCGTGACGATAATGCGCCTGCCGCTCTGGGCGCCGGTCCCGCTCATGGGCTTCGTGACGCCCGGGGTCGTGTTCGTGCTCAACCGGCAATGGGTCTATCGATAGGGGGTCTACCGCTAGGAGCGTTCGCCCCAATGAGAAGGGCCGCCGCGCCCCGTGACGCGACGGCCCCCGAAACTTCCGGCCGTGGCCTGTCGCTTACATCGCGTTCGCGGTGTCGTTCGCGAGGTTGCCGGCGGCATTCGAGGCATTGTCCAGCAGGTTGCCCGCGGCGTTCACCGCATTGTCGGCGGCCGCTTCCGCATTGGCGGCGGCCTCGTTCACCGCGTTGGAGGCATTTTCCGTCTCCGACTTGGAGCAGGCGGTCAGGCCGAGCGACGCCGCAAGGACGAGAGACAGAGCGAAAGTCTTGGACATGTGCTAACCCCTCTACAGGTTCAAACCAGAGCAGGTGGTTTGGAGAACCGCTCTCCCCCCGTGGTGCCTGCATGCGGAATTGCTATCCTGTTCGTTGCGTTAACGCAATCCCCACTGTGCAGGTGCGGTATGGCGCGCGCATCGCCCGGTGACCCCTTCCTTGCGCCATTGACGGATATAAAGAATTCTTTATATAGCTGTTTCATGGCCGCTCCCCTCGACATTTTCCGGGCATTAGCCGACCCGACGCGCCTCAGGATTTTCCACCTGCTGCGCTCGATGGAACTTGCCGTGGGCGAGATTGCGCAGGTAATGGGGCAAAGCCAGCCCCGCGTTTCCCGCCATATCCGTATCCTGGTGGAGGCGGGCCTCGTCGATCGCCGCAAGGAGGGAAGCTGGGTCTTCCTGACGCCGGGCGAGGCGCCGGGCGCGCGGGCGATGCTGGACTGGTTCGACGCCGTGCCGCCGTCCCACGAAGAACAATTGTGGATCGATGCGGACATTGCCCGGCTGACGGCGGTGCGCGCGGACCGTTCGATTGCCGCGGCGCAATATTTCGCGGAGCATGCGGAGGAGTGGGACGCGATCCGTTCCCTGCACGTGCCGGAGGCGCAGGTGGAGGCCGCCATGCGCGCCCTGTTCGGCGACCGGCCCTTGGGCCAGCTTCTCGACGTGGGCACGGGCACCGGCCGGATGGTGGAATTGTTCGGCGGCGCCGCATCCGGCGTCGTGGCCATCGACCGCAGCCCGGACATGCTGCGCCTCGCCCGCGCGAAACTGCCCGCGCAGGATGCGGCGAAGGTCCGCCTGATGGTGGGGGATTTCAACGCCCTGCCGTTGGAGGATGGAGCGGCCGACACGATCATCCTCCATCAGGTGCTGCATTATGCGCAGGCGCCGGACAGGGTGATCGCTGAACTGGCCCGTGTCCTGTCGGACGATGGCGTGCTGGTGATTGCCGATTTCGAAGGGCATGACCGGGAGGACCTTCGGACCCTGGCGGCGCATGCCCGCCTCGGCTTCTCGGATGATCAGATGACGGGCTGGTTCCGGCAGAACGGCCTCGATATGACGGCCATAGAAACGCTGTCGGGCGGCGCCCTGACGGTCAAGATCTGGATGGGCGCGCGTGCCGACAGCAATGTGCGCGCCATCCGCACCATGGGAACGACGAAATGACCATAAGGACGGCGGGCACGCCGCTGCTCGACACCTTGCCGGGCGATGCCGAAATCTCCTTCGAATTCTTCCCGCCCAAGACGGAGAAGATGGAGCAGACCCTGTGGTCCGCCATAGAGACGCTGGCGCCGCTGGCGCCGCGCTTCGTGTCCGTCACCTATGGTGCGGGCGGCTCGACGCGGGAGCGCACCCATGCGACGGTCGAGCGGATCGTGCGGGAGACGGACATCCCCGCCGCCGCGCACCTCACCTGTGTCGAAGCGTCGCGGGAGGAGATTGACGAGGTGGCGCGCGCCTATTGGGCGGCGGGCGTCCGGCATGTCGTGGCGCTGCGCGGCGACACGCCCACCGGCGGCCCCTATGTCCCGCATCGGGGCGGCTATGAGAATGCCGCCGCGCTGGTGAAGGGCCTCCGGGACGTGGCCCCCTTCGAGATTTCCGTCGCGGCCTATCCCGAAAGCCATCCGGATTCCGCCGACAAGGCGGCCGATCTCGACAATCTGAAGCGCAAGATCGATGCGGGCGCCCACCGCGCGATCACGCAATTCTTCTTCGAGCCGGACCTCTTCCTGCGTTTCCGGGACGAGGCGGCGGCGGCCGGCATAAACGCGGAGCTTCTGCCCGGCATCATGCCCGTGATGAGCCTCGCCGGCGTCACCCGCATGGCGAAGCTGGGCGGCGCCTCCGTGCCCGACTGGCTGCCCGCCCTGTTCGAGGGGCTGGACGACCATCCCGACGCGCGCCAGCTCGTGGCGGCCACGGTGATGGCGGAGCAATGCCGCCGCCTCTATGCGGGCGGCGTGCGCCAGTTCCATTTCTACACGCTCAACCGGGCGGAACTCGCCTATGCCGTCTGCCATATGCTCGGCAAGCGGCCGGTCCGCACCGCGCAGGAGACGACGGCATGACGAACTTGCCTCAGGGCGATGCGGAAAAGGCGCTGCGCGCGGCGGCCGCGGAACGCATCCTCATCTTCGACGGCGGCTATGGCACGTCGATCCAGGGCTATGGCCTGACCGAGGCCGATTATCGCGGCGACCTCGACCTCGGTCACGATCAGAAGGGGAATAACGACCTCCTCTGCCTGACCCGGCCGGACATCGTGAAGGCGATCCACACTGCCTATCTCGACAATGGCGCGGACATGATCGAGACGAACACCTTCTCCTCCACCCGCATCGCGCTCAGCGACTATGGATGCGAGCATCTGGTGCGCGAACTCAATGTCGCCGCCGCCCGGCTGGCGCGGGAATGCGCGCAGGAGGCCGAGGCAAGGGACGGCCGCCGCCGCTTCGTCGCCGGGTCCATCGGTCCGACGAACAAAACGCTGTCGATCAGCCCGCAGGTCAACGACCCGGCCTTCCGCGAGATCGATTTCGACACGCTCAAGGGCCAGTATCGCGAACAGTGCGATGCCCTGATCGAAGGCGGCGTGGACTTCCTGCTGGTCGAGACCTGCTTCGACACGCTCAATGCCAAGGCGGCGGGAATGGCCGCGCGGGAGGCGGAGGAGGCCGCGGGCCGGTCCGTGCCGCTGATGCTCAGCTTCACCATCACCGACATGTCGGGACGCAATCTGTCGGGTCACACGATCACCGCCTTCTGGTACACGCTGCGCCATCTGAAGCCGCTGACCATCGGCGTGAATTGCGCTTTCGGTGCAGACCTTTTGCGCCCGTATCTCACGGAGCTTGCGAAGAGTGCCGACACGCTGATCCTGGCCTATCCCAATGCGGGCCTGCCCAATGAGCTGGGCCAGTATGACGAGTTGCCGGAGACGACTGCGGCGCTCATCGAGGAATGGCAGCGCGAAGGGCTGGTCAACATGGTCGGCGGCTGCTGCGGCACGACCCCCGCGCATATCGGCGCGGTCGCCCGCAAGCTGTCGGGTCATGCGCCGCGCATCGTGCCGGACGTGCCTGTGCATACCCGCCTCGCGGGGCTGGAGCCGATGGACATCGTGGCCTGACCGCCGCCTGAGCCTTTAGACTGCAAAACGGGCAGGACCCTGAACTGGGATGCCCTCATGGATGTTAACGGGATGTCCGAACAATCGACCGCCACCTTCATCAATATCGGTGAGCGCACCAACGTCACCGGCTCGGCCAAGTTCAAGAAGCTCATCATGGCGGGCGACTATGCCGCCGCCGTCGACATCGCGCGCCAGCAGGTGGAGAATGGCGCGCAGATCGTCGACGTGAACATGGACGAGGGCCTGCTCGACGCCGAGGCGGCGATGACCCAGTTCCTGAAGCTCATCACGGCCGAACCCGACATCAGCCGCGTGCCCGTGATGATCGACAGCTCCAAGTGGAGCGTGATCGAGGCGGGCCTGAAATGCGTCTCCGGCAAGCCGGTGGTCAATTCCATCAGCATGAAGGAGGGCGAGGAGCAGTTCCTCGACCATGCCCGCAAATGCATGGCCTATGGGGCGGCGGCCGTCGTCATGGCCTTTGACGAGGTGGGACAGGCGGACACCAGGGACCGCAAGGTCGAAATCTGCGAACGCGCCTACAAGCTCCTGATGTCCATCGGCTTTCCGCCGGAGGACATCATCTTCGATGCCAATGTCTTCGCCGTGGCGACAGGCATTGAGGAGCATAACAACTATGCCGTCGACTTCATCGAGGCGGTGAAGGAGATCAAGAAGCGCTGCCCCCATGTCCATTTCTCGGGCGGCCTCTCGAACCTCAGCTTCAGTTTCCGTGGCAATGAACCGGTGCGCCGGGCGATGCACTCGGTGTTCCTCTATCACGCCATCCCCGCCGGGCTCGACATGGCCATCGTCAATGCGGGCCAGCTCGACGTCTACGACACCATCGACCCCGCCCTTCGCACGGCCTGCGAGGATGTGATCCTCAACCGCGATCCTGATGCGGGCGAGCGTCTCGTCACTCTGGCGGAGGGCTTCAAGGGCAAGGACGCGGCGGCGGAGAAGGCCGCCGAGGAATGGCGCGGCTGGCCCGTCATCAAGCGGATCGAGCATGCGCTGGTCAAGGGCATCGACACCTATGTGGTGGACGATACGGAGGAGGCCCGCATCGAGATACGCGAGCGCGGCGGCCGCCCGATCGAGGTGATCGAGGGGCCGCTGATGGACGGCATGAACGTCGTCGGCGACC
>JASGGS010000058.1:0-21266 GCA_047602685.1 Sphingobium sp.
TCCTGGCCGGGACGATGGCCGTGGTGCCGATCTTCACCACCTTTCTATAGGCCGCCCTTTCCCGCCCGGGCGCGCCGTCCTATCTGGGACCGATGAGGGAGGAACGCCCACTCAGCGCGGCGGAACGCCTGCTCGTCGCCGGCATGTTCGGCGACGCGATCGATCCCGATCCGGTCCGCATACGCCGCTGGCGCTGGTGGCCGCTCCAGCCCGCGCGCGTCGTGATGGCGCCCATGGGCCATATCCATGTCGCGCCGGGCAGCGATAGCTGGTGCGAATGCTATGCCGGGCAGGGCGTGGCGGTGGAGGCCTTCTTCCTGCACGAGATGACCCATGTCTGGCAGGCGCAGACGCGCGGGCGCTGGTATCTGCCGCTGATGCGCCACCCCTTCTGCCGCTACGCCTATCGCATAGAGCCGGGCAGGCCGTTCGAGCGCTATGGCATAGAGCAGCAGGCGGAGATCGTGGCGCACGCCCATATGCTGCGGCGCGGCCATGCGGTCGCGGGCAAGCCGGGGGCGGAGGTCTACGAGGCGCTCCTGCCGTTCGGGAAAGCCCCGTCTTGACGACGGGGGCCGAGCAGCCAGGGCGTTTCCCCATTGAGCGGAAACGCTCTTGTCTTTCGATGCCGCATTTTCCGGGCCGTCGACCGTGAACGGTCAACTTGGAAATGCCCTAGGACCAATCGACATTCAGATGATGACCAGCCGAAAATGGTGGTTTTCCGTGACTCTTCAAGCGAGTCACGTGCCTCGCTTGAACGGAGCGTACTAAAGCTACGTGAGCACCGAAAGCGCGCAAGGCCGCCATTTGCAGGCCGTCAGGGCTGAATGTCGATCCGTCCTAGGCCGCTGCCGCGGGCGAGGCGCCGACGCTCAGCCAGGTGAGCGCCGCATTCTCCGACGCGAAAAGCTGGTGCCCCTCCGCCATGTGGGCGCGCGAGTGGGCCTTTGCCATGCTGTTCGGGACCACGATGGCCACCCTGTCCTCCACGCCGCCGCGCTCGACCAGCAGGTCCCGGAGCAGGTCCGACAGGGCCGTGCTGAGCGGCACGCCCACGCGATTGTCCCACAGGACCCGAAGCGGCCCGTGCCGCCGCGCCGCGCCGACCGCATCGGTCAGCGCCCGCGAAAGCTCCGCCTCCTGGGACGGCGGCATCGCACCGGCGACGCGGCACAGCAGCACGCCCCGCGCGGCGTCGAAGCCGATCTCCACCCCCGTCATCGCGCCGCCTCCGCCGCCGTCCCGGCCCCGTCCAGCAGCCAGCCGCGCGCCGAATCGCTATCCGCGAAGAAACGGTGCAGGTGGGCATCGGCCATGCGGTTGATCTGGAGCCGCGCCAGCGCCGAATGCAGCACCACCGCGAAACGGTCTCCCTCCCGCGTCGCCCCCTCGGACGCCCGGACGATATGATCGAACGTATCGCGCGTCTGCACCGGATTGTCGGCCGCGTCGATCAGATGCAGCGCCCGGCCGTGCCGCGCGCGGCTGCGTTCCATCAGTTCCAGCGCCTTCGGCATATAGGCGTTGAACTCCTCCACGGATGCCAGCCCGCTGGCCACCGTGCGCACGATGCCGTCTTCCTCGTCATAGCGGATTGAAATCATGATCTACCCGCGCGCCCCTTCATATTGTTCTCGTCCCTGACCCTTCATAGCGGCCAATGGTTGCGCGATGATTGAGGACCGCCGCGCCGGAACCGTCCGCCGCGCCAATTTTGACGACGGTCAATGTCGTGCCGCCCGTCCCCTGCGACACTCCTCCATCAAGGAGAAGATGGATGGACATGAACGACATGGTGATCGTCAGCGTGGACGATCATATCTGCGAGCCGCCGACCCTGTTCGACAATCAGCTTTCAGGGGATTTGCTGGCCAGCGCGCCCAAGCTCAGGACCGACCGGAACGGCAAGAATTTCTGGCAGTATCAGGGCTATATCCGTCCATCCGTCGGCCTGAACGCCGTCGTCGGCCGCCCGGCGGAGGAATATGGCATGGAGCCGACCTCCCTCGACCAGCTGCGCGACGGATGCTGGGACGTGCATGCCCGCATCGACGACATGGACGTGAACGGCATCGCGGCGTCGCTCTGCTTCGGCAATTCGATCGGCTTCGACGGCCAGACCTTCCACACCGCGCCCGACAAGGCGCTCTCCCTGCGCCACATGCAGGCCTATAATGACTGGCATCATGACGAGTGGTGCATGGCCTATCCGGGCCGCTTCATCCCCATCGGCATCCTGCCGACATGGGACATGGACGCCACCGTGGCGGAAATCCACCGCCTTGCCGGGAAGGGCTTCCGCACCGTCTCGATGAACGAGAATCCGACGGTCCAGAAACTGCCCAGCATCCATAACGACTATTGGGACCCGTTCTTCCGCGCCGTCGCCGACACGGACATGACCATCGCCCTCCATATCGGCAGCGGCAATCCGGCGCCCCACGCCTCCATGGAAAGCCCGATCGAGGCGTGGATCACCACCATGCCCCTGTCCGTGGCGCAGGGCCTGTCGGACTGGCTGCAACTGGAGGAACTGCACCGCTATCCCGACCTGCGCATCGCCATAGCGGAAGGCGGCATCGGCTGGGTGCCCTATTTCATGGAGCGGGCCGACTTCTCCAACTGGCGGCACAAGGCCTGGACGCACAGCCGGTTCAAGGATGTGAAGCCGTCCGACCTGGTGAAGCGGCATTTCCTGCACTGTTTCGTGGACGACCGTTTCGGCCTGCGCCATCTCGACGAGATCGGCGAGGATATGGTCGCCTATGAGACGGACTATCCGCACAGCGACGCCCTGTGGCCGGAAGTGCCGGAGCATCTGTGGGAATCGGTCAGGCACCTGACCGACGTGCAGATCGACAAGGTGACGCACGGCAATGCCCTGCGCTTCTTCCGCCATGACAGCCTGTTCGAAAATTATGGCTGCGAGGAAATCACCGTCGGCGCGCTCCGCGCCCGCGCCAGGGCGAAAGGCGTGGACACCGCGCCCAAATCCTCCGGCGGTTCCCGCCCGACCGAGGAGCCGCGCCCCGTCACCTCCGGCGACATCATGGAGATGTTCAAGGCCCATGCCGCCGAGCGCGCCAGGGAAGCCGCCTGATCCCCTTCCTTCCACATCCTGCAACAAGATGGAGACTCCCATGTTCGCTTATATCGGTTCGCATTTCCCCGTCCTGGTCGTGGCTGCGATGACCGTCTTCGCCGCCGCGCTGGCCGGTTTCAGCATCGAGGATGCGGTGAAGGCCCGCGCTGCCCGGCGCGACGCCTGAGCCCCGGCCGCACGGGCCGCAAAGCCGCCTCCGGGCGGGAGGAGATTGCCCTCATGCCACCCTATCACCCCGATCTCCTCGCCCGCGCGGTTCCCCGCTATACGAGCTATCCGACCGCCGCCGAGTTCGGCGACGGCATCGGCCCCGGCGACATGGCCGACGCGCTGGCCATGGTCGGCGCGGACGAGCCGGTCTCGCTTTATGTCCACATCCCCTTCTGCCGGGACATATGCAGCTATTGCGGCTGCAACACCGGCCGGGCCAATCGCGCGCAGCGCCTGCAATCCTATATGGAGGCGCTGGACGCGGAGATCGACCTGGTGGCGGATGCGCTGGCCGGGCGCGGCCGGATCACCCGCATCGCCTTTGGCGGCGGCAGCCCGAACGCGCTCGACCCGCTCGCCTTCGTGCGGCTGGTCGACCGGCTGCTGACCCGGTTCGGGGCGACAAGCCCCCTCTTCTCCGTGGAACTCGATCCCCGCACGCTCGACGCGACATGGATGGACGTCATCGGATCGCTGGGCATGACGCGCGCCAGCCTGGGGGTGCAGACCTTCGATCCGCTGGTCCAGCAGGCCATAGGCCGGGTCCAGCCGGACCGCATGATCGCGGACGCGGTGGAAGGGCTTCGCCGGGCGGGCGTCACCTCGCTCAATTTCGACCTGATGTACGGCCTGCCGGGTCAGTCGCTCATGACGCTGGCCGAAAGCGTGGAGCGGAGCGTCGCGCTGGGCGCGGATCGCGTGGCCCTGTTCGGCTATGCCCATCTTCCCTCGCTGCTCCACCGGCAGCGCGCCATCGACGCCGCGACCCTGCCCGCGACGCGCCTGCGCTTCGACCAGGCGGCGCTGGGGCGCAGGCTGTTCCTGGATGCCGGCTATCGCGCCGTCGGCTTCGATCATTTCGCGCTGCCGCGCGATCCCATGGCGCTGGCGGCGCGGGCCGGCGCGCTGCACCGCAATTTCCAGGGCTTCACCGACGATGCCGGGCCGACCCTCATCGGCCTCGGCGCCAGCGCGATCAGCCGTTTCCGCGGCGCCATCGTCCAGAATGAGAAGCAGGCGGGCCGCTATCGCATGCTGCTCGGCTCCGGCCTGCTGCCCGCGCAGCGCGGCATCCGCCTGACGCCGGACATGCGCGCACGGGCGGAGGTGATCGAGCAGCTCCTCTGCCATGGCCGCGCGGCGCCCGGCCCGGCGCTGCTCAGCCTGGCGGCCTCGGCGCTGGAGCCGCTGCTGCGGCGCGGCCTGGTCCGGCTGGAGGGACCGGCACTGCATCTGGCGGAGAAGGCATGGCCCTATGCGCGGCTGGTCGCGGCGTCCTTCGACGCCTATCGGTCGGACAGCCAGGGACAGTTCAGCCATGCCGTCTGAGCGCCCGCATATGCAAACGGCGCGCCGGGAAGCAAGTCCCGACGCGCCGCGCTGCATTTTGCGACCATGTCTTTATGACATCTTTATACCCGAAGGCGCCCCATGCAACTAAACTCAAATCCTTGTCACTAAAGGATAAATAGCCGTTTTCACGCCTGTGCGACATACGTATTGGTACTAATATGCCCGTCAGGGCGGCGGGACCATTCCGTCCGCTGAATCCATTGGCTATGCTGGCATTGGCGGCAGGAACAGGGGACGGCTGGAATCGATGGGCAAGAGGTGGATGCCGCCCCTTTCGGGGCTGGCCGTGGCGGCCCCGATCCTGCTGGCGATCCTGACCGCCCTCTATCTGACCGGCGACCATCCCGCCGTGATGGGCGTGGTCGACATCATGGAGATCGCCCTCCTCATCCTCCTCTCCATCGCGGTCCTGCTGCTCGTCGGCGTGGTCGTCCGCTCGCGCCTGGGCGCGCGGGAGAGCGAGGCGCGCGCGGCGCAGCGCGCGGGCGAGGCGACGCGGCTGGCGGAGGAACTGAACCTCCTGATCGACGGCGTGCCCCGCCATGCCATCTACATGGTCGATCCGACCGGCCATGTGACCATCTGGAACCGGGGCGCGGAGCGGCTGAAGGGCTGGACCGAGGCGGAGATACTGGGCAAGCCCATGTCCCTCTTCTACCCCGGGGACGCGATAGAGGCGGGCAAGCCGCAGGCCGACCTGGACCGGGCCGCGCGCGACGGCAGGCTGGAGGAGGAGGACTGGCGCCAGCGCAAGGACGGGTCCGAATTCCTCGCCGCCATCACCATCACCGCGCTGCGCGGCGAGAAGGGCGAACTGCGCGGCTTCGCCAAGATCGTGTCCGACATCACGGAGCAGCGCGCGGCCGACACCCTGTTGCGGTCGCAGGAAAGCCATTTACGCTCCATCCTCTCCACCGTGCCCGACGCCATGGTGGTGATCGACAATGCGGGCATCATCGTCTCCTTCAGCGCCGCGGCGGAAACCCTCTTCGGCTATCGCGAGGGCGAGGTGGTGGGACGGAATGTCGCCATGCTGATGCCGTCGCCCGACCGGGAACGGCACGACGCCTATATCCAGCGCTATCATGAGACGCATGAGAAGCGGATCATCGGCATCGGCCGCGTCGTCTTCGCCCGCAGGAAGGACGGCACGACCTTCCCCGTCGAGCTGTCCATCGGCGAGACGGCGGGGGAGGGGACGGAGACGCTGTTCACCGGCTTCATGCGCGACCTCACCGAACGCTACCGGACGGAGGAGCGGCTGGAGGCGTTGCAGTCCGAGCTCATCCATGTCTCGCGGCTCAGCGCCATGGGCACCATGGCCTCGACGCTGGCGCATGAGCTGAACCAGCCGATCACCGCCATCGCCGCCTATGCGGAGGCAGTGCGCGACCAGTTGGCCGATCCCGATCCGGCGGAGCTGCCGATGATCCGGGAGGCGCTGGACGACACGGCCAAGGAGGCGCTGCGCGCCGGGCATATCGTGCGGCGCCTGCGCGAATTCGTGGCACGCGGCGAGGTGGAGAAGACGGTGGAGCCGCTGCCCCAGCTCATCAACGAGGCGGCGGTGCTGGGCCTGATGGGCGCGCGCGAGGCGGGGGTGGAGCCGCGTTTCGACCTCGATCCCTATGCCTCGCCGGTGCTGGTGGACAAGGTGCAGATCCAGCAAGTGCTCATCAACCTGATCCGCAACGCGGTGGAAGCCATGGGGCAGACGGAAGGGGGCGAGCGCCGCCTGACCGTCACTTCCGCCGCCGAGGGGCCGGGCATGGTCCGCGTCACCGTGGCGGATACCGGGCCGGGCGTGCCGGATGCGGTGGCGCGGAAGCTGTTCACCGCCTTCGTGACGTCCAAGACGGGCGGCATGGGCCTCGGCCTCTCCATCTGCCGCACCATCGTGGAGGCCAATGGCGGCCGCATCTGGATGGAGCCGCGCCCCGGCGGCGGCGCGCAGTTCCATTTCACCATCATACGCGCTCAGACGGAAAGGGAGGCGGAGAAGGAGCATGACTGACAGGAAGCTGGTCCACATCGTCGATGACGAGGAGGCCGTGCGCCGTTCCATCGGCTATATGCTCAGGACGTCGGGCTATGCCGTGGAAAGCTGGCCGTCTGGCGCGGCGTTCCTGCGCGATGCCCGCCATGCGGAGGAGGGCTGCGTCCTCCTCGACATCCGCATGCCGGAAATGGACGGCATGGCGGTGCAGGCGGCGCTGGCCGAACGCGGCGTGACCATGCCCGTGGTCATCATGACCGGCCATGGCGACGTGTCCACCGCCGTGCGGGCGATGAAGGCGGGTGCGGTCGACTTCCTGGAGAAGCCGTTCGACAAGGCGGGACTGCTGGCGGCGCTGGAGGCGGCCTTCGCGCGGATCGACGCGGCGGACGGGATCGCGGCCCGCACCGCGCAGGCGGAGCAGATACTGGGCGCCCTCACCCCGCGCGAGAAGGATGTGCTGGAGGGGCTGGCGCGCGGCCTGCCCAACAAGACCATCGCCTATGATCTGGGCATCTCCGCCCGCACGGTGGAGGTCCACCGCGCGAACCTGATGATGAAGCTCAATGTGCGGAGCCTTTCGGATGCGCTGCGCATCGCTTTCGCGGCGGGGCTGGGCACGGAGTGACGCCGCCGCGCGGCGCCGGAGAAACGCCCCGGCCCTGGCAACCTAGGACCTATACGTAGCGACCCCGCACCCCCGCGCGTGGCACAGGGGAGGAATGACTTTGGGGCGGCGGACCGCGCATCGCCTCCCGGACAGGCTGGTTTGGGAATGATCATCATCGTCGAGGACGATCCGCTGGTTCGTCGCTCCTTGCAGCTCCTGCTTCTCGCCCAGGGCCATGAGGTTCGCACCTATGCCTCCGGCCAAGCCCTGCTGGCCGACGGCCAGGGGCAGGATGCCGACTGCTTCATCGCCGATTACCGCCTGACCGACATGGATGCGATCACCCTGCTCACGCGGTTGCGCGCACGGGGCGCGGCATGGCCGGCGGTCCTCATCACCGGCCTTCGCACCCCGGAGCTTGACGAGCAGGCGCTGGCGGCGGGCTTCGCGGCGATATTCGAGAAGCCGCTGCGCCTCCACACGCTGACGGACATGGTTGCGCGCCTGACCGCATCGGGTCCGGTGAACAGCCGGGATGGAGAGCATGTCGGCCCCTGAGCCCCCCTCCCGCCGCCGCAAGGCCCCCTCCCCGCTCGACGCGCTGACCCCGCGCGAGCGCGAGGTGCTGGCGGGCATCGCGCGCGGGATGACCAACAAGCAGATCGGCATCGACCTCGGCATCAGCCACCGCACGGTCGAGGTCCACCGCGCCCGCCTGATGCGCAAGCTGGGCGCGCATAATCTGGTGACGCTGCTGGATGCGGCCTTCGCCAGGGGGACCGGTCCCAGGGCCTGATCGAAAGGTCGAGACGGGCGGGGCGCTCCCTCGTGCTCCTGTGAAGGCAGGAACGGCCGCAATCCCCGTCCCCGCTCCCACTCCTGCCTTCACGGGAGCACGTTCGTCCCCAAAGCCTGATTCAAAGCCCGGACCATGGCCCGGAGCGTTTCCACATTGAAACGCTCCTGTCTTTCGATGCCGCATTTTCCTGGCCGTTGACCGTGAACGGTCAGCTTGAAAATGCTCTAGTTCCGGCTCACCATCGCCCCGGCCATGCGGCTCAACGCCTCGCCAAGCTGCCGTGCCAGCCGCTCGTCGTCCCAGCCCTGCGCCGCGATCGCCGCCGTCATGGCGTCGGCCCATTGCCGTCCCAGTTCCCGGTCGATGTCCATCGGCCGGTGCAGCGACATGACGCACTGTCCCTTGCCGAACCAGTCGCGCGGGCCGCCCAGCCATCCGGTCAGGAAACGTTCGAACGCCGCCCGCACCGGGCCAAGGTCCGCGTCGTGGATCGCCCGCAGCCGGGCATAGGCGGGATCGCCCTCGATCAGGTCGTAGAAGCTGCGCACCAGCGCGGCCACGCGCTCCGGCCCGATCAGGTCATAGGGACTGGCCGGGGAACTGGCGTGTGTCGCCGCCTCGCTCATGCCGCCTCCGCCCGTTCCTCCAGCGCGCCCCGGTCGAATATCTCGACGCGGGCGCGGGTGGGTAGGCCGACAATTCCCTCCCGCTTCAGTTCGGTGAGCTGGCGGCTGACCGTCTCTATGGTGGTGCCGAGGATATCCGCGATCTGCTGCCGGTTGAGCGGCAGATCGAAGGCGTCGCTGCCGAAACGCTGCGCCATGTCGAGGAGGAAGGTCGCGATCTTCTCCCGCGCGCTCTTGCGGCCGAGGAGCAGCATCCAGGTCCGCGCGCGGTCCAGGTCCTCCAGCGTGCGGCGCAGCAGGCTATGCTCCAGCCCGGCATGGGTCTTGGCCACCCGGTCGAAATCGGCGCGGGGGAAGAGGCAGACGCTGGCGTCGCTGAGCGCCGTCACATTATGCCCGCTGGTCGCGCCGAAGGGGCGGCCGATGAAATCGGAGGGATAGACCACGCCGACGATCTGCTCCCGCCCGTCGGCGGTGGAGATGGAGAGCTGCATCGTCCCCTCCACCACATTGGCGACGAGGGTGGACTGGTCCCCCTCCCAGATCAGGCGCTGGCCGCGCGGCACGGTGACGCGGCGGCCGATGCGCACGAAGGCCTCGCGCTCGTCATCCGTCAGGACGGAGCATATGGCGCGGTCGCGCACGGCGCATCCGGCGCAGGCGCCGCCGTCGATGTTCCTGTCCTCGGTGGGCCATTGCCGACAGTCCATGATCGTGCCTCGAAACTACTTACATGCCGTCAAGCAATGTTATCCGGCCGTCATGATCGCCATTCGTAATTGTCCGTAAGTCGCGCGGAGCAGCAGTGCTCCCCGCCCTGAAAGGGAAGGGGAACGGCCGCTCACCCGACCTCCTCCGCCCAGGCGATGAACCGCATCGGCCCGCGCTCCACCGCGCCGAAGGGATAGCAGGTGACGAGGGCCAGCATCGGCCGGGCGGGATCGCGGGGGAAAGCAAAGCCATTCCAGCGCGCCACCTGGAAACGGATGATGCGATAGCGGCGGGCAGGACCCGTCACCGGCTCCATCGTCACCATGTCGCCCGGCTTCGCATCGGCCAGGAAGGCGAAATGCGTGTCGCGATGCGCGGCGAGGATGGTGGTGCGGGCCGCGCGGTCCACCGGCATTTCGGTGGGGCCGAAGGCCATGGCCTGCCCCGATCCGCCCGACAGCACGATCCGCTCCACGCCCAGCCGGGCGATGCCGATGCGCGCCACCGGCGCCATGTCCGCCCAGGGCCAGGGGCGCAGGCCCTGCCCCGCCGCCTGACTGCGATCAAAGGCCCGCTCCAGCAGGAACTGCGCCGCCACCGCCTTGACCGGCACCACGGCCCCCTTTGCCATGAGGGCAAGACCGAGGGCGCAGATGCCGAGCAGAAGGACGCGCGTGACCGCGCGTCCCCCCTCCATCATGTCCCGCAGGACCGCGATCATGCCTGCTTCCCCTTGCGGCGACGGGTGGCGGCAAGGCCCGCCAGACCGATGAGCAGCAGCACGCCCCCCTGCCCGATCAGCGCGGCATAGCCGGTCGCGGTCTGGGGCAGGTCCATCGCCTCCGCTTCCCCGGCCTCGGTGGAAGACCCGGCCTTTGCCGCATGGACATGCTGCCCGCCGAACAGCGTATCGAAGTCCCAGCCCGCGGGGAGCAGCAGCGGCAGGTCCTCCTTGGTCAGGATAGCCCCCTCCGGACGGGTCGGCGTCTCGTCCACCGCGACGAGGCTCGTCTGCCGGGTGACGATGCCGTAATCGAGGCCGAGCCGCGCGCCGGCCTCGTCGGCGGTGGCGTCGTCCGTCTCGCCGGAGGAGCGCGCCGCCTCCACATCCGCGATGCGGGCATTGGCCCAGAGTTTCGCGACGGCGGGGCTTTCCATGGCGGACGACAGGTCCACCGTCCGCGACCAGGGCGTATCGCCGATCAAGCCACCAACCGTCATCCGGCCCGCCATCTTCTCCCCCTTGCCCAGCAGGACCAGCGGCTCCCCCGCATACAGGTCCGGCAGGCGACGCGGGGTGATGTCGAGGTCCGCGCCTTCCATGGAGATGGTGACGTCGCGAACGACGGGTGCCTTCAGCCGGTCGAGCAGCGCGGTCATCTTCGCCGTCACTTCCTCGCCCGAACCGATATTGGTGTAGGTGCCGCGACCGGCCTCCGCCATGCGGCGCATCAGATACGTATTGGGCGCGGAGCCGATGCCGACCATGAACACCCGGCTGCGACCACCCTTTGCCGCGATCGCCTGCATCATTTCCTTCTCGTTGGACAGGTCGCCATCGGTCAGGAAGATGACCTGCCGCACGGTGGAGCGGTCGTCGGGCTGCGCATCGACCAGCGCGGCCTTGAGCGCGGGCAGCATCTCCGTGCCGCCATTGGCCTTCAGCCCGTCGGTAAAGCGGCGCGCCACCCCGATCTGGTCCGCCGTGGCCCGCACCGGCCGCTCGAACAATTGCGTCATCGTGTCGTCGAAGCGGATGATGTTGAAGCTGTCCTGCGGCCGCAGCGTGCCCAGCGCATGCTGGAGGCTGTCCTTGGCCGCGACCATCGACTGGCCGCCCATGGAGCCGCTATTGTCGATGACGAAGATCATCTCGCGCGGGGGCGGGGTGCCGATGCGGTCCTGTGCTGGCGGGGTGATGGAGGCCATGAGATACTGGCTTCCATCGACGGTCTGGCGGAACAGGCCGATGGCGGGATCGGCACTGGCCGAGCGCCAGCGGAGCTCGAAATCGCGGTCGGCGGGCACTTCGCCATCGGCGAGGCGGATGGTCCGGCCCTGCGCGCCATCCTGTTCCACCGCGATGCGATGATAGGGGCTGATGAGATTGGCGGGCACGAAGCCGGGCGCCAGATGCACGGTGATCGAGACGGGGTTGAGCGACTTGCCGAGTTTCGGATCGGCGAGCGGCGCCGTCACATTGGCGGCATCCTGTGCGCCCTTGCCGTCCGTGACGCTGTGCGGCGGGACATAGCGGGGACCGGCGACCAGCGGCAGGCGGAGCGCGAACTCGCCCGACAGCTGGCGCACGGGCGCCTGATATTCGATGGCGACCAGGACGGTCTCGCCCGGTCCGACATTGGCGACGCTGTTGCGGAACAGGTTTGGCCGCTCGGATTCGACGAGGCCCGCCTTGCGCCCTTCGCTCCTCGCCTTTTCATAGAGGGCGCGGGCCTCCTCGCGCCGCTTGATGCGGCCGATGATGACGCGCTGGCCGACGACCATCTTCAGGCTGTCGACCGCCCCGTCCTCCGGCAGGGGGTAGAGATAGCTGGCCTCCATCCAGTCCTTGCCGGTGTTGCGAAAGGCCTGCATCACGCGGACGCGGGCGATCTGGCCGCTGACCGTCACGTCCATGTCCGTGCCGAGGCGCATGGCGGGCATGGCCTTGGCGACGCCCTTGCCGCGCAGCATCAGCGTTCCCGCGCCTATGGCGTCGGGATCGGCGGTCTCGCCGTCCGAGGCGATGAGGCGGCTGGCGAGCAGGCATCCCGCCAGCACGGCCAGCAGCAGGGCAAAGCCCCATGTCAGCCTGTGGCGGGACTGCGCGGAGAGGATTTTGGGGGAAAGAGGGGATGCGGGCATGGCACAACTCCTATCGGGTGGTGCCCTCGCGATAGGGGCGGCCCGTGCCGGACAGCCATCGGCAGTCCTTGCCGCTTTCGCCCATCCTGTCCGCTCCCGTCCGGACAGGCCGTCCCAGTGCGATGCCCTCTTGACGAGATGTACGGTTTTGTGCGGAATTGTCCGTGATTCATGCGAAGGGAGCGCTATGAGGGGGTCGGGAAGCCAGGGATCTTTTCAGGACGAGGCCATCGCCGAACGCCTGCGCGAGGAACTGGCGCGCCGCCGCATTTCCCGCCAGGCGCTGGCCGACATGGCCCGGATCAGCCTCTCCACCCTCGAAAAGGCGCTGTCGGGCAGCCGCGGCTTCACCCTCGCCACCGTCATCCGGCTGGAGGAGGCTCTGGGCGCGCCGCTGCGCGCAGCCGCTCCCTTCGCCGCCGCTCCGGACGGGGGCCTCGCCCCGGAGCATATGGGCGCCTATGCCCGCGCCGCCGTCCGCTGGATCGAGGGGGACTATGTGACCCTGCGCCCCAGCTTCGGGCAGGCCGATGCCGTCTATGCCTATCGCACCAGCATCTATTGGGACGAGGCCGCCTGCCACCTGCGCTTTGCGGAAAGCGCCCGCGTGGACGGCGCCTTCGCGCAGGCGGGCCATGTCTCCATGCCCAACCTGTCCGGCCACACCTATCTTGTCACCATCGAGCAGGGGCAGCACCGCCTCATCATGCTCGGCCGCCCGACGCGGGAACGGCATATGTTCGGCCTGCTCTCCACCCTTCAGGTGGGCGTGGGATCGCAGCTCGTCCCCGTCGCCTGCCCGGTCGCCTTCGTCCCACAGGACCTGCTGGCGCATGTCGAGCCGGGACTGATCGAGCCGGGAGGCCCGAACCATGCCGAGTGCCGGGCGCTCCTGTCCCGCGCGACCAGCGACGATTTCTGCCGGTTGCGGATGTAGGAACGGCGCCTGCCCGCATCCCGTGAATAGTCCGCAAACGAAACCGATCTTGCCGGATCGCCGCCATTGCGCTACCTATGCCGGGCGGGCAGTCTTCCTGCCGCCGCACCCCTGACCACCTTCCACACGAGGCGTCTGCCCGGATCAACGGTTCTCCCGTCGATGGCTATGCCCCGTGCCCTTTTTCCAATCTTCACGACAGAGGCGACATGAAATATCGCAAGCTTGGCCGCACGGACCTGAACGTCAGCGTCATCTGCCTCGGCACCATGACCTGGGGATCGCAGAACAGCGAGGCGGAAGCGCATGAACAGCTCGACTACGCCCTCGACCAGGGCGTGAACTTCATCGACACGGCGGAAATGTACCCGACCACACCCGGCAAGATCGAGACGCGCGGGCGGACCGAGGAATATATCGGCACCTGGATCGAGAAGACGCGGCGCGACCGCTTCATCCTGGCCACCAAGGTCGCCGGACCGTCCTTCAACGGACCCTTGCGCGGCGGCAACAACCATCTCGACCGCCGCAATATCGAGGAAGCGATCGACGGCAGCCTGCGCCGCCTGCGCACCGATTATATCGACCTCTACCAGCTTCACTGGCCCGACCGCCCCGTCCCCCGATTCGGGCGGCGCGGGCTGGCGGAGCTGGAGGACGCGGCGGACACCACGCCCATAGAGGAAACGCTGGACGTGCTGGCCGATCTCGTCAAGGCAGGCAAGATCCGGCATTTCGGCGTGTCGAACGAAACGCCGTGGGGCGTGTCCGAATATCTGCGCCTTTCACGGGAGAAGGGGCTGCCGCGCGTCGCCTCGATCCAGAACGCCTATAATCTCCTCAACCGCGTCTATGAAATCGGCCTGTCCGAGTTCAGCCTGCGCGAGGATGTCTCCCTGCTCGCCTACTCGCCGCTGGCGGCCGGGCATCTGAGCGGCAAATATCTGGGCGGGCAGGTTCCCAAAGGCTCGCGCGTCGACGTCGCCACCAACTATAGCCGCTATCAGACGCCGCAGCAGCCGGTCGCCTCCTCCCGCTATGTCGCCATAGCCCATGCATTCGGGCTGGACCCGGCGCAACTGGCGCTGGCTTTCGTCAACGACAGGCCCTTCGTCACGTCGAACATCATCGGCGCGACGTCCCTCGCCCAGCTCAAGACCGACATCGCGTCCATCGACATCACGCTCGGCGAGGAGATATTGGCGGCCATAGCGGATGTGCAGCGCGAATTTCCCGATCCCTGCCCCTGATGGCGGCGGGGATCAGCCGATCGTCATGAGGCTGGCATTGCCGCCCGCCGCCGCGCTGTTCGTGGAAAGCGCGACCTCCTCCATGAGGAAGTCGAGCGGATAGCCGCCACGTTCGCCCGGGCGGACCGCATGGACCGGCACGATCGGTCCCGGTCGCCCGGCCATGGCGCGGGTGGCGGCCATCACCGCCTCCCCGTCGCCCTCCACCAGCACGGCGCCGATATCGGCGGCGGCATCCAATGACAGGCACGCGGCCACCTCCTCCGGCAGACCGGGCGGAATGGGCATGCCCTCGATCACGCCCGCATTGCCGGTGGCGAGCGCCGCCGCGATCTGGTCGTACAGGCCCGCCAGGGTCGCGGGCTTGAGAAGCAGGGTTCCGCGCGGGCGCAGCCGGTAGAGATTGCGCTCCCCGACCGGCCCCGGCAGTTCGGTCTCCACGCCCAGCGGCGACGCGGCGCCATAGTCGCGAGCGGTCCGGGCAAGCCCCGCCTCGCCCCGCGCCTCCAGCCATTGCACGAAGGCCGCAAGCGCCGGGGGCATGGCCCCGCCCGCCCGACCGGGACGGGGCGGCGGCTCGACCAGCCGGGCCAGATAGAGCGGACCGCCCGCCTTCGGTCCGGTGCCCGACAGCCCGCGCCCGCCAAAGGGCTGCACGCCCACCGTGGCGCCGATGATGTTGCGGTTCACATAGACATTGCCCGCCTTCACGCGTCCCATGACATGCGCGGCCATGTCGTCGAGGCGCGTATGGAGGCCGAAGGTCAGGCCGTAGCCGGTCGCGTCGATCGCATCCAATATGCTGTCGATATCCCTGCGGCGATAGCGCAGGACATGCAGGACCGGACCGAATATCTCGCGGTCCAGTTCCCCTATATCCCCGATCTCGATCAGGGTCGGCGGCACGAACAGGCCATGTTCGGCCTCCCGAGGCAAAGTCTGCCTGTCGATCCGCCGTCCCTTCGCGCGCATGGCCTCGACATGCCGCTCTATGCCCGCCTTCGCCCCGGCGGAGATGATCGGGCCGATATCGGTGGACAGCCGGTCGGTCGGTCCGATACGCAGCTCCCGCATGGCGCCGCGCAGCATGGCGAGCATCCGGTCCGCCACCTCCTCCTGCACGCATAACAGGCGCAGGGCGGAGCAGCGCTGCCCCGCGCTGTCGAAGGCGGAGGCGATCACATCGGCGACCACCTGTTCGGGCAGGGCGGAGGAATCGACGATCATCGCATTCTGGCCGCCCGTCTCCGCGATCAGGGGGATGGGCTTGCCGGAGGACGACAGGCGACCAGCAAGCTGGCGCTGGATCAGCCGGGCCACTTCGGTCGAGCCGGTGAACAGCACCGCCGCCGCCTCCGGCGCCGCCACCAGCGCCGCGCCAAGCCCGCCGTCGCCGGGCAGGAGTTGCAGCGCGTCGGCGGGAATCCCTGCCTCATGCAGCAGGCGCACGGCCTCCGCCGCGATCAGGGGCGTCTCTTCCGCGGGCTTGGCGAGGACGGGATTTCCCGCCGCCAGAGCCGCCGCCACCTGCCCGGTGAAGATGGCGAGCGGGAAGTTCCACGGGCTGATGCAGACGGCCGGGCCAAGCGGACGGATGTCCGGGCCGCAAATCCCGCGAGCCTGGACCGCATAATAGCGCAGGAAATCGACAGCCTCCCGCACTTCCGCCACGGCATTGGGCAGCGACTTGCCCGCCTCCCGCACGATCAGGCCGACAAGGACCGGCATGCGCGCCTGCATCGCATCCGCCGCCCGTTCGAGCAGGGCGGCCCTGTCCGATACGGCGCGGCGGCTCCATAGGCTTGACGATGCGCGGGCCAGAGCCCCCGGCACGTCTTCGGGACCGGCATGGAGCGCAACGCCGACAAGATCGCCGGGATCGCCCGGGTTGCGGACGGGATGCGCGGTCCCCTCGCCGTCCGGAGGCGCCGCGCGCCATGACAGGGCGGCGGAGGCGCGCAGGGCCTCCCCCAGTTCCGCCAGCACGGCCTCGTCGTTCAGGTCGATGCCCGCCGAATTGCGCCGGTCCGGATAGAGACGCGCAGGCTGCGCGATGCGGTCATGCGGAGCGCCGGGCAGTCCGCTGCGGTCCGCGCCGTCAACAGGGTCCTCGACCAGCGCCTCCACCGGCACCGTCCGATCGCCGACCCGGTTGACGAAGGAGGTGTTGGCGCCATTTTCCAGCAGACGACGCACCAGATAGGCCAGCAGCGTCTCATGCGTTCCGACAGGGGCATAGATGCGGCAGGGGCGCGCCAGCCCGGTGGGCGGGACCACATGCGCATAGAGCGCCTCCCCCATGCCGTGCAGGCACTGATATTCGTAGCGGCCGGGATCGAAATCGGGGCCTGCCAGATGGTGGACGGTCGCCAGCGTCTGGGCATTATGGGTGGCGAACTGTGGAAAGACGGCATCCGGCGCCGCCAGCAGCTTTCGCGCGCAGGCGATATAGGCGATGTCGCTATGACGCTTGCGCGTGTAGACGGGAAAGTCCGGCAAGCCGTCCACCTGCGCCCGCTTGATCTCCGCGTCCCAATAGGCGCCCTTCACCAGCCGCAGCATGATCCGGCGCCCCGCGCGGCGCGCGAGGTCGATGATCCAGTCGAGGACGAACGGGCAGCGCTTGCCATAGGCCTGCACCACGAAGCCGAGGCCGTCCCAGCCCGCCAGCGCGGGGTCCATGGCGAGCGCTTCCAATATGTCCAGCGACAGTTCGAGCCGGTCCTGCTCCTCCGCATCGATGTTGAAACCGATGCCGTAACCGCGAGCGAGCGCCGCGAGCCGCGCCACCCGCGGCAGGAGTTCCGTCATCACCCGGTCCGCCTGCGCGCGCGAATAGCGGGGATGGAGCGCGGACAGCTTGACGGAAATGCCCGCCCGCTCCTGCACGCTGCCGCCCCGCGCGCTCCTTCCTATGGCATGGACGGCATGCTCATAGTCACGCAGGAAACGTTCCGCATCGGCCGCCGTCGCCGCTGCCTCGCCCAGCATGTCATAGCTGTGGCGAAAGCCCTTCGCCTCCATGGCACGCGCTTGCGCCAGCGCCTTCTCGATGGTCTCGCCCGCGACGAACCGCTCCCCTAGCAGCCGCATCGCCATGTCCACGCCGCTGCGGATGACCGGCTCGCCCGCGCGCGCCAGAAGGCGGGTCAGCGCGGCGCCCAGCCCCTTTTCATCGACGCGGCCGACAAGCCCGCCCGTGATGACCAGCCCCCAGGTGGCGGCGTTAACGAACAGCGAACGGCCCGTGCCCAGATGCGCGCGCCAGTCGCCCGCCGCCACCTTGTCGCGGATCAACGCGTCGCGGGTGGCGCTGTCAGGGATGCGCAGCAGCGCCTCGGCCAGGCACATGAGCGCCATGCCCTCCTGACTGGAGAGCGCATATTCCTGCACCAATCCCTCGATACCGCTCCGCCTCCCCTCGGCGCGCAGGGCCAGCACCAGTTTCTCGGCCGTCTCGCGGATCGACGCCTTCAGCGGCGGGTCAAGCCGTGCCGCCGCGATCAGGGGCGCCATGCATTCCCTCTCGCCGCGCCGACAGGCGGCGGTGATCGCCCGGCGCAGCGGCGCAACCTGCCGGACAGGCGAAGCGAAGTCGGAAAAGGGCGGCATGCTCCTCATGCCCTGACAGTAACATTTCCCGGCCGAATCGGATGCGCCGTTCAAAAACAACGCCTGCGGCTCAGGGTTGCGCTGCGGACGTCTCGGCCCCTTCCGTCCCGGCGCCGGGACGGTTCCACCAGCCCCCGCCCAGCGCCTGGAACAAGGCGGCGCTGTTGCCCAGCCGGACGGCCCGCGCCTGCGCCATGTCCAACCGCGCCTCCCTCTCGCTCCGCTCGGCCGCGATCAGGGCCAGCCGGTCCAGATAACCGGCGGCATGTTGCCTGCGAACCAGGGAAAGGCTGGCGCCGGTTGCCCCGGCAGCATCCTCCGCGACCTTCAGCGCCTCCGCATCGCTGTGGATGGCCTGAAGGACATTGGCGACGTCCTGAAAAGCCGCGAGGGCGGTCGCGCGATATTCGGCGGCGGATTGCTCCATCGCGGCACGCGCCGCGCGCGCCTGGTGCTTGAGCGTGCCGCCGTTGAACAGCGACTGGGTGAGGTTCAGGAAGAAGTCGAAGAAGGTGCCGCTGTTCCAGAACATCTGCCCGAAGCGGCTGGCCGCGCCGCCCGCATCGCCGGTGATCATGACCTGCGGGAGAAGGTCGGCGCGCGCCGCGCCGAATTGCGCGGTGGCGGCATGCAATTGCTCTTCCGCCATGCGGACATCGGGCCGCTGTTCCACCAGGCGGGATGGCAGGGCGAGCGGCAATTCGCGCGGAAGCTGGAATTCATCCAGCGTGAAGGCCGGGACCTCCGCATCCTGCGGCTGCCCCGCCAGGATGCGCAGGAGGTTGCGATTCTGCTCGAACTGCTTCCTGAGCGGAGGCAGGAGCTTGCGCGCCTCCGCCAGTGCGGCGTCCTGCACCGACCGGTCGACGCCGGAGATATAGCCGAGCGCATGCTGCCTGCCCGCGATCCGGACGGCCGCTTCCTGATCGCGGACCAGCGCCTCCGTTATCGCGATCTGTTCGCGAAGCTGGCCGTCCTGAATGGCCGCTGCGACGATGTTCGTCACCAATGTCAGCCGGGCCGCCTCCAGCTGGAGAGCCTGCGCGCGCCGCTCCGCCTGCAAGGACTCGACCTTGCGCCGGTTGGCCCCGAAAATATCGGGCGTGTAGCCGACGCTGAGCTGGGCCGTGTGGAAGCTGTAGGTGACGCCCCGCGTATAGGGCGGGCTGCCTCCCTCGCTCGCCGGCGTGCCCTCATAGGTCGAGATGACCTCCCCATTGCCCTGTATACCGGGCGAATTGCCGCCGAGATTTCCGGAAATGCGGCTGCGCTGGGGTGCATAGCCCGCACCAATCGTGGGATAGAAATAGCCGCGCTGGGCCGCGACATTCTCCTGCGCCACTTTCAGCGCGGCCTCCGCCGCCGCGATGTTGGGACTGGCGGCGAGGGCCTGCGCGATCAGGGTGTCGAGCCTGGGCGAACGGAACAGCGTCCACCAGTCCGCCTGTATGTCGCGCCCTTCCTCGATGCGCTGCTCCATGCCCGTCGTGACGGCAGGCAGGGGCGATGGCGCATAGGCGGAGGAAACGGGCAGTTCGGGCCGCCTATAGTCGGGACCGGCCGCACATCCGGCGAGCAGCGCAAGGAGAGCCAGGGAGGGCAAGGGACGGATCATGGCTTATCGAACCTCATCCGGCTCGGCGAAATTGGCGAAGCGGCGCAACGCGATAGGAAGGAGCAGCAGGGTGAAGATCGTGCCACTGACGATCCCGCCGACGATCACGCAGGCAAAGGGGCGCTGGGTCTCGCTGCCTATGCCCTGCGACAGGGCGGCGGGCAGCAGGCCGAGACCGGCCATCAGCGCCGTCATGAGGATGGGCCGCAGGCGCACCACCGCCCCTTCCAGCACGGCCTCCGCCACGCGGGCGCCCTCCCGCACGCGGCTCATCACCTCCTCGACCATGATGACGCCGTTCTGCACGGAGATGCCGGCGACCGCGATGAAGCCGACAGCGGCGGAGACGGAGAGATGAAGTCCCGCCAGTCCCAGCGCCGCCAGCCCGCCCAGCATGGTGAAGGGCACCATGGCCATCACAAGCCCCGCCAGCCGGATCGAGCGAAAGGCCCAGAAGAGGGAGGAGAAGATCAGCAGCACCGTGATCGGCACGATGACCATCAACCGCTTGGCCGCGCGCTGCGAATTCTCGAACTGGCCGCCCCATGTCAGCGTATAGCCCGCGGGCAGCCTGACCCGCTCCGCCACGGAGCGGCGTGCCTCCTCGACAAAGCTGCCCTGATCCCGACCGAGCAGGTTCATCTTGACGATCACGCTGCGCGCGCCCGCCTCGCGCATGATGCGCGAGGCGCCCTGGCGGACATCGATGGAGGCCACGTCGCCCAGCGCCACCGAACCCGGCGCGCCATTCGCGTCCGACCCGGGCAGGGCGATCTGGAGCGCGCCTATGGCATCGACGCTCGCGCGATCCTCTTCCCGGATGCGCACCACGATGTCGAACTGGCGATCCTCGTCGAAGAAGCTGGCGACCGCGCCGCCGCCGAGCGACCGCGCGACGAGATCGTTCACCGTCTCCACCGGCAGGCCGTACCGGGCGAGGCGCGCGCGGTCGGGGGTGACGACCAGTTCCGTCTGGCCGCCGACCCGCGTTGCATCGACATCGGTCGCGCCCCGGATGGAACGCACGACATCCATCACCTCCGCCGCCTTCCGGTCGAGAATGTCGAGATCATTGCCGCTGATCTTGGCCACGATCTCGCCGCGGAAGCCGGAGAGCGACTCCTCCACATTATCCTGGATGACCTGCGAGAAATTGGTCGTGATGCCGGGGATCGCGGCCAGCGATCGCGTCATGTCGGCGACCAGCGCCTCCTTGTCGGCAAAGCGCCACTGGCCGCGCGGCTTCAGGTCGACAAGGTTTTCGAGATTGTTCGGCCCCTTGGGATCGGAACCGTCATCCGGCCGGCCGACCTGGCTGATGATATGGGCGACCTCGGGATAGGCGAGGATCTTGCCGCGCACGACGCGCTCTATCTCCTTGGTCGTCTCCAGCGAGGCGGAGGTCGGCAGGGTGATGGTCAGCCAGATATTGCCCTCGTCCAGCTTGGGCATGAACTCGCTGCCGAGGCGCGGGACCAGCGCGAAGGCGATGATGACCGGGATGAGCGAAAGTCCGACCACCGGCTTCCACCGCGCCGTCGTCCCCTCGACCAGCCGCCGATAACGGTTCTGGAGG